>NZ_BLVO01000013.1:900000-1197568 GCF_013340285.1 Desulfovibrio subterraneus | reverse complement strand
ATGGCGGCAGCGCCTACATGGCGGCAGGCACCGGAAAAGGCCTCCGGACAATTGCACATGTAGTTGACTGAATCTTCTTCAAAGTCGACATTGAGCTTGGGGGAGTATATCTGGAAGTCCTCACCCTGAACGGTTCCTTCGATGTCCCAATAGCCCTCGCTCTTCTTGAGGCTGATCTTCTGAACGCCTCCGGATTCAAGGATATATCGGGAACCATCAATGATGTATTCCGGAATGGTGTCTTCCACGAGTGTGTTGAGCAGTCGTCTCGCTGATGCTTCGTCCATAACTGTACGAGGCTCCTTTGCAAACAGGATATATGTCGGATGATACGTGTAGACCGCTTCAGAGGCCCCCAAACATGAAGCGGACTGCGAATTTATTCGATTTCATCCAGATTTTCAATAGGGTGTCTGCTTGTTGGCTTGAAACTTGGCGTTTTTAAGCGCAATATTGACCATACGTTTGTTAGAATACCTTATCCGCCGGAATTGGCAATAGCACGAGGAAATAATGACGCGCACGTTGAATGTGGATGTCCTGCGAAATGGTATTGTAATGTTTTCATTGGGCATATTTCTTTTGCTGGCTGGTTGTGGAGACTCCGCAACTCAGGAAAAACCGGCAGAGGAAAAGCAGAAAACAACCGTGGAAGCTGCCCCTGCGGCTGAAGAAAAAAAAGTTGAAAAGTTTCCGGTGAGCAAGCCGGAATACGGCGGAAGACTCATTCTGGGAACCATCGGCGACTTTGCCAATATGATTCCCATCCTTACTGCCGATGCAGGATCGCATGATATTGCCAGCTATATTTACGTTGCGCCGCTTCGCTACAACAAGGATCTTGAAGTGGAGCCCTGGGCTGCGGAGCGTTATGATGTGCAGGATGACGGAAAGCGCATCCGCATAGTCATGCGCAAGGATGTGAAGTGGGAAGACGGTGAACCGCTCACGGCACGTGACGTGGAATTTACCTACAAGCTCATGATAGATCCGAAAACCCCCACACCCTATGCGGACGACTATCTGCAGATCAAGAAGTTCACGTTGGTGGACGATTATACGTTTGAAGTTGAATACGACACGCCTTTTGCGCGTTCGCTGATTACGTGGATGCACGATATTCTTCCGCGTCATCTGCTGGAAGGCAAGGATGTGGTCTCCTCTCCGCTGACGGAAAAACCCGTGGGAGCAGGCCCCTACCGTTTCAAGGAATGGGAACGCGGTTCCAAGCTGGTGCTTGGAGCAAGCGATACCTATTTTCTCGGCAAGCCGTATATCAGTGAAATTGTGTATCGCGTCATTCCCGATCTTTCCACCATGTTCCTTGAGCTCAAGGCCGGAAAGCTCGATATGATGAACCTTACTCCGCAGCAGTACCTGTTCCAGACCAAGGGGGCGGACTGGGACGGCAAATATAACAAGTTCCGGTACCTTTCCTTCGGATACGCTTATCTTGGCTACAATCTCGAAGAAGCCAGGTTCAAGGACAAGAAGGTGCGTCAGGCCCTCACCACAGCCATAGACCGGCAGGGGCTCATCAAAGGCGTTCTTCTCGGGCAGGGCGAGCCCACGGTGGGGCCTTACAAGCCGGGTACCTGGGTTTACAACGATACCATTGAAGACTATCCCTATGATCCCGCCAAAGCACGGCAGATGCTGGCGGAAGCAGGGTGGACGGACACCAACGGTGACGGCGTCATAGACAAGGACGGCCAGCCTTTCGAGTTCACCATTCTGACCAATCAGGGCAACGAGCAGCGCATCAAGACGGCGACGATCATCCAGAGCATGCTCAGAGATGTGGGCATAGTTGTGAAGATACGCACGGTTGAATGGGCGGCATTTTTGAAGGAATTTGTGGAGAAGGGGCGTTTTGATGCGCTTATTCTGGGCTGGAATATCCTTCAGGATCCGGATATTGCTCAGGTATGGCATTCTTCGCAGGCCCGTCCCGGCGGATTGAACCACGGCAAGTACCGCAATTCCGAGTTGGATGCCTTGCTTGATAAGGGAAGAACCACCCTTGACCGTGCCGCCCGCAAGGAAGCCTATGACGGAGTTCAGCGTATTCTGCACGAGGATCAGCCTTATAGCTTCCTGTACGTGCCGTACTCGCTGCCCATAGTGCATGGACGTATAAAGGGTATAGACCCTGCACCCGCAGGTATTACCCACAATATAGACCGCTGGTGGATTCCCAAGAGTGAGCGGTTGTACGAGGTTGCAAACTAACCATATGATCCGGATACAGGAAATACTCGATAAGGTTACGGAATCCCGTCCCAATGCAGATGTGGCGCTGATACAGAAGGCCTACGTCTTCTCGGCTGCCGCCCATGCGGGGCAGACGCGGCTTTCCGGCGAACCCTATCTTTCGCATCCCCTTTCCGTGGCGTACAAGCTGGCGGAACTACGCATGGATGAAGCAACCATTTGTGCCGGCCTGCTGCACGATACGGTTGAAGATACCAGCGCGACTATTGAAGATATCGATACCCAGTTTGGTGAAAACGTTGCGGATATTGTGGACGGCGTCACCAAGATCAGCCTGATGACCTTCGACAGCAAGGAGCAGGCGCAGGCAGAGAATATCCGCAAGATGATTCTCGCCATGGCGGAAGATATCCGCGTGCTGGTGGTCAAGCTGGCAGACCGCATGCACAACATGAACACGCTGGATTTCCAGAAGCCGCACAAGCAGAAGCTCATTGCGCAGGAGACGCTGGATATCTACGTGCCGTTGGCCAACCGCCTTGGCCTGCACCGCATCAAACTTGAACTGGAAGACCTGAGCTTCAAGTATCTCAAGCCCGACATCTTCAATTCCATTTCGGAATGGCTTGAAAACAACCAGAAGTCCGGCACCGAGTACATGGACCGTGTGCGGGACATGATACGCAGCATGCTTGAGGAAAACGGCATGACCGCCGTTATCAAGGGGCGTATCAAGCACCGGTATTCCATCTATCGCAAGATGGTGCAGCAGAATCTTACGCTGGATCAGGTGCACGACATCATCGCCTTCCGCGTTATCGTGGAAGATGTAAAGCAGTGCTATGCCATTCTCGGTCTTGTGCATGCCATCTGGAAGCCGGTTCACGGGCGGTTCAAGGACTATATTTCCATGCCCAAGGCCAACATGTACCAGAGCCTGCACACCACCGTGATAGGGCCGGAGGCCGAGCGCATAGAGATTCAGATCCGCACGAAAGAGATGGATCAGCTTGCCGAGCACGGCCTTGCCTCGCACTGGCAATATAAAGAAGGTGGCAAGCTCAAGGCCAAAGATGCCAAGCAGTTCTCATGGTTGCGCGAACTTGTTGACTGGCAGAAGATGGAAAGCGATTCGCATGAGTTCATGCGTTCGCTCAAGTATGATCTGTTCAAGGATGAAGTATACGTCTTCACGCCCAAGGGTACGGTCGTTGAGCTGCCGGAAGACGCATCACCCGTGGACTTTGCCTATTCCATCCACACGGAGGTGGGCAACCACTGTTCCGGCGCCAAGGTGAACGGCAAGCTCGTTCCCCTTCATACACCGCTCAAGAACGGAGATACCGTCGAAATAATAACGGACACCAACCGTCATCCGAGCCGTGACTGGTTGAAGTTCGTCAAGACCGCAAAAGCCCGCACCAGAATCGGTCACTTCATCCGTACCGAAGAAAGGACCCGCAGCATATCCTTAGGCAAGGAAATGCTCGAAAAGCAGGGCAGGCGCATGGGCATCAACTTTACCAAGGTCATGAAGGAAGGTCTGCTGGAGATTATCGCAGAAGACTTCTCCCTCAAGACCGTGGAAGACCTGCTTTCGCATGTGGGCTATGCGCGCATCACCGCGCAGAAGGTGCTGCGCAAGCTTATGCCCAAGCCGGAAGAGCAGCCTGAGCCGCAGGTTGAAGAAGTGCGTCCTCAGGATGCTGCCGCCAAGAAGAACAAGCATGCGGAAAGCATCAGCATCAGAGGTGTTGATGACGTGCTTGTGCGTTTTGCCAAGTGTTGTAACCCGCTTCCGGGAGACCCCATTGTGGGCTTCATCAGCCGTGGCCGCGGCGTAACCGTGCATACCTCGGATTGCGTCAACGTTCAGAACCTTGAAGCAGAGCGGCTTATCCCGGTGTTCTGGGATGGTCAGGTGGACAAGCCGTATCCGGCACGCATCCGCATCATTTCCAAGAACGTGGTGGGCGGGCTTTCGCGTGTTTCCACCATGCTTGCCAGCGAGAATGTGAACATCGATTCCGGCACCTTCCATTCCACCGTGGATGGGAATTCCGAAATTGAACTGACAGTGGAGGTGCGAGACGTTGCCCACCTCTACCACACCATCGACAGGCTGCGCACACTGCCCGGCATGATCGAGGTGTCGAGATTCTCGTCGTCGGAATAGTAGTTGAAAATATGGATAGTATAAGAAAAGTCCTCCGTACGGAGGGCTTTCTGTTTTGTCCGAGAAGTATGTTAAGGGGAAGTTGGCGGAATACGGGCGTTGACACCCCCTTGCCAAGTCGGTAAGCCACGGCCTTTCATGGCATTCACGATTACTCAGGAGGCGGCATGTCCCATATATTACTGCGCAATGGTTTGATTCTTTCCATGAACGAGCGGCGCGAGATGTTCGAAGGCGGCGATGTTCTGGTGGAAAACGACATCATCAAGGCCGTTGGTGCCATTCCGGAAGAGAGCATTCCGGAAGGAACAGAGGTGGTGGATGTCAGCGGGCGCATGGTGCTTCCGGGGCTGGTGAACACCCATGTGCATCTCTGCCAGCAGCTGGGGCGCGGGCTTGGGGACGATGTAGATCTGCTCACATGGCTGCACGACCGTACATGGCCTTACGAGCTTGCCATGACTGAAGAGGACGTGCATGTCTCGGCGCTTGCCTGCTGCCTTGAACTGATAAAGTCCGGTGTTACCTGCTTTGCCGAACCCGGTGGCCGGCATGTGGATGCCATGGGTCGCGCCGTGCGCGAGGCGGGCATACGCGGCATTCTGGCCCGTTCCACCATGGACTGCGGCGAGGGCATCCGTCCTGAGCATAGGGAATCCACGGATGAGGCGCTGGCCGTGCAGCTTGAACTGCATGACCGCTGGCATGATACGGCGGAAGGGCGCATACGGTACTGGATGGGCCTGCGTACCATTTTCAACAACTCGAATGAGTTGCTGTGCCGGACCAAGGAAATTGCGGATGCCCGTGGCATCGGCATGCACATGCATGTTTCCGAGGTGAAGGAAGAGGTAGATTTCGCCCGTGCCACGCGCGGGGCTTCCACTGTTGAGCACCTGAATAATCTAGGCGTGCTGGGGCCGAACCTGCTTGCCGTGCATACGGTATGGCTTACGCCGCGCGAGCTGGACCTGTTCCGCCTGCATGATGTGAAGGTATCTCATAACCCCGGTGCGGCCATGCGGGTGCTCGGTTTTGCCCATGTGCCGGAGATGCTGGCGCGGGGTATATGTGTTTCTCTGGGAACCGACGGCGCCCCCTGCAACAACCGCATGGACATGATGGATGAAATGTATCTTGCTGCGGTTATCCATAAGGGCCGTACACTGGACCCGACCACCGTGCCTGCGGAAAGGATGCTGGAAATGGCCACTGTGAACGGCGCGCGGGCCGTGCTCTGGGATGACCAGATAGGCTCGCTGACACCGGGGAAGAAGGCCGACCTTATTGTAATCGATCCCATGAACGGCCCCGGTTCCGTTCCTGTGCATGATCCGGTTTCCAGCCTTGTCTACAGCATGCATTCAAGCAATGTGACGCACAGCATGTGCAACGGCCGCTGGCTTATGCAGGACAGGGTGGTTGCGGGGCTTGATGAGGCTGCCATTCTTGCGGAGGCGCAGGAGAGGGCTGGGCATATCCGCCGCAGGGCGGGCATAGAACTCAAACCACGGTTCCCTGTGGTGAAGGTACGCTAGCTTCTCTTACAAGTTCTTTCTTTTCCGGCCGACAGTAAAAATAAAGAGCCCCCTTTCGGGGGCTCTTCTGGCGCTTGGAAAATGAGTGAGGAGGATCTGGTCGTTCCATGAAGTCGTTTGCATCGCTCCATATACCCGGGCAATTCTAAGAAGCCCTGAATATGGGGTCGTCTGTGCTACTGAAGTCCGCTATCCTGTCCGTTAACCGCCCAGCAGATTGAGGGCGAGACGGGGCAGGGTGTTTGCCTGCGAGAGCATGGCTATTGCGGACTGCGACAGAATCTGCTGGCGCACAAATTCAGTCATTTCAGTCGATACGTCCACGTCGGAGATGCGGGATTCTGCGGCCTGCAGGTTTTCAGCCTGAATCTGCAGGTTGGAGATGGTGTTTTCCAACCGGTTCTGGATGGCACCCAGAGCCGCGCGAATCTTGTCCTTCGAAACGATTGCGTTTTCAAGTCCAACCAGTGCTGCCTGTGCGGCGGACTGGGTTGAGATGGTGTAGCCCTGGCTGGTCGCGCTGGCTTGCGATCCAATGCCCAGAGCCGATGCCGTGGCCGTACCGATCTTGATGTAATAATAGTCTTCGGCGGAGTCGTTCTTGGTGCCGAAGTGGATCTTCATCTTGCCGGTTGCCTGAATGCCCGAACCGGAATGCGTGTCGCTGGACAGATGCCCGTTCAGCAGGTGCACACCGTTGAAGTCCGTCGAGTTGGCGATTCGGGTAATTTCCGATGCCATTGCCTGATATTCGGAATCGATGATCAGACGCTGGTCGGAGGTGTAGGTACCCGTTGCCGCCTGTTCTGCCAGTTCCTTCATTCGAATGAGCTTCTCGTCGATTACGGAGAGCGCGCCGTCGGCGGTCTGAATAAGCGAGATAGCGTCGTTGGCATTACGTACGCCCTGGTTCAGCGAGGCGATGTCGGAGCGCATGAGTTCGCGAATTGCGAGACCTGCGGCGTCATCAGCTGCGGTACCCACCCGGAGACCGGAAGACAGGCGGCGAATCGAGGTCGAAAGGCCGTTGTACGAGGTACTCAGGTTGCGGGCGGCGTTATTGGCCATCATGTTGTGATTGATGATAAGACTCATGACCATTCCTCCTTGAATAGGTCACGGCTTCCATGCCAATCGGGGATACGGTCAGGTGCGATGAACCTCCTTCTGACCATAGATTCTCCCCTCCCCACTCGCCATGCATATCGGCTTTAGGTTCAGATCCCTTTAGGTGTTTTGCTTAATTTTTTTAATTTTTTATGTATCTATGTATAGATATTATTAAAATTATTTGCATAGCAAGCCTGAAATGCTCTTTTGCTTGCAAAAATTACGGAATATTGAGCGTGTGCTAATTTTGATAGGTTTGACCCAGGCATGAAAAAAGCCCGCTCCTGTTTGGCAGGGGCGGGCTTTTCATTGCAAGGGGGGCTGTGTTGAAGAATGTCTATTTCTTGTGGCGCGGCCAGCCGGTGATGATGGCGCCGACCGAGACTACCGCAAGGATCAGGCAGTACCAGTTGTTGGCGGCAACGGTTACAGGAGAAATCTTGGCAATGGAGCCAGCCAGCAACACCTGCGCCGCATAGGGAACAAGGCCCTGCACGATGCAGGAGAAGATATCGAGAATGCTTGCGCTGCGGCGGGGATCAACACCGTTGTCTTCGGCAATCTCTTTTGCCAGACCGCCGCTAAGGATGATGGCCACGGTGTTGTTCGCGGTGCAGACGTCTGCAAGGGATACCAGTGCGGCAATGCTCACTTCACCGGAACGGCGGGTGTTGCTTCTGCCGGCGCGGTGCGCAAGCTTGTTGATGCGTTCAAGCAGCCAGAGCAGGCCGCCCTGATGGCGGATGAGCTCGCCGAGGCCGCCCACGAGCATGGAGAGCACGAGAATTTCATGCATGCCGGTAAAGCCGTTGTAAATGCTCTGGGAGAAGGAGAGCAGGGTAAAGTCGGGCTGGACGGCAAGTCCCACAGCGCCGCACAAAACAATGCCGGTGGCAAGAACGACAAAGACGTTTATGCCCGCCACGGCAAGAGCAAGAATGGCAATATAGGGTACAACCCGGATGAACTCCCAATCCGCCGGAGAGGAAGCTGCGCCCGTATCGCCGAAAACGGTCAGAAGAGCGGCCGTGGCAATGGCGGCGGGCAGGGCTATGAGCACGTTCATGCGGAACTTGTCACTCATGGCACACCCCTGCGTACGGGTGGCAGCGATGGTGGTATCTGAAATCATGGAAAGGTTGTCGCCGAACATGGCCCCGCCGAGCACCGCACCCATGAGAAGGGCTGCGGACATGCCTGTCTGATCACCCACGCCTGCGGCAATGGGAGCTATGGCTGCGATGGTGCCCATGGAGGTGCCCATGGCGGTGGAGACAAAGGCAGAGATGACAAACAGCCCCGGCAGCACCAGCTGTGCAGGCACAAGGGCAAGACCCATGTTTACCGTGGCATCAACACCGCCGATGGTTTTGGCAACGGATGCAAAACCACCCGCAAGAAGGTAGATCACACACATGGTGACAATGTTGATGTCGCCCACACCGGAAAGGAAAATATTGATCTTCTTATCCAGCTTACCTTTACCCAGCATGAGGGACAAGGCGATGGCAGGCAGAATGGCAACCGCAGCGGAGAGCTGATAGAAAGCCATGCTCACGCCCTGCATGGTGAGCAGTGATCCTGTGCCAATGAAGATGATCAGGAAGAGGAGTAGCGGTAGCAGCGCTACGCCGCTGGTGCTTTGATTTGGTGACGGGGTGTTCATGGTTTTCGCTCCGTTGCAGAATTCGATTGCGGAGTGTTTTTGTCTCCGGAAAAGTATATGCGCTTTTCCTTATATCCTGATATTGTCATTGTCCAGCATTTTAAGCAGGGGCGGCTGTGTTTTTCCTCTCGATATGGCCGGTATGGTGAACTGTTACGCCAACTTTGAATAAATCCTTTCAAGTTTGTCCGGCAGATGCGTGATATCGGCTTGTGGTGCTGCAGATCCTTCGTCGGCTTGAAATCTGCGTTCTGGCAATGGGGGTCAGCGATTGTTGCATGGGCGTGTGAGCTTAGGCATGTGTGCCGACATGCGCCTGCGGAATATGAACATGTTGCCATCGGGCATCTGTCCGCAAGTATAAATGGTGCGGCGACCGGCGTCTTGCCGTGGGAAAAGCGTGTCAGCTGCATGCGGTCGCGGTTGTTCCGGCGGCCGGTGGGGCGCGCAAATAAGAAAGGCCCGGATGAACCGGGCCGTATGCTTGGGGGGGTGCTACCAGAACGTCAGCATGCTGTTTCTGCGTTCTCTCAGCGATTTCAGAATATCCAGCTTGTGCTCGTCATTCATGAGCGCATCTTCGTCGAGTCGTCTCCAGTCCCACTTGTCTTCGTCCGGAGGGAGCAGTTCACAGTATTTTGTGGCTATGCGGGTTTGCTTGCGCGGGTTGCTTCCATCGCAGAGGGAGGAGACGTTGTTTACCGTCAGTACCGAAAATCCGTCATACAGACCGAAGATGGTTGCTTTTTCGCTGTACTGGGTTTCGGTATACGGGGAGCCGTTGTCCACCGTGACGATCCCGGCGTCGATAATGACCATTTTGCCGGGGGCGGCAAAGGTGTAGCGGGCCTGAACGGAATCACCCGTGAACGACACCTTCTGCAGAGAGGCGTCAACCTTCACGTGGTCTTTCTTTTCCCTGTCCACGACAGCGTAAACCACGTTGCCGGATTCCCACTGAATGTCGCTGGGTTTGTACTGCTTCATGCTTCTGGCGGTGCATGCGGAACACAGAGCCAGAATCAGCAGAGAAGAGATGATGTAGCGCATCTGTGTATTTCTCCTTTTCAAGGCACTATATATGGTTCCATCTCGGCCGGGGAGCGCGCCTGCACGCCTCAGCCTGTTCGGCAGTATCAAAAAAGGGCCTGCGGAGTTTCCGCAAGCCCTATGACCTTCATGGTCGGGATGAAAGGATTCGAACCTTCGATCTCTGCGTCCCGAACGCAGCGCTCTACCAAACTGAGCCACATCCCGTGAGGAGGTGGTAACTAACGTAGCTCCCAAATGAATGCAAGCTTTTTTTCGTGCGTTGCCAAAATATTTTATTTTATTTAGTATTGATTAACATTCGAAATTCTCTACCATAGTGCTATGAGGACCAGAATCGTCCCGTATGCAGCGAGGATCGAAAGCGCCTGCGGCGCAATCGGTTCGCTCTTTCAACCACACAAGTACAAGTTCCGTTTGTCACCGAGATTCGCAAGGAGTGACGGGTGATTACAGTCGTAGTAGTAGATGATTCCGCTTTCATGAGAAAAGCGTTGAGCAGTATGCTTGAAAAGGACCCTGAAATCAGGGTTGTTGCCACTGCCCGTGACGGACAGGAAGGTCTGGACCTGATCCGTAAACATAACCCCGATGTCGTGACCCTTGATATTGAAATGCCCCGCATGGACGGCCTTACGGCGCTTCGTCATATCATGATGGAAATGCCCCGGCCCGTTCTCATGGTCAGCTCGCTGACTGTTGAGGGAGCAGAAGCCACCCTGAAGGCCATGGAGCTCGGGGCTGTTGATTTTATTCCTAAACAGCTTTCCAAGGTCTCTCTGGATATAGTAAAGATAGAAGAGGACCTTCAGGAAAAGGTGAAGCAGATTTCCCGCAGGCGTTTTGTTCCGCCTCGTCCTTCCCGCCCGGTGCGCCCGGCCGTTGCTACCAACGGAACAGCCGTTGCGGCGGCGCACGCAGTACCCAGGCCGGTGGTATCCCGTACGGGCAGACCGGTGAGGGATATCGTGGCGATAGGCGTTTCCACCGGTGGACCGCCAGCCGTGCAGAAGGTGCTTTCGCAGCTGCCGGCAGATTTTCCTGCCACCATCCTGATTGCCCAGCATATGCCTGCTGCCTTTACCGGCCCCTTTGCCAAACGTCTGGACGGCGTTTGCAAGATAACGGTCAAGGAAGCCGAAACCGGTGACAGAATTGTTCCCGGTGTGGCCTATGTGGCTCCGGGCGGAAAGCATATCCGTCTGGACCTGCGCGGTGGCCGCATGGAACTGGTTGTTACGACGGAGCCGACCGATGCGCTCTACAAGCCTTCGGCCAACGTGCTTATGGAGTCGGTGGGCAACAGTGTGGGACGCAAAGCGCTTGGCGTTATTCTTACCGGTATGGGGAGCGACGGCGCAGAAGGCATGCGCGTATTGAAGCAGAAGGGGGGACGTGCCATAGCGCAGAACGACGCGAGCTGTGTTGTCTATGGTATGCCCAAGGCCATTGTTGACGCCGGTCTGGCAGACGAGATTCATGACATTGATGATATCGCGGAAGCCATCATGGCTGGTTTGTACAAATAGTCCGGCAGTTGTTCGACCGGATATGCTGATCGACCTTGCAGTAAGGATGGGGACATGTCTGAGCACATCGATATAATGAAGCAATTGAACAGTTCAGAGCCTTCGGAGATCCGTGAGGCAGCCTTTGCCGCAGGGCAGGCGAAGATGACGGAAGCCATCCCGTTGCTTGCAGGGCACATACGGAGTTCCAATCTGGGCGTTCAGGAAGCGGCCGACAGAGCCCTGAGGCAGATCGGCGGCGATGCTGTCGTGCAGGCGGTTGTGCCCCTGCTGCGTTCCGACGACGCACCCCTGAGAAATATATCCATGGATATCCTGCGCGAGGTGGGTGCCCATGACCTGCAGACGCTGATTGATCTTCTGCATGACGACGATCCCGATATCCGCATCTTCATGTCCGATATTCTGGGTACGTCGGATAACCGTATAGCCGTGGCCCCGTTGTGCGAGGCTCTGCTCAAGGACCCGGAAGTCAACGTGCGGTATCAGGCTGCGGTCAGCCTCGGCACTCTTGGATTCGTTGATGCGGCTGACTGTCTCAACAAGGCCATGAAGGATGAGGAATGGGTGCAGTTTTCCGTTATTGAAGCGCTGTCGAAAATAGGCGCGGATTCTTCGGTCAACGCATTGGCCCGTGCTCTTGATACAAGTTCCGACCTTGTCGGCTCCATGATTGTGGAAGCCCTCGGCGAGATGGGGAACATCAAGGCTGTCAGTGTGCTTATGAAACGGCTCGATTCATCCCCCGGCCCTCTGCGCAACAAGATTGTGAAGGCCATTGTGCAGATTCTGGGCGGCAAGTCGCTCAATCTGCTGGTGGACAAGGAGCGGGACAAGTTCCGCCAGTACCTGCTGGCGGCGCTCGAAGATGAAGACGAGGATATTCAGGACGCAGCAGTTCTCGGCCTTGGTTATGTGGGGGGAGAAAAAGCCTCTGCGGAGCTTCTGCGGCTGGCATCAACGCTGGACCCCGACAGGGACCACGAACGTCTGCTTGCCTTTGTGCAGAGTATCGCCTCCATCGGCTTCAATCCCGCTCTGGAAAACGTTGTCCGTTCGGGCGACGAATTTTCCGTGCGTATTGCTGTGGAAGCCATCCTGCATATGGAGGACAAGGCAGCTGTGCAGCTGCTCATGGATGAATTCTGGAACAAAAGCCGGGATGAGCAGCGTGCCATTATCCACGCTCTTGCCGAAAAGGCCGATGAAGGCGCCAAAGACTTTTTCCTTGATGTGCTTGAGCGTCACAGGGATGGAAATGTGCTCAAGGCGGCTCTGTACTTCCTCGGCGAACGCATACGGTCTGTGGAAAGCGGTGACCAGCTGTTTGCCATGCTTGAGCATCCCTATGACGACGTCAAGGAAGCCGCACTGGAAGCATGCATCGCGCTGGAAGATCCCGGCATGGTTGAGCGTTTCCGTTTCTACCACAACAGCCCCGACCCCATTCAGCGCATGATGGCCGTATATGCCCTTGGCAAGCTGGGAGTGGACGAAAATCTCGAAATTCTCACAGCCGCACTTGAAGATGAGGTTCCCGATATCCGCAAAATTGCACTGGAATCCCTGTTCCAGGGGTGTCTGTGCGACTTTGACAGACTCGCACTCGTTGTGCCGCGCCTGCATGATGAAAACCGCGAGGTTCGTCTTGCCCTTGTGGACCTTATCGGCGGCTGCACTTCGGAAGGTGTGGAACCCTATCTGATAGAAGCCCTTCAAGATACCGACGACTGGGTCATAGTCCGTGCCATTGAAGCGTTCGGAAAGAGGCGCAGCAAGAGCGGGGTGCCTAATCTGATCGAATTGCTCGAATCCACTAGTCCGCTTGTGCGGCTGAAGGCTATTGAGGCCTTGGGTGAAATAGGCGGCAAGGCTGCTTTCCGGTCTTTGCTGGCTCTTATGGATTCAGGCGATCAGGAACTGCAGGAGGCCGCGCAGGAAGCCGCGGAAAAGATCCGGCAGAACGAAGGGGAGGGAGAGTAGATGTCTTCATTGTTTTCGAAGACGATAACCTTGAAGAAGGACCAGAAGGTGTCCGACGATGAGTTCCGACAACTTCGCGATTTCATCTACGAACAGTGCGGCATCTACATTGCGGACAACCGTAAATACCTCATCGAGAATCGTCTCGCCAACCGGCTCAAGGATCTGAATCTCAAGACATTCGGGGAATACTATTACTTCCTGCGCTACGATGCGAGCAAGCGTCAGGAGTTGAGCAAGCTGTTTGAGGTGGTAACAACCAACGAAACCAGCTTTTACAGAAATCCTCCTCAGCTCAAGGTGTTTGAAGAGAGCGTTCTGCCTCCGCTTCTGGATGATCTGCGCAAGAAACGGCAGAAGAAGCTCCGCATCTGGTCTGCCGGTTGCTCCACGGGCGAAGAACCCTACACCATCGCCATGATCCTTCATGACGTGCTGAAGTCTGAAATCGCCACCTGGGACATAAAGATCTCGGCCAACGACCTTTCCGAAGCCGTGCTCATGTCTGCCCGCAGAGGGATTTACACTGAATATGCCCTGCGGACGACGCCGAAGGAAGTGGTCTCGCGCTACTTCACCCAGACGGACCTGACCTACAAGGTGAATCCGGAAGTGAAGCGTCTTGTCAACTTCGGGCAGATCAACCTGAGCGACCGCATGCAGTTGAAACGTGTGGAACCTTCTCACATCGTTTTCTGCCGTAACGTCATCATTTACTTTGACGACAACATGAAGAAGCAGGTTATCGGTTCGTTTTACGACAACCTGCTGCCCGGCGGTTCCATGCTTATCGGACACTCCGAGTCGCTGCACAACATCACTCGGGCCTTCAAGCCGGAACACCACAAGGGAGCCATCGTTTACAGGAAACTGGAGTAACGGAGGAAGAGTGTCTGACTTCTGGCTGCAGGGGTGCTGTAATGAACGGTAAAATTCTGGCGGTGGCAAATCAGAAGGGCGGTGTCGGCAAAACCACGACTGCCCTGTCTCTGGGAGCTGCGCTGGCTAGGATGGGCAAAAAAGTCATGGTCATGGACCTTGACCCTCATGCCTGTGCATCGGTGCATCAGAGGTATTATCCTGATTCGATTGAACACTCTGTGTATGATTTGTTCACGAGTCCGGAAGAAAACTGGATGGAGGTCTGGCAGAAAATACGCTACCGGCAGGAAGCACAGATCTTCGATATGGTTCCCGCTTCCATCCGGCTTTCCGAGCTGGAAGGCGATCTGCGGGACAGACCGGGAAAGGGTGGCATTCTCAAGCTGTCATTGGAGCTGGTCCGTAATGATTATGACTACATCATTCTGGATTGTCCCCCGCAACTCGGGCTTTTGCAGATCAATGCGCTGGTTGCCTGTGATTTGCTGATTATTCCCATCCAGACGGATTTTCTGGCTTTGCACGGTCTGAAGTTGTTGTTTGACAGCATTCGCCTGCTGAACAAGGTGTTGCCGGAACCCATTCGGTATCGCGCACTGCCGACTATGTACGATAAACGAGCAGGAGCCTGCCGCAGAGTTCTGGAGCTGTTGGGAAAGAAGATGGGCGACAACATGTTCAAAACGATCATAGGCATAGATACGCGTTTTCGCGATGCGAGCGCCCTTGGCAAGGTTGTGTTTGATGTTGACCCGGAATGCCGCGGGGCAAAAGGGTATGAGCTCCTCGCAAACGAGATAGTGGCGTTATTATGATCAAGACACCGGAAGAATATTTTCAGGATCAGGAGTTCGAAACAACTCCTCCCGGCGACAAAGGGCAATTCACTCCTGCCGAGCTTGCTTTCATGCAGAAATACCTCGGCATGGATCAGGCTGCGGCGCTGAAGAAGCTCGGGCTGGAACCCGTGCAGCCGCAAGCGGTTGCCGCACCCGGACTGAACGTTCCCTCATCGGCCGTTCCGCCTGCCGCCGCGCAGGGAAAGGGCAGGCCTGCGGGCCCCGTTATCGAAAGGGAACCTGATCTCGGAGAACAGCTGCGAAATGCGCCCGAGTTGCAGCTTGTCAGTTTTTATGTGGGATCGCAGGAATTTACCGTGCCGATCATGACTGTGCAGGAAGTGTTGCGATACATGCCGCCCACCAGATTGCCCACCGCACCTTCGTTCATTGCCGGTGTGGTCAATCTTCGCGGCAGGGTTACGCCTCTTGTTCGTCTGCGCGACTTGCTCGGCATTCCTTCGACAAAGGAGAATCAGGACCAGTTCATTGTGGTGTGCCGCAGGCACGGGCTGCAGCTGGGCCTGATGATCGAAGCGGTGCACACGATGTACAGGGCCACTCAGGACATGATCGACTGGGCCATTGAGTCGCATCTGGGCGTGAATGTAGACTTCATTTCCGGTCTTATGAAGTCCGGGGATGAACTGATAGGAATAATCTCGGTTGACCATATAGTCGATAGCGTGCTTCAGATTTAGGAGGCCGGAATGAGCAAGCATATTCTTATTGTAGACGATTCAAAGACTGTTCGTAACCTTGTGGCCTTCATCATGAAAAAAGAAGGATTTAAGGTGACCACGGCTGAAGACGGACTGGACGGGCTTGAGAAGCTCTATTCCGCTGACCGTATCGACCTTATCATTTCCGACGTGAACATGCCCCGTATGGATGGTTTTACCTTTATCAAGACCGTTCGGGAGCAGGATGCATACAGGGATCTGCCCATTGTCATGCTTTCCACTGAAGGACAGGACAAGGATATTCAGATGGGTATGAGCCTTGGCGCGAACCTGTACATGGTAAAGCCGGCGCAGCCCGAGAAGATGGTCAAGAACGTAAAAATGCTTTTGGGCTAAGCTTTTTTCTTCAGATGCCGATATGTTGTCGCAACAACAGGCATTTTTACTGTATGTTTGATCGATGGGTGTGAAGAGTTTGAAAAAACAGTTGGTTATTGTTCGCTAATAGCAGGGCTCTCCAACGTTGAGGATGCGACATGAGTCAAGATTTCATGGATCCGGAAATATTTGCTGATTTTATTATTGAAGCGAAAGAGCATCTCGAAACCATCGAGCCTAACCTTCTTGAGCTTGAGAAAGAGCCGGGAAACATATCCCTGCTCAACGAAATTTTCCGTCCCATGCATTCCCTCAAAGGGGCCTCCGGCTTTCTGGGGTTGAATAAGATAAACGTCCTTGCGCACAAGGCCGAGAACATCATGGACGAGTTGCGCAAGGGTGATATGAGCGTAACTGCCGAAATCATGGATGTAATCCTTTCGGCTACAGACGCCCTGCGCCAGATGATAGACAATCTGGAAACCGAGGGTGGCGAGGGAGAGGTGGCGACGGAATCCATCATCCACACGCTTGATGCGTTGCTTGCAGGTGACCCTGCGCCTGCTCCTACAGTTCTTGAAGCTCCCGCCCAAAAGGCGGCAGTTGAAGAAGCTTCTCCGGCTGTGGAAGGCATTTCGGTAGACAGTGTGGCTCTTGAAATGGAAGAGGGCACACCCTACGCGCTTACCGCTTTCGGCGAAGGCCATCTCCGTGATTTCATAGAAGAAGCGCGCGAGATGACTGAGAGTTTGAGCAGCGGCCTGCTGGAACTGGAGAAGAACCCTCTGGAACCGGGAGAACTGGTTAACGATATTTTCCGCTATTTCCACAACTTGAAAGGAAACAGCGGCATTATCGGGTTCAATGAGCTGAACAGCATCACGCATGAGGCCGAAACCCTGCTGAACCGCGCCCGCAAGGGAGAGCTTGCGGTAACACAGGGGCTGATAGACCTTCTGCTGTTCGTCGTCGATATCATCGAGAGCCTGGTGGCCAAGGTTGATCCGGCTACCGGTACCGTGATCCCGCTTGTTATCACGGATGCCGTGACTGTGCTGCAGAGGGCCGTGAATGAAGGTGTTATTGCGGCTCCTGTGAGAGGAAGGCAGGAGGCTGCGGCCCCTGCGCCTGTTGCCGATACCGCCCCGGAACCCGAAGTGGCCGGAGAAGGCGAAAGCGGGCTGGATGCAGAGGATATTGAACTTTTCCTGTCCACCACTTCACAGCAGAACGGTGCCATTGAGCTGGCCATGAGTGAGTTGGAAAAGGACGGATCACAGCGGGATTACATCGACGTGCTGTTCCGCAGCCTCACGACTGTGCAGAATTCCTGCGGCTATATGGGCTTTGAAGCCGTCAAGGTGCATGCAGGGCGTACGGCAGGGCTGGTGGATAACGCACGCAACAGCGATCTTGATTTCAGCCTTATGCTTCCCATTCTGTCGCAGGAAATCGAAATCATGTTCGATATGCTTGGCGAAGAACTGGACAAGCTGGGCATAGACAAGAGCAGGATGACTAGTGCTCCTGTGGCCGTTGGTGCTGTCGTGCCTCCCAAGGCCGAAGCGGCTGCTCCGGCTCCCAAGCCTGCTCCGCAGCAGGAAAAGAAGCCGGAACCCAAGCCGGAACCCAAACCGGAACCAAAGCCGCAGCCTAAGCCTGCGGCTCCGGCCGCTCCCAAACCGGCTGCACCGGCTCCCAAGCCAGCAGCAGCCCAGCCCAAGCCCGCTGCACCGGTTGCAAAGCCGGGACCGGCCAAACCTGCGGCTCCTGCTTCGCCTCCTTCGAATCAGCCGGCTCAAGGGGCGGACCAGAGCAAGGGTAAATCTTCATCAACCATCCGTGTTGATCATGAGAAACTCGACCACCTGATGAACCTCATCGGCGAACTCATCATCAACCGGAACCGTTATACCATGCTCGCACGGCATCTTGAAAGCGGGCAGGATGTGGACGTGGCCGACGTGGCGCAGAACCTTACTGAAACCACGTATGCCATGGCCCGAATTTCCGACGACCTGCAGGACACCATCATGAAAGTCCGCATGGTGCCCGTGTCTTCCGTGTTTTCGCGCTTCCCGCGCCTTGTGCGCGACCTTTCCCGCAAGAGCGGCAAGGAAGTGGACCTGATCATGGAAGGCGAGGAAACGGAACTGGACAAGAGCGTGGTTGAAGTTATCGGCGACCCGCTTGTCCATCTCATCCGTAACGCCATGGACCATGGTGTAGAGGCGGAAGATGTGCGCATTGCCGCAGGCAAGCCCGCAAAGGGCAAGGTCTGGCTGCGTGCCTATCACCGCGGCAACTCGGTGGCCATTGAAATCGAAGACGATGGCAAGGGCATTGATCCTGAAAAGATGCGCGAAGTCGCCATCCGCAAGGGGGTCATCACCCCTGAAGAGGCGAAGAACCTTGATGACCGTGAAGCCATGGAACTGATCTTCGCTCCGGGCTTCTCGTCTGCCGAGACGATTACGGATATTTCAGGTCGTGGCGTAGGTATGGACGTTGTCCGGACCAACATCAAGAACCTGAAGGGCAGCGTTACCATCTCTTCAGAAGTCGGCAAGGGCACACGGTTCACGCTGTCTCTGCCGCTGACTCTGGCAATTATTGATGCGCTGATGGTCAATGTGGCCGGTGAAAACTACGCCATTCCGCTGGATGCCGTTTCCGAGACCACCAAGATCGAGGCCCGTCGCCTTACGGATGTGAAGGGACGCAAGGCTGTAACCCTGCGTGGCGAAGTGCTCGGTATTGTGAGCATGGCAGAACTTCTTGAACTGCCGGAACCGGATGAGCAGCCCGAGGTTCTCTCCGTTGTGGTTATCCACGACAACCAGCGCAGGCTGGGCATAGTGGTGGACAAGCTGCATGAGCGGCAGGAAATAGTTATCAAGCCCCTTGGCGAATATCTTGGGGACGTGAAGGGTATATCCGGTGCCACCATCATGGGAGACGGCTCGGTTATCCTGATTCTCGATCCGCACGAAATATACCTGCTGGCCACGTCCAAGGCCATGTAGGGCAAGGCTACTGCAACAAATCAGGCCGGAACACTGTTCCGGCCTTTTTTATGTCTGCAATTGAGTGCGGCACAGGCGCTTGGGCATGAAAAAGGCCGGAATCACGCTTCCGGCCTTTGGGTTCAAATCTACTTGGCGCTGCAGCCACCGGCACCGGGGCATCCGCCTGCACTTGGGCATCCCCCCATCTTCGGTCGTTGGGGAATAGCCTTTTTGGGCATGGGAACTTTTTCCATCTTTGCACCGCCGCCACGCAGCAGGCCGGAAGGAAGGCGGTTCACACCGGAGCCGGGAATGGCGCAATGGGCGCTGAGTCTGCGGTCTGTCTGCTTGCTGCCGCAGGAAGGGCAGGGTTCTCCGCCGGTACAGTCGGGGCTGGCAATCTCTTCGAATATCTCACCGCAGTCGCGGCACATGAAATCATATAAAGGCATGAAAAACTCCTCAGGCTGTCTCGTTCAGATGGGGGAAACCTAATACCTCTTGGCGGGTAAGGCAACCTTCGCACGCAGGTTAGGGCCTATCGTCTGCGTATACCAAGGATGTTGGGCAGCATCCATTCCGTTTGCGCACCGCTCCAGAAGTCACTTGCGTGTCTGCCGGACCATGTTTTGCGCATGGACCCGGTTCTGATATGCAGGCTGGCCTGTGGCCCGCCTTCAACATACATGGCCCGCACGATGCCGAGAGGAAGTTCCAGCAGGGAGTCCGTCAGTTGGCGCACGGTCAGCGGAGGGCGGCAGTGGATGAAGAGAATGTCCTGCGTATCGTTCATGGCAACAGCGGCGATGGAAAAGGCATCTCCGTCTTCCGGCCACAGGGGGACTCTGGCAGCATTGATCATGCGGAAGTTCTGCACGACGATACGATAATGCTTGATGAGGCGCTCCCAGTCATCAGCCTGCTTGTCCAGTATGGCGGCAAGAGGCAGAGGCGTGGGCTGTGCAGTGCTGTTGGTCTGCAGTGTTGCGTTGCTTTGTGGGGCTGTACGTGAACCGGTCGGCAGGGTGCTGTTTGTGGTGTTGTCTGCAACGTTTTCCACGGGCGAGGCCACAAAGAAAGAACCGAAGCGTTTGTTGACATAGCCGTTGTTTATATGATCGCCGTTGCGCAGGTAGCCCGTGCTGGTGCGGTTATCCGGCAGATACATGGATGCGTTGATCACAGCCGTGAGGCCATTGTGCTCCGCCCACTGGGCAGGGGTGAGCTGAGTGCCTTTTTCAGAACTGGTGAGCAGCACGAATTCGAATTTGTCCGGCTGAATGCGTAGAACGGTGATGGCATCTTTCTGCAGATAAGCATCATCGGGACCGCTCGGGATGTAAGCCGGAAAAGAGGCCAGGTTGAGTCCGGGTTCAAGCTCTATCCATGGTTCGGCGGCGTGGGCGGTGCTGCCGACCAGCAGAAAGACCAGAAGACACCAGCTCAGGAAGGAGCAAAGGTGTTTCCGGGAGTTTTCCGTGGTGTTGCGCTTGCCGGCCATAATCATGCGTTTGTGCCTTGCTGGGGGGAGACGTTCTGTGCCAACCTTTGTTAGCTCAGATCCTTCTTCAGGAAGAGGATGAAGCACGCTGCTGCGCTGAGCAGAAAAACCACGGCAACCCATGCGGCCTGAAGGAACAGAGCGCACAGTCCTACAGTAATGAATGCGTAAGGGAAGAACCATATCATCAGTTTGCGCAGATGGCCAACCATGGAGCCCGATTGAGGGCGAAGGTGAACGTAGGTGGCAACCGTCGCAGCCAGAAGGAGAAGAAGAACTTGCCAGATATACATATCTCGTCCTGTTTCAGAGTTATACCGGAATAGCCCGCAAACGGGGAAATGCTTATATCCCCGCAGAATCAGCGGTCGTTTTCTGAGACGTACATCTCCGTCCATTCAATGTCCAGCTTGAGGAAATGCTATTTGCAGGAATCAACATAATTAGATATTGACGTATCAAGATTTCCTGATATATGGTTCGACATCGATCGTGAAACAGCGAATAGTTTTCAGGAAGCCGGATGCTCACCTCTTCGCGCTGTTTCGCAACGCAAGCTCCGCAATCTTACGAGGATAGAACATTGAAGATCATAGACCTTATCAAAGCCCGGAGTACCCCGTTTTATTCTCTCGAGTTCTTCCCGCCGAAGGAACGTGAGAACTGGCCGGCCTTCTTCCGTACTGTTGAGCGGCTCAAGGCACTGAACCCTCTGTTTGCCTCGGTAACCTATGGCGCAGGCGGATCAACGCAGGACAACACGCTTGAAATTACTGCGCATATCAAGAATGTGATAGGCATAGAGCCTATGGCGCACCTGACCTGTGTAGGTGCTGACGGCGCAAAGATTCGCGATTTTCTGCAGCGCCTGCGCGCCGAGGGTGTGAACAACATTCTTGCGCTGCGTGGCGATGCTCCCCGTACGGGTGATTTCAGCTGGGATGATCAGGAATTCAAATATGCTTCGGACCTTGTTTCCTTTGTCCGTACCTGCTGTCCGGATTTTGGTATAGGCGCAGCCGGCTACCCCGCAGCACATCCTGAATCGCAGACCTTCCGCGACGATCTTGCCTTTACAAAGGTGAAGGTGGACGCGGGCAGCGAATTCATCGTTACCCAGCTGTTCTTTGATGTTCGCGAATATTTCAGCTTTGTTGAGCAGTTGCGGGCCATGGGGGTAAACACCCCTGTACTTCCCGGTATTCTGCCAATTCAGAGCCTTGCCTCTGTCCGCCGTATCCTTACGTTGTGCGGGGCCAACATTCCGGGCAAGTTGTACCTTGCGCTTGAAGAGGCCAACGACAAGGGCGGCGATGCCGCAGTGAAGGAAGCCGGTCTTGCCTTTGCGGTTGACCAGATTCGCAGGTTGATCGACGGTGGTGCCCCCGGCATTCATCTGTATACCCTGAACAAAGCCGGTATGTGCCTTGAGATTGCCGACAGGGTAGGGCTGAAGTAGTTTTTTCAGCTACGCCATGAACATGTTAACGCCCCGTTCCTTGTCGGAACGGGGCGTTTGTTTTGCGGCGCTTAATCGAATCGTACGAGAATGTCTGCCGGAGATTTGCGCCATTTGGGAGCGGGCTTCTTCTCTTCTTCGTTGAAATACCCCACAGCCATGAGCAGTGGTATGCGGTACCGCGCGGGAATATTGAATTCGCGCATCACGCCGTCGTGGTCGAAGCCGTCCATGGGGTGGGTATCAAGGCCCAGATTGGCGGCGGCATACATGAGCGACATGGCGAAGAAGGCGGCATTCTTCAGGCCGAAGGCCAGCTGGCTCTCGGCGCTTTTGCCATAGAGTTTGGCGCAGGCCCCGTAAAACCAGTCGCGCCGTTCGGGCTTGATGCTGCCCGCCTTGAGCATTTCTTCAAAGTTCCTTTCAACGGCGGGGTGGCCCTTATCCCAGCCGCCCGTATCGGCCAGAACAATCAGCACCACAGGGGCTTCGCTGACTTTGGGCTGGTTCATGGCCACCTTGCGCAGGCGCATTTTGTCATCCAGCTCCCGCAGGGCAATCAGGTTCCATGGCTGCAGGTTGTAGCTGGAAGGTGTGAGGCTGGCGTCCTGTATTATTTGTTCAAGCAAAGGTTGAGGGACATCCTTCGAAGGATCGAAAAAATTGATGGCCCGTCTGCGTTCGAGAATTGTGCTGAATTCCATGGATGGCTCCATTCTTCGCCGTTATTCGTGTGCGTCGGATTCTCCGGCGTCCTTTCTACGTATCATATACAAATTTCGGGATAAAAGACCAGCCTCTTCAAGATGCCGGTCGGCTCGGCGGGAAAGAGGCTTGACTTGAAGGCGACTCGAATATAGCTGTCTGTTGCCTTGGCAACAATGGAGGGTCCATGCATTCGAGAAGAACATCGTTCGGCTATCGCATAAGCACATTGCACAGGCTCGTGGCCCGTTTTATCCGGGAACGGATGTCCGAAATGGGCATAGAGCAGGGGCAGGTGCCTTTTCTGGCAGAACTGTTTCATGAAGAGGGCGTGCCGCAGGAAGTTCTGGCCTCGCGTCTGTTCATAGACAAGGGCGTTACGGCACGGCAGCTTGCACGCATGGAGCAGAGTGGCCTCATTGTCAGGCGCGTTAATATGGAGAACAAAAGGCAGAAACTGGTGTTTCTGGCTGAAGATATACGAGTCCGCAGGGAAGAGTTTTTCTGTCATCTGAATGCGCTCACTGAGGCCCTTGGCGCGGGTTTCTCGGAACGCGAACGACCGATGGCCCTCGAATTTCTTGATCGCATGATCACGAATATGCTCGTCAGCAAAACAGCCGCAGATGGTGATTAAGAGTGGAAAATCAGGTTTCATCACAAAGGGCCACGCTGTTTGTCGTGTGCGTGGCGCATTTTCTCATGCCGTTCATGATGTCGGCGGTGGGTATTGCTCTGCCGACCATGGGAAGGGAATTTCATGCAACGGCAACGCAAATGGGGCTGGTGGAGACGGTATATGTGCTGTCTGCCTCCATTTTTCTGCTTTCCATGGGCAAGCTGGCGGATATGTATGGCCGACGCCGTGTATTTCAGCTTGGTCTGGCACTTTTTACCTGCATGGGCGGCATTCTTGCCACTGGCTGGTCTGCCGAGAGCATAATCGTGCTTCGCTTCCTGCAGGGCGTGGGCGGCTCCATGGTCATGGCCACATCCGTTGCCATGATAGTGGAAGCCTTTCCCGTCAGCGTACGGGGCAGGGCGCTCGGCATATCCGTTTCCTGCGTGTATGCGGGCGTGTCGTGCGGCCCCTTTATTGGCGGAGTTATCGTCAGTCATCTCGGATGGCGTTACGTCTTTCTGCTCTGTGTCCCGCTCGGCCTTGCCGCGTTTCTGCTGACCACGTTCCGTCTGCGTCCTGAAGTGCGTGACGTGGTCAGGGAACCCTTCGACTGGAAGGGGAGCATCATCTACGCATTTTCCATACTGGTACTCATAGCGGGTGCTTCCAACCTCGACTTCGGGGTGTGGGCGTATGCCGCTCTGGTTGCCGGTGTGGCCGGGCTTGTGGGTTTCGTCATGTTTGAATCCCGCCAGGCATATCCTCTGCTGCCTGTGTCACTGTTCAAGGGCAACAGGGTTTTTGCGTTCAGCAACCTTGCAGCATTGCTCAACTATGCTGCTACGTTCGGTGTTGCGTTCTTCGTGAGCCTGTATCTTCAGTACATAAAGGGCATGACTCCGGCAGAAGCAGGAACCGTGCTCATGGTGCAGTCTCTGGTGCAGGCCGGGCTTTCGCCTTTTTGCGGCAGGCTGGCAGACCGCTATCCCGCGGCCAACGTGGCCACCGTGGGCATGAGCTTGTGCGTTGGGGGGCTGGTCATTGCGGCAAGTGTGAACGAAGCTACTTCCATCTGGGTGCTGTACGGCATGCTTGCATTGCTCGGTGCCGGATTTGCCCTGTTCTCGTCTCCCAATACGACAGTTATCATGGGCAGTGTTGAATCGCGCTATCTGGGCGTTGCTTCGGGGCTTGTAGCAAGCATGCGCACGCTGGGCATGATGACCAGTATGACCATCATTACGGTGGTGTTCTCCATCTTGCTGGGCGGTCATGCCATATCCGTGGAAACGTATCCCGCCTTTTTGAAAAGCATGCAGCTTGCGCTGGGCATTTTCGCCGGTCTCTGCACTCTTGGTGTGCTGTGTTCGCTCGGCAGATTGGGTGGTCCCAAGGCCGCATAATGTGCAGGCTTGTGCGATCTGAGGCAATGCCGGAGTATTGCTGTTAAATTCCGTCTGGTCACGCCCCTTTTCCTGTACTATGTTCAAGGAAAGGGGCGTTGCTATGATTCACGCATGGGCTGACTTCCTTTACCGCAGAAGGGCGTACTTTCGCACGTTGCCGGCAATGCTGTTGCTGGTGATTCTTGGCGGGTGTCTCACTTCTCCCATTGTGGAGGAGCGAACGCAGCAATATTCCACCACGCAGAAGGTGCTGCTGCTTTCCACAGATGAAATAGAAAGCAACCTGCTTGAGTACCAGGCACGGTGCGGTAATGCCCGCTGGATGAAACCGGCGAAAGAGGGCGAGCCAAGACAGATTGTCTGGGGTCGTCAGGTGGATGCCAGAACTTTTCGTGTGGATGCGTGGATTGATTTTGCACCGTTCGGTGAAGGCAGAACACAGGTAACCGCCCACGCCATTCCTGCAATGCGGAACGTTGTTACCTCATATATGATCATAATTCTCGATCCATATACCTGTCGCTGAACACAAGAACGGCCCGTCGCATGACGGGCCGTTTGTTTGTGCAGAGATAGCCGCAGTTGGCGGATGGACTATTGCGGCAGGGCAATAAGCGTCCATGGCAGGTAGCGGGTCTGATGCTGCTGGGCAGCGTCTATCACGTAACGCATGCCGTTCACTTCGAGTATTCGGGGAGAAGCAAGAGGCTTCTGCTCCATATTGATGATATGATAGCCTGCAGACTGCTGCGCGACGATACTCAGAATTTCCTGACCTACCGTATACTTGTTCCACTGCATCCAGAGCAGCATGACCAGCAGCACCGAAGTGCCCACGGTTCCGGCTATGCCCAGAAAGCCACCTGCGCGGCGTAGGCGCAGGATGAACATGTACAGCAGAATGCAGGAAAGGAGCATGAGCCCCCAATCGTTGCCAAGCAACAGTCTGAATTCCGTAAATGTCATTGATCCACCTTTGTAGGGTCGGAATGGGTTAGTCCACGCGATAGTGGCAGCCTATGCTCTCCTTGTTGCGCTTGGCAGCAAGGGTGATGACATGGGCGGCCTGACATCCGTGGAAAAGATCTATGAGCCGCTTTGAAAGCGGGGTTCGTTTGTAGAAATCGTGTACGTTCTTGGAAAGCTCGCGCATGTCCTCGACGGCACGGCTCAGGCGGCTCTGGGTGCGGGTTATGCCCACATAGTTCCACATGGTATGGCGAATGCGCGCCCAGTCCTGCGCAATGAGGGCCGGGTCGTCGTTGTGTTCCTCTCCGGCGGGGTCCCAGTCGGGCATGGCGTCTTTCAGGCGCTTGCTGATCTTGCGGCTAATGCGTTTGCTGATGTCTTCAGCGGATGACTGACCCCAGAGGAGGGCTTCAAGCAGCGAGGTGGAAGCCAGACGGTTGGCCCCGTGAACCCCCGTGCAGTTGCATTCGCCGACGGCATAGAGGCGTTCCACGGTCGTGCGCCCCCTCGGGTCGGCCAGAATGCCGCCGCAGAAATAGTGGGCAGCGGGTACGACAGGAATGGGCTGACTCTTGATGTCTATGCCGAGCTCCAGACAACGTCTGAAAATGGTGGGGAAGCGGGTGGCGAGGTCGTGCTTTACATCGCTGGTATCAAGGTAGACGCAGTCTTCACCGCTCTTGAGCATCTCTTCCACAATGGCGCGTGCCACGATATCGCGGGGGGCAAGGTCGGCGCGGGCATCGTGGTGCTGCATGAAGGGAGCGCCCTTGGCATCCACCAGCCGTGCTCCTTCGCCGCGCATGGCCTCAGTGATGAGGAAGCGTCTGTCGGAACGGTGGTAGAGTGCCGTTGGGTGAAATTGCACATACTCGGCGTTGTGTATGCGTGCACCGGCTCTGTAGGCCATGGCCAGACCGGAGCCGATGGATGATGCGCTGTTCGTGGTGTGCAGGTATATCTGCCCCACACCGCCTGTTGCCAGCACCGTGTAGTGGGCCAGCACCGTTTCCACGCGCTTGAGCTGCTCGTTGAAGACGTAAGCACCGACGCACTGGTTATTGAGCTGGTAGCGGAATTCAAGGTCGCGCGCGTGGTGGTGGCTGGTGAGCAGGTCAACAGCCGTGCGGTTGGTTAGCACCGTGATATTGGGGTGCGCCTGAACCGCCGCCACAAGACCGTCCATGATGGCGCGTCCGGTATAATCCGCGCAGTGCAGGATGCGGGGAACGCCGTGGCCCCCTTCGCGGGTCAGGTCCCATTCGCATTCGCAGTCGTCCTTGCTGCGGGCAAAGGGAATATTCAGGCGCTCGACCAGAATCCTTTTCACCGATTCCGGACCGCGTGTGCACAGATAGCGCACGGCAGTCTTGTAGTTGCGGTTGTGACCGGCTGTGAGAATGTCCTTTTCAAGGAGTCTTGGGTCGCCTTCTTCCGCCTTGAACACAATGCCACCCTGTGCAAGGGCAGAGTTGCCTCCGTCCAGTCTGTCTCCGGTTGTTATGAGCGTGCATTCCACACCGCTGTCGGCGAGCGAAAGAGCCGTGGTGCATCCCGCGATGCCGGAACCGATGATGAGAACGGGGGTTGTGTGACGATAGGTGGTCATGTGCGAAATGATCCTTTGAATGATGAAAGCCCGCAGCTAGGCGCAGGCTTTGAGCATGCGTTCCAGCGCGGCGCGGGCGTGTTCAGTGAACCCGATGGGAATGCGCACGGGGTCGGCAGTGCCGTTGCGTACTTCCTGCAGGGTGATGGAGAGTTTATCCTCGGTTACACTGGCCATGTGCGAGCAGCTGCTTTCCAGAAGCGGCACAATGGTCTTGCGCCCTGCATACTCCTTGGCGAGACGTTCCACAAGATTGATTTCGGTTCCTATGGCTATTGCAGCGCCTTCGGGAGCCTGACGGACGTAATTGATGATGAAGGACGTGGAACCTGCCGCATCTGCCTGCGCCACGACTTCGGGCGAGCATTCGGGATGCACCACAACGGTAATGCCGGGGTGCGTGTCACGCGCGGTCTGTATCTGGCGCAGGTTGAACCGGGCGTGAATGGCGCACAGGCCGGGCCACAGCAGCAGCTTGCCCTTGTTGGCAGTCTCCAGATCAACTGCGGTGCCGTCTTTTCTGATATCCAGCATGTGCCAGTCGGACTGGGCAATGCCCAGCCTGTTGGCCGTGTTTCGGGCAAGGTTCTTGTCGGGAATGAAGAGCACGGCGTCGCCGCGATCCATTGCCCAGCGCATCATGGTTTCTGCGTTGGCAGAGGTACACACAGAACCGCCGTGTTTGCCGCATACGGCCTTCACACCCACGGATGAGTTGACGTAGGTGAGGGGCACGATGGTTCTGCCGGATGCCGCAAGGCTGGTCAGCACCTTGTCTACCCGCGCTGCGGGAGCCATTTGCGACATGACACAGTTCGCATCGGGTTCCGGCAGATACACATTCTGGCCTTCACGGGCGAGCAGGGCTGCGGATTCTCCCATGAAGTAGACACCGCAGAAAACAATATGCTCGGCGTGCACTGATTCGACCTTGCGCGCCAGTTCCAGCGAATCGCCCTTCAGGTCTACATGCTGAATCACGCTGTCTGACTGATAGTGGTGGCCCATGATGACAAGGGAATCACCCAGTTCGTCGCGCAGGCGGCGTATGATTTCGGAATGTGTGGTCATGTGTGGCATCCTTATCTTATTGAACGAGCATGCTGAAGTCCGCTACCGGAGCGGAATGGGTGAGTCTGCCCACGGAGATGAAATCCGGCCCTTTGGTCGATGCGCTCGCAAGGGCGTGTATGGTCTCCAGAGTGACTCCGCCACTAACCTCGGTTTCTATGGATTCGGGGATGAGCTCAAGCGCTTCGCACATCTGCGCGGTATCCATGTTGTCGAGCATGATGCGCTCCACCTTGCAAAGCACGGCTTCCTGCACTTCCGCCAGGGTCCGGCACTCTACTTCAATGGGGGGGCAGGGTGAGTAGGTTGCCCGCAGCTTGCTGACAGCAGGAGTTATGCCCCCTGCAAGGTCGACATGGTTGTCCTTGAGCATGAGCATTTCCTCAAGGTTTTTGCGGTGGTTCAGGCCGCCCCCCACAAGCACCGCGTATTTTTCGGGATACCGCAGGCAGGGCAGGGTCTTGCGGGTATCCAGAAGACGGGTACCTGTTCCACTCAGCGCCTGAACATAGCGGCGGGTGAGGTTGGCAATGCCCGACATGTGGGTGATGAAGTTGAGGATGATGCGCTCTGCCTTGAGTAGGCGGGCTGCGTCTGCCTCGATGGTGGCCACGACAGTGCGGTCGGCTACGAGGTCGCCGTCATGGACAAAGGCTTTCCATGACCATTCGCCGTGGCCGCAACGTTCCATGACCAGCGGTATTATGGGCAGGCCCGCAACAAGGGTGTCTTCCTTGGCGATGATTTTGGCACCGAGCCTGTGGTCGGGGGGGAATACCCCTTCCGAGGTAAGGTCGCGGCCATCTTCACGAAGAGCAAGTTCGATGGCTTCTTCAAGGAAGCGTAGGGCCTCGCCCTGAAAGAAGCTGGAAAATTTTTCAATATTCATGGATTGTGATAGAGACGTCTTAATGATAGAGGCTGTATGCCGAGTGAGGAGCGGCAGTCTTATTTCTTCTCTCTGCGTGTTTAGGTGCCTGTAACCGTTTCGTCAAGCAATCTTGAGGCAGCGGTTGCAACACGCGAAAGCAACTCCGGCAGGACACAGGTTATGACCGATACTCCCAAGAAAACTCCCACAGAACCTGAAGTAGCGCCAGCAGTTGCTCCCGATACCCTTTCAGGGGGGGCCGCTCCTGTTGCGGCCGACACTCCGCCCGGTGGTTCCAACGATTCCTCGGGCGGCGCTGCTGACAATACCATACATATAGTCGATTGTCGCGAGGAAGTGGCAGGCCTCTCAGCAGAGGAATTTGCCCACCCCGCGGACGCGGCCGAGCACATCCAGAACCTGACGCTTGAGAAGCAGGTCTGCATGATGCGCCGTCTTACTGCGGAAGATGCCGCGGAAGCGCTTGCCGAAATGGAAGAGCGCGCGCAGACGGACATTCTGCAGAACCTTGATCCCGACGTTGCGGCCCGAATCCTGGGCGAGATGTCTCCTGACGATGCGGCAGACGTTCTGAGTGAACTCGACAGCGTGCACCGTGACAAGTTGCTCGAATTCGTCGAAGCCGAAGACGCCGAGGAAATCCGCACCCTGTTGTCCTTTGACGAGGACACTGCGGGCGGCGTCATGAACACGGAAATCATCATCCTGAATGACCACCTCACTGCGGATCAGGCCATCATGCACATCCGCCGCGAGATGGAAGATAAGGAAATTCCGTATTACGCCTACATCGTGGACGAAAAGCAGCGTCTTGCGGGCGTGCTGTCGTTGCGCGACCTTCTGCTGTGCCGTCCCGGTTCGATTCTCAAGAATGAACTTTCCGACCAGAGCCTGATCTCCGTACTCTTTGACGTGGACAGAGAAGAAGTGGCTCATGCCCTTGCCCGATACGACTTCATGGCACTGCCAATCGTCGACTACGAAGGGCGTCTGCTCGGTGTTGTAACGTACGACGACGTCATCGACATCATCCATGACGAGGCATCGGAAGACATGCTCGGCATGGTGGGTGCCGGTCAGGACGAAACCGTGGATACTCCGTGGCTGGAATCCGTGAAGGTGCGCCTGCCATGGCTGCTGGTGAACATGTTCAACTCGGCGATTTCCGCCTGCGTGGTGTACATGTTTGAAGGCTCCATTGCATCCATGGCCATTCTGGCCGTGCTGATGCCCATTGTGGCCAACCAGGCGGGTAACACCGGGCAGCAGGCACTTGCCGTTATGATCCGGCAGCTCGCCGTTGAGAAATTCGACCGCAGAAAGTCGTGGGTCGCGGTGCTGCGTGAGGCCAAAATCGGGCTTTTGAGTGGTCTGATTATCGGTATTGTGGTTATGTTCGCCGTATTCGGCTTTACCCACAATCTGCGCCTTGCGCAGGTCATGTCCGTAGCACTTGCTCTGGACATGCTGCTGGGAGCGCTTGCCGGGGCATCCATTCCGCTTATTCTGAAGGAACTGGGGCGTGACCCTGCTCAGGCTTCCAGCATATTCCTGACTACGCTTACTGACGGCGCAGGCTTCTTCATCTTTCTGGGGCTTGCCTCGCTTGTTCTGCTCTGAAGCCGACAGGTTTATAGCAAATGTAATAAAGGCCGCTTCCCCGGGGAAGCGGCCTTTTTATTGGTGTTGATGGGTCTATTTTATGCTGCGCAGTCTGCTTCTTCAGGGCGGAAGCGTTTTGCAAGATAGATGAAAGGCGTATCCAGCAGGGCGACAATGCTTTTGAAAATGTAGGTTGTAATTACGATCTCAAAAAGGACTTCCGCAGGATATTCACCCCAGAATGCGAGCACGCAGAAGACGGTGGAATCCAGCATCTGGGATACAAGGGTAGATGCGTTGTTGCGCAGCCACAACGCGCGTCCGTTGGTAACGCGCTTCCAGAAATGGTAGGCCCATACGTCGTGCATCTGGGAAAGGAGATAGGCTGCCAGAGATGCGAACGCCAGCCGAGGCATGAAACCGAAGATGCCTTCAAGCAAGGGCTGGGCAAAGTCGTTCTGCGCGGGAATGAACTTGAGCGCTACCTGCATGTAGAGAGTGGCCATGAGCAGGGTGACAAATCCCAGAAGCACGCCTTTGCGGGCTTCCTTTTTTCCATGGAATTCACCCAGAATATCCGTGGCAAGAAACACACCCGCGTACAGGATATTGCCGAGTGTGGTGGTCATGCCGAAAAGCTCAACCGTTTTGAGCACCTGTATGTTGCATAGCAGCAGGTTGAAGACGATGAGGCCGAACAGGCCGGTCTTTCCGAACAGGCGGTATACGGCAAGCGTTAAGGTCAGATCGACGATGGCAAAGCCTATCCACAGGATCTCGTTCACGAAACATGTCCTCACAAATAGTAAAAGGGGCCGGAAGAACCAGCCCCTGTCTTGAATGATCGGGGATGCGGGGATCGTTTTGTCTTATTTGCGAAAGGGCGTCAAGCTGAGCCCCCCTTGTGTCAGATCGCGGCGGAGCTGCACTTGTTCAGACAGTAGTCGGGCATGCAGACCTTGTTTCTTCCCTGCGCCTTGGCCCTGTAAAGGGCTTTATCTGCTTCAAGGATAAGGTCTGCGGGAAGCTGCGTCGATTCCTTCTGGCTGGAAAGACCGATGCTGATTGTGATCGGAATGCGGACCGCCTCATGCATGAACGTATAGTCCGCTACTGTGATACGCAGGCGTTCCGCCAGCTGGGCAGCAGGTTCTTCCTGTGTGTGCGGGAGGATGATTGTGAACTCCTCTCCGCCGTAGCGGGCGACATAGTCCGTGGTGCGCAGCGTGCTGCGCAGCAGGGCTGCCAGCTCCTTGAGTACCGTGTCTCCGGCCTGATGGCCATGCATGTCGTTGATCTGCTTGAAATGGTCAATGTCCAGTATGAGCAGCGACAGGGGGTGACTATAGCGGATGTGCCGGTCAACCTCTTCCTTGAGCCGGTTATCAAAGTGCCTTCGGTTGTGTACGAGCGTCAGACCGTCCAGGTCGGCATGCTGCTTCATCTGGCGGTAGAGCATGGCGTTTTTCAAAGCCAGCGCAAGATGCTTCATGGCAGACTTGAGTATCTGCACCTGATCTTTGCCCAGATGCAGGTCGGAACGGGAGAGCAGAGCCACTGCACCAAATGTCTCGCCTGCGGTCTTCAGGGGCAGAATGGCCACCTTGCCGGGCTCGGGCATAAGGTCGTCTGCCTCTTCCTGACAATGGATCTGTTCGCTCGTGTAGTTCCTCACCTTTCTGCCGGAGAGTTTTTCAGCGCCGCCGAGGAGCAGATTTTCCCATTCCTTGCGGGCGGGGTGATCATCGTTGGCTGAAATATAGAGGCTCGCATCAAGGTCACGCCCTGTGCCGGGTGCCCAGCATATGGCACCCATGGCTGCTATCGGCAGCAGGGTGGCAAGCTCTTCCTGGGCGCTTTGCAGAATCTCGGACGGCTCAAGGCTTTCCGTTGCACGGGAAAGAAAGGACACAATGAAGGACAGAATGTCGTTCTTGCGCTCAAGCAGCTCCCGTTCAAGACATATTTCGCGCGTCATGCGCATGATGTCGTGATACAGATTATGCGTTTCGGACGTACGCATGAGCACGTCCTTGATGCGTGATTCGGTCAACGGCGGTTTGATGACATCGGTAAAGCCGTTATCGAGCGCTTCTTCAAGCTCCTCCATGCGGTATTCGCCGCCGAGCAGAAGAACGCGTGGAATGATATCGAGATGGCGCGTGGCCGTATGAGGCAGAGTTTTGATCTCATCCCATGCTGTCTTGGATATCCACAGGATACAGGGCTCGTCCTTGTCCATGGCTTCGGCGTCAGGGACGGTTCCCGATGGCAACGAGATAAGAGTGAACTCGGTGTTGCCGACCGAGTCAATGAGGGCGGCATCATCGGGCAGAAGTCCGAGGCCCCACATTGTCTTTTTGTTAGTACCGCGCATAGCGTGAATCCCTCCCGGAGAAACGGCATAATCTGCCCATTCTTTCAAATTAGACGTGGCGTTGCCACTAACCTTGCAAGATGAGGACCATATCAGGCCCCGTATTTAGCCGGGTTCGGGATATTTCAATGTATTTGAGCTGTTGGGCTTGGTTTTGCTGAGAAGAGTTTGAATTGCTGTAAGGTTTCTTGCTGCCGACGAGTGCAAGACGGTTCGGCGGGAGTTCAGGCAATTGATAATGCTGTCAGAAAAATGGCACCATGTGCCTCTGGTGGCATGAGCATTGCCGGAAACCGAATGACAGGAAGAGGAATGTGCTAAAAAGGCAGAGGGCGGGCGAGACTGGCGCGTGGAAAAACCGGTTTGACAATGGCCGGAATATGTGTCCTTTTCATTTCATGAAAAACACTGGTATTTGGGGAACCTTGCATCCTTTTTTCGAGGGTGGCGAGATTATGGGCCGCAGCGTGGCCAACGAAGGATTCATCCGTGCGTTGTTACGGAAAGACCCCTTTGCCGCGTATCATTTCTATCTTTCCGACAACAACCAGCTTTCCATCCTGCGTGAGCGGCTCGCCAAGGAGTTCGGCGGCATGCTGCGTGATGGTCGGTTCGTGCTGGGTACTCATGCTCAGTTGCCGCAGGCTCTCAGGCAGTACGATTTTCACTGTTTTCATCTGTCAGACTGTCTGTTGCATAACAGCCAGCTCGCCATGCTGCGCAACCGGTATGCACGGCGTATTTTTCCCGTTACGGGTTGTACCCATACCCTCAGCTATGCCCGCTATATGCCTCTGTTTCTGCAGCAGATGTGGGCGGGAACAAGCGCACGGGATGTGGTGATAGCAACATCGCGCGCTGCCGTGGGTATGGTTTCTTCCGTTTTTGCACGGCTGGGCAGGGAATATGGCGCGGAATGTAACGGCTTTGCATTGCCGGACATAGAGCGCATTCCTCTCGGCATTGACCTGTCTTCACTTCCTCTGCCTGACAGGGCTACACGGCATGCTGTTCGTGCGGGGCTGGGGGCAGGAGATAATGATACAATCCTTCTGGCATTTGCCCGCATCTCCCACTATTCCAAGATGGACCTGCTGCCCTTGCTGCGCGCTATCCAGCGGCTTGGCCGCATGGGGATAGGTCAGGAAACCCTGCATCTGGTTGTTGCCGGTTTCATGCAGCAGGGCGATACCACGCCGCATGTGCTGGGAGGCTTTGCCAAGGCGCTCGGCATACGGCTGCACGTTATTCCTGCTCCCTCCGATACGGAGCGGAACAGGCTGTACGGCGCGGCGGATATATTTGTGTCTCCTGTGGATAACATGCAGGAGACGTTTGGCCTGACGTTGCTTGAGGCAGGGGCCATGGGGCTGCCTGTCGTTGCTTCAGACTACGACGGCTACCGCGATCTTGTGGTTGATGGAGAAACGGGACTGCTGGTGCCGACGCTCGGTCCCGCCGCCACGCTTGATATTGATATGTTGTCACACCTCGTCTTTGATACCGCTACGCATCTGGAAATGGCCCAGCGTACGGTGGTGGATGTGCCAGCTCTGGCCGGGGCTCTGCATGCGCTGATAGCAGATCCGGAGGCAAGGCGGCGTATGGGCGCGCAGGCGGCCCGTCATGTACGGGCAAACTACGGCTGGGAAGCCGTTATCGGGCAGTATCTGGCCCTGTGGGACAGGCTGAACAGCCTGCCCGTGAATGAGTCTGCCCTCCGCTCTGCCCAGCATCCTTTGCGCACGGCGTATGCTGATCTGTTCGGCGGGTATCCTTCTGCAGGACTTACCGCTGACATGCAGATCAGGTGGAGCCGCTCCGGTGAGGCTGTGTATCGGGGAGTCGAGCAGCCGGTTGTCTATGAAGGTGTGGCGGATATTGTGGATGCGGAGCTTCTCCGGTTCATGCTCTTCAGCGCCCGCAAGGGAATTTCTGCGGGAGCGTTGACCGTACTTGTCGCAGACAGAATGCGACAGGTAGAACGGGCAGAACGGGCAAACTCTTCTGCTGAAAGCGGCGCGGAACCCGGTTTCGGAAACGCTGACTCGGCACTACCTGACTCGGCACTACCTGACTCGGCACTACCTGACTCGTTTGAGCCTGACCCGTCCGTGTCTGACCTCTCTCAGCCCGCCCCGGGCGTGACGGATTCGCCTATGATAGAGTGCCGTGCGCAGGCGCTGCTGCTCTGGGCGCTCAAGCACGACTTTCTGGAGCGGATACCGCAATGAGTAGAACAGAGGGGATGCAAGGAGCCGGTATGGGCGGTCTGGATATGGGCTGCCACGGGGCCGATGGCTCGGAGGCTGACGCGCACCACGCTGCCGATGATATTTCCCGCTCCCCGTGTGCAGCTGATACACGGCAAGGTGTGCTGCACGGCGCACTGCTTGGAGTGCATATGCACACGGTGTTGGCGTGGCGTGGCGGTGCCGCAAGGGTGGCGTCCATGCTCCGGTACGGTCTTGAGGCCTGTGACGTACGCTGCTCCGCCAGCTGCGAGGTGAACGACGCAGGAACGGCGCAAGATAACACCATGCCGCACACTCCGGTAGCCGGGGCATCCATTGCCGGTCCCATTACCGGTTCCAATGTCGGTTCCGTGGGGGCAGGGCGGTTGCTGCATGTGCACGGTTCCCTTGATTGGGTCGCCTGCCTTGAGTCGATCGCCAAAGCGGCACGGCCCGCCGTTATCACACTGCACGACTGTTCCCTTCTGACGGGGGGCTGCCCCTATCCGCTCGACTGCCCCGGAATTTTCGAGGGCTGTCTGACTCCCTGCCCGCGCGGGTATGCAAACGCCACAACCGAACAACGCAGGCGGCACAAAGCCTTGGCCGAGGCGCATCGTCTTGCAGGCGTGCAGCTCGTTTCCCCTTCCGGCTGGCTGAAAGGGCTGGTCAGGTCCGTGCTTCCGCAGATGCCATGCTCGGTGGTGCCCAACGGGGTGGAGCCTCCCATGCAGGGCGTTACGCGTAGTGCGGCCCGAAAGAAGCTTGGCATAGACCCCGACGCAAAGCTGGTTCTCTTCATGGCGCATGGGGGAGAGCAGGCCGCCTATAAATCCGGCGACCGGTGGCAGGAAGTATGGCAGTCCATCCGGCAGCGTGCGGACGGAGTGTTGGGCTTCATGGTCGGGGGCGAGGTGCATGACAGGGGCGGAGACTGTATACGCTGGCCCTATCTGGATCGTGAACACGCGCAGCTTTGCATGGCCGCGGCCGACTGCTTTGCTTATCCGACCATTGCGGATAATCACCCGCTGGTGGTGCTGGAAGCCATGTCGCTCGGCTGTCCCGTGGTTGCCTTTGATGTCGGGGGGCTGCGGGAGCAGGTGCAACATGGTGAAACCGGCCTTCTTGTCCCTGCGGGCGACTGGCCGGGCTTTGTGAATGCCTGCGTATCCGTGCTCAGTTCAGCGGGAACACGCCGTGCTCTTGTTGCTGCCGGTATTGAGGCATATGCCCGCAAGTTCACGCAGGATAGAATGGTGCGGGGCTACCTTGCCCTTTATGCCCGCGTGCTGCAGGCATAATTGAAACGCCTGTAGTGCAGCGGCGGCTGGGGCATCCATTCTGTTCTGCCGCACCCTGTCTATGCAGTAATCAGTGCATCAGGGTATTACCTGTCTTCGCCAGCTTCCACACCTGCAAGCACATCGCAGGGCTCAACCTGTTCTTCCACTATATCACGAAGAATCCCCAGGACCTGACGGGCTGTGGGTTTGTGGTAGAGCATGCCTATGTGGCTTACCAGCGGCGTGCGTTCTTCAATCCATGCGGCATTGCGGATATGCAGCCCCTCCTGCGGGAGGACCATGTTATCCAGTGCGGATGACAGGCTGTAGCAGGGGATGCTTGGCGAGATATCGTTGGCTTCAATGGTACGAATCAGCGGCCCTCTGAAAATGATGCTGCGGCACAAGCCTCCGGCACCTAATCCGGCTAGTTTGCTGCCTTGATGAGGGGTACCAAGGGTAATGACCCCGGCCACACGTTGATCATTCTCCGCACGGGAGAGCCAAGCCCGTATAATGAGTCCGCCCAGACTATGCCCCACAAGCACCGGTTTGTGGTCAGGCGCACTTGCTTCCAGTTTGGCTACATTCTCATCCAGCTTGTTCACCAGATGCTCAACGTTGGTCAGAAAGCTCAGATAGGTAAAAGAGTGCAGATTCGAGAAGCCCGCCTGTTCGAACCAGCGGAGGTATGCCAGCCATGCCGATGCGTTGTGATAGAGGCCGTGAACAAACAGTATGGGAGGATTGGTGGAAGAGGCCGGGGATTGTTTTTTTACACGTAGCCGGGTTGGAAAAAACGCCAACGGGTAGGTTGCGGTAACCATGATGAGACTCATCAAGCTCATACCCAGACCACGCAGAATGCAGCCTGCACGGGTGCAGACACCCGGATGGGGGCCATAGGGACGGCTGCCCTCCTCGTACCAGAAAAGCAAATACGAGATGAGGGATATGATAATCATGACCGCGAAATAGAGCTTAATCAGTAGCCAGATCATTGTGGTATTCCTATGGAGAATTGTTTTGCCACGCAATAGCAGGAAGCAGGAGATGGAGCAACGCCGACAGGGGGGGATTGAGCGTCGGAGGGGGGGAAGGGAGCAGGTTTATTCGTCTGTATTCGACACAACAGAACCTGCTTCACGGACATGCGTTACGCATGCCCGCAGAGCTGCCTGTAGTCTGCCAGTATACGGATGATGAATTCTTTCCGGCTGATGGGCCGAATGCTCCGGTAGCAGAAAGAGCTGGCCGGTAATCAGGTTATTTTGCTGATGACTTTGCCGGTCGTGGCTTCGATGGTGGGGTGTATGCTCACAGTCTGCGGCATTTGAGGCGATGCAAGCCCCAGCGAATTGAGGTTTTTGAAAACCTTGCTCAGCATGCGCTGATTATTGCTCGCGTAGGAATGGGAAACCGTTGCCAGCGCGGTGATGGCATCCCACATTGTGGATCTGTCGAACGTCATGGTGTTTTCCCCCATGCAATGGAATTGTCCTTACATGACATCTCCGCAGCATCCCTCACCATCCGTGTTCGGAATCATCTGCCCGGGGCGGAAAAGCCCCTTTTTCCGGCCTTGTCGTTCCTTGACGCATTAAAGGTAACGCATTACTGTTTTGCTCACAAGGAGCATCCAGCTTCTTTTTTCTGACCTTTCCGGAGAACATCCTTGATTCGAAATTCCATTATTACCCGATCAATAGTCTGTTTTGCTGTTATGGCGTTTCTGGTTTGCGGAGTTGCCCTGCACGATTCCCGTGCTGCTGATTCTGTAGAAACCGGCATGGCAAAGGACGTGGAGGCGGGCCTTGATACTCTCATCAAGGCCGTGAGGGACAAAAACGGCGCAGTGGATGCAGCCGACTTTGCCCCTGTTCTGGACTTCGCTCTGGCATCAAACACTCCCGATGCACAGAAGGAAATGCCCCGCAAGCGCGAGCAGGGATACGGCATCTTCATGCGTGAAGAGATTCAGGTTCCCATGGAGAAGCTGGTCCGCTATTGCTACGATCCGGCCATTCCGCCGTCGGTACTCTTTCCCAACTCCATCCGCAGAGGCCACTGGCTCGCGGGCAGCGATATCCTCACCAAGGGGGCAAAGTTGTGGGAAGTGCTCGGCGGGCTGGAAGAACCTGTGGTTATGCGCGGCGTTGAATACGAGGAAATCACTCCTGACGAGTTCAGCGGCTCCTACTACGGCTATAACCTTGACAGACTGCTCATCGTGATGCCCTACAAAGGACACCGGATGTTCGTTTCCGTCTCCCGTCAGCAGGATACTTCCTCCGTCGGCAAGAAGGGAGCGATTGTCGGCAAGGATACCAACTGGGACTATGTCTATACCAACGAAGACGGTGCCACAGCCCGTGGTATAGGCTGGATGGACACGTATATGTACGATTCCTCCACTGTGACCGTATTCTTTGATAAGGGCCCCGGCAGCAGGACCACCCAGTATACCGTGTTCAAATGGTTGAAGGCGGGCTGGGCGAATCTCAACGTGGTAAAGCGCAGCCACATCATTTCCGGTACGCGGCGTTTCCTCGACGGCTTCCGCCGTATCATCGAGGATTCCAACCTGCCTCCGGCAGAGGACATTGCACAGCAGATGCGGCATTTCGAGTCTGCTCCCGAAGCTGAACTCGTGGCTTCTCTGCAGCCCTTCTGTCGCAAGGTTGAGCTCGTGGCTGCCAAGGACGACGTACTTTCCCGCAGCGAGTTCCAGAAGCTTATCAAGGATGCGGGCTATGCCGATCACCTTAATAAAGATGAGCTGATCAACGACCTGATGAAGCAGTTCATCAAGAGCCGTCTGGGTATTGTTCATGTAAGCGGCTAAGCCGCACTGCATAAGAATTCTGAAAGGCCGGAGTGTAACGCTCCGGCCTTTTTTATTATTCTGCGGGACGGGCAGGGGGGATGGGTCCCGCTGCCGGAAGGAACGTGTAATAGCTCAAATGCGGTGCTCAAGGGTGTCCAGGGGAGCGCGGAAGCAAGTCCGCCATCGGTCTTTTAAGCGGTCGCCAGAGACGGTGTGGAAAGCTTCGGGGGACGAGGTGGGCTACAAAGAGAAGTTCATGGCGGAGTATGGATAGAGCGGATCGGAAAAAGAAAAGCCCGGAAGGTACTTCTACCATCCGGGCCGCAAAGTTCTTTGTGGGAGAAGCTAAGAAAGAAAGTTCTTTACGCCGGTGAATATGATCTGCGCGGAAAGAGCTGCCAGTACCAGACCGGTGATCTTGGTCATGATGGAAAGGCCGATGCCGCCGATGATCTTCTCCACCTTGGGGGCAAGGTAGAGCAGGGTGCCCAGAGAAAGGATGGCGGCAACCAGAGCGGCGGTGCCTACAGCTAAGGCGGTAACCCCCTTCATCTGTGCACCAAGAATGAGCAGGGCACCGGTGGTGGCGGGGCCAACCGTAATGGGAATGGCAAGCGGAACAACGCTTATGTCGCCTTCCAGATCCGGCTTCACGGCTGTCTTGGTGCCGCGCACAAGCTCAACAGCGGAAAGAAAGAGCAGAGCGCCTGCACCGATGCGGAAGGAATCCAGCGTAATGCCGAAGATGGCAAAGATTGTGTCACCGAAGAAGAACAGGGTGATGCAGATGATGACAACTGCAAGGGTGACACGTAGCGCGATTTTCTTCTGTCGCTGTGCCGGCATGTCCTTTGTCAGGGCCAGAAACATGGTCATGACAAAAAACGGGGCAAGCACGAAGAACATCTTGATATATGTGGAAATGAACAGCGTGATGTGTTCCATGATGGTTTCCTTGTTTGTGAGTTGCGGCAAGTAGGGTAATTCCATTCTATATCCCAATGGGAAGGCGAAAGGAACACAAAATGTAATTGGTCAAACCACTGGTGGATGGTTTTTTCTGCTTCTTGTTATTTCAGATAGTTACACGTTTTCGAATCTTTGAAGATCCGGGTTCCGGCGGGTTGTGAAAAAAAAGTGATTTGTGAAGACGAAAGGCTTGTACGCTCTTGTTCCTGTGTCTTCAAGGGGTTGATTGATAAAACAACCATGATTTATCATTGGTTCAACCAATCGATATGTCGACGATCTTCGGGTTTTTATGGTATGGTTCAAGTCCGTCACATGTCCCTCATCCGGCTTGGGGTTTGCCCGATGGCTCAAGGGACATATCAGCAGGGTCCGGTGCCGTATTCTACGGTTTCGGGCCTGATTAACGAAGCGAGAGGAATAATGGGTAATAATCCAGCAAAAGTGAAAACAGTCTACTATTTTGGCACCTGTCTGGTGGATATGGCCTATCCCAAAGCAGGTATGGCCGGTATCAAACTGCTGCAGCGTGAAGGCGTGGAAGTTATTTTCCCGCAGGAACAAGGCTGCTGCGGCCAGCCTGCCTACAACTCCGGTTTCCGTCAGGAAGCAAAGGATGTTGCATGGAAGCAGGTACAGATTTTCTCCGGCAACAACTATCCTATCATCGTGCCTTCCGGGTCCTGTGCCGGCATGATGAAGTATCACTATCTCGAGTTGTTCAAGGATGATCCGGAATACTACGAAGTGAAGAAGTTCTGTGACCGCGTGCACGAACTCACTTCTTTCCTCAACACTGTTCTCAACGTGCAGTACACCGATAAGGGTAATCCTGTTAAGCTGACCTGGCATTCTTCCTGTCATGCCCGTCGCGAAATGGGCTGCACGGATGATTCCAAGGCCCTTATCCGTCAGCTCAAGAACGTTGAGCTGGTTGAGATCGAGCGCGAGCACGAGTGCTGCGGTTTCGGCGGCACCTTCTCCATCAAGCAGCCTGAGATCTCTGCGGCAATGGTTCATGATAAGGTCGAAGATATCAAGAACACCGGCACCCGCAAGTTCCTCACCGGCGACTGCGGTTGCATGATGAACATCACCGGCCACATGGGAAAAGAGAAAGTAGCCATCGAAGGCCAGCACATTGCTGAATTCATTCTGGAGCGCATCAATGGCTAGCAACGCAAAATTCAATTTCAAGCAGAGCATTAATGCAGCCCTTGCCGACAAGCAGCTGCGCGCCAACTTCAAGTTTGCCACCGATGCCCTGCGCGGCAAGCGCCTTGCAGTGTTCTCTGACCCCGTTGAAACTGCACATCTGCGCAAGGTAGGCAACGGTCTTAAGCGTAACGTGCTGACCAAGCTGCCCCAGCTGCTCGAACAGCTCGAAGCCAAGTGCAAGGAAAACGGCATCATCGTTCACTGGGCTGAAACCGTGGACGAAGCCAACAATATTGTGCTCGACCTCATGGAAAAGCACAGCGCCCACAAGATGGTGAAGGGCAAGTCCATGGTGTCCGAGGAAATGCACCTGAACAAGTTCCTCGAAGACAAGGGCAAGCTGCCTCTGGAAACTGACCTTGGCGAATACATCATTCAGCTGAACAATGAGCCTCCGTCGCACATCATTGTTCCCGCGGTGCACAAGAACCGCAAGCAGATCGCCCAGATCTTTGCCGATAACATCCCCGGTGTTTCCTACACCGAAGACACTTCCGAACTTCTCGTTATTGCCCGCCGTCAGCTGCGCGAACATTACCGCACCGCAGACATCGGCCTTTCCGGCGTGAACTTCGCCATTGCCGAATCCGGCACCCTGTGCCTGGTGGAAAACGAAGGCAACGGTCGTATGTGTACTGCTGTTCCGCCCGTGCATGTTGCCCTGATGGGCCTTGAGAAGGTGGTTGAAAAGCTGGAAGACATTCCTCCGCTGTATCGCCTGCTGTGTGGTTCTGCCACCGGCCAGCGTATCACCACCTATTTCAACATGATCAAGGGACCCCGCAAGCCCGGCGAAAAGGACGGCCCCAAGGAAGTCCACCTCATCATTCTGGACAACGGCCGCTCCAAGATCCTTGCCGACAAGCAGCTGCGCCAGACCCTGCAGTGTATCCGCTGCGGTACCTGTCTGAACCACTGCCCCGTATATACCCGCATCGGCGGCCATGCATACGGTTCCACCTACCCCGGCCCCATCGGTGAAATCCTGATGCCGCAGGTGGAAGGTCTGGACAAGAAGGGCAGCCTGCCCACAGCCTCTTCGCTGTGTAATGCCTGTGAAGAAGTATGTCCGGTCATGATTCCGATCCCCAACCTTATCCGCCGCCTGCGTGACGAAAGCTACGACATGGACGGCGACGGCGTTGTGAAGGGCCACGGTTACAAGAAAAGCCTTGTGGAAACCATGGTCTGGAAGGGCTGGAAGCTCACTCAGGTGAACTCTACCTGCAACAAGCTCATGCTCATGGGCGTGCAGTGGTTCGGCAACATGCTTCCCAAGGTTGGTCCGTTGAAGGCGTGGACCAGTGTCCGCACCTCTCCCAAGTTCGCCCGTCAGAGCCTGAAGGATCTGGCGAAGAAAGAGGGTATCCGTAATGAGTAATACTAGCGCCCGCGAAAATATATTCGCCCGTCTCCACAGTGCCAGCATCTCCGGTGCTTCCTATGTTCCCGCTGCCGAGAAGTGGGTTCCCGCTCCCATCGAAGACAAGGCCGCACGCGTTGCACGCTTTGTGGAACTGATGAGCGCCATGCGCACGGAAGTGCATCAGGTCAAGGGCGACGAATGGATCGGCAAGCTTCAGGAAATCATGGCCGAACGTGGTCTCAAGAACCTCGTATATGGTCAGGATACCGATATCTCCAAGAAGCTTGAATCCGCATGGAAGGGCAAGAAGGATATCGCTCCGCTCGTTCCGTGGACTGCCGATGTGGAAGAATTCCGCGATGAGCTTTTCGAAGCTTCTGCCGGCATCACCACCACCATGGGCGGTATCGCAGAATCCGCAGCCATGATTCTGTGGCCTTCTCCTCAGGAACCCCGTCTTCTGTCCCTTGTTCCTCCGGTACACTTTGCCGTGGTCAAGGCCGACAAGATCTGGACTTCCTTTGCTGAAGCCATTGAAGCTCTGGACTGGAACGCTAAGGCTCCCACCAACGCGCTGCTCATCTCCGGTCCTTCCAAGACTGCAGATATCGAACTGATTCTGCAGTTCGGCGTGCACGGTCCCACGGACCTGATCGTGTTCGTTGTAGACTAAACGCAGCCGTCGGTTCGCCGACTCGCAAATCAGAGCGCCGGAAGATTTCTTCCGGCGCTTTTTTTCAAGGGGTTGCCAGAGCGCGTGTGGTATTGCTTCCTGCTCTCTGAACGGATATGAGCCGGACGGCACCCGTCTTATCACTTTGCCGGAGGAAAACATGAGCAGCTACTATCGACATTTCAAGGGGAAGTATTATCAGGTAATAGGCACAGCGCTGGATACCGCGACCGAAGGGCTCGTGGTGGTGTACCGCACTCTGTATGCCTCTGAATATGCTTTGTTTACACGCCCGTATGATGAATTTTTCGGTTCGGTCTCCCGCACCGGAAGGGCCGATGAACCTCGCTTTGCTCCTGTGGACTGGTCGGAAATGCCTGAAGAGGCCCGTCGGAATGTGCTGACAGTTCTGCCCCTTGCCGGGGAGTGATTCAGTAGTTTTTTAAAAGCATGGCTGCAGCTTGGATAATCATCGCAACATGCTGTTGGTGTTCAGGCTGTTTTCTGTTGAATTGTGTGAAAAAATACACATTTTCATCTGCTTGCAAATTATCCTTGCGTCCTGTAGCAAGGCATTTACCGTTTTATGAAACTGGCGTGCAGTGCCCGCCACATAAGGAATTGTGAGAATGAGCGAAAAGGATATGCAGCAGGAACCCCGTGAAGAGGCAGGCTCTGCCAAGGCCGCTTCCAAGGGGACCGGCCCCGGCGGACTGGGGGCCATGCTCAATGAAAAAGAGCGTAAATCCCTGCTTGCTTACATTGCTCTGGGTGTCATCATTGTGGAGTTTGTGGTTACGGTGGTGGCCATTCTGCACGGTGTCACCAATATGCAGACTCTGCCTGACGGAGCCATGGAATATACCTTCCCCTGGAAGGCGTACCTTGTATCCGTGTTTCTGGCACCTGTCGGGGTAATGTTCATCATACAGATAATCGGCATGGGATTCTCGCGCATCATTCAGGGTGATCCGGAATTTTCGCAGACTGCTCACGAGCTGATGCCTGAAAAGATGAAGCGCTGGGTGGGCCTTGTGCAGGGTATGCCCACCATTATCATGCTCGCCGGTCTGCTGCTTGTGGGGCTTGTGCTCTACAACATGGATGTGGTGATGAACTTTCTGCTCAAGCTGGGCGAAACGGCTGCAGAGCTTGCCTTATGGGTTGGTATTGGCCTTTTTGCCGCGTGGCTCATCAGCTACATCGCAAAGCTTTGGCTCATGTACCGCACACGAAAGATGACGGAAGAATACGCATTCCGCCGTGAGGTGCTTGAACGCACCGGCATTGCCATTATTGACGGCAAAACGGCCATCACTGCTGACGGGCGGATGCTGACTGCCGGAGGCGAATCAACAGGCAAGACCATTGAGGCACTTCCCGTAGGTTCTTCTTCCGGTGGGAACCAGATGCCGCGCAGTTTGCCTGCCGGCCCTTCAAATGTTGACGAGTAGCGATATTTTTTTCTGATTGAATGAACCCCGTGCCTTGGTACGGGGTTCTTTTTTTGCGGTATCTCATAGAGATTTTGCGGGTGGTGCTTTGATTCTGTAGGTGAAGAATCATAAATTTTGCTGTATCTAAACGAACAGCTCGATCAGGGAGGTAAAGGGGATGTCTGTTCGTCGTGTAGTGGGCTTTATCTGGATGTTCCTTTTTATGCTGCATACTCCGGCTATGAGTGCAGAGCCTTTGCTCGTGCTCTATATGGAGAGACCTCCTTATTATTATACATCCAAGGAGGGTAAGCCCTCCGGTTTTCTTCTCGAGCAGGCCATGGCGGTTTTTGCCAAGGCCGGAGTACCGTTCCGCACCCGCTCTCTTCCTGCCAAACGCATTGTCCAAATGCTCAAGGAAGAGCAGTTGAATGCAGCTTCGGTAGGATGGTTCATGACCGAGGAGCGGCGGCAATGGGGCGTGTTCAGCTCTCTGCTGTATCATGATCAACCGCTGGTGGCACTTCACAGAAAAGGGGTTTTGAACGGGAAAGACGGAGAGATAGACCTGAGTGATTTGTTGAAAGACCGGAATGTTACTCTAGGTGTTATTGATGGTTTTTCATACGGAGAAAGCGTTGACGAGAGTATCAAAGAATATTCTCCGAGGCGGTTTGTGCTGGTTGGCGATCAGGTGCAGCTTGCGAAAATGCTTGGAGCAGGGCGGATAGACTATATATTGGCCGCGCCGGAAGAGGTGCATTATCTCTTGTCTCAGGCAGGTTTGCGTGAAGACGAATTCGGGTTTACTCTGTTACGTGATGTGCCGGGGGGCAACAGTCGTTATATTTTGTTTAGTAAAGCGGTTGATGCTTCGACAATACGAAAGGTTAACGATGTTCTCAATGAGTATTGCCCGCGATAATATATGGTGGGACTTGAATAAGAAGAAAAGCGGCCTTTGGTAAAAGGCCGCTTTCGTATTTCAAAAGTCGAAGCTGCGATTAGCTGCAGCTGCCTGCGCTGGAGCAACCACCGCAGGAAGAACCGCCGCCCGACAGGGCGTTTGCGGATTCGACAGTGAAGCCCATGTAGGACAAGTCGATTTTGATGGCGCCGGTCTGCGCAAGCAGGGCGCTATTGATGGCGAAGGTGAATTCCTTCTCGGTAAATACGGTGTCTTCTTCGTTCGGCTCATCCAGAGCCAATGCCAGTCGGGGGCCGCTTCAGCCACCGGGGGCAAGGTAGATGCGAATGCCGGACTTTTCCTTATCCGCAAAGTACGCCGCAAGTTCCTTGTGGGCGCTTTCGGTCAGTGTAAACATTGCTTTCCTCCGCTTGGGTGTAGGAGGTACAAGTACGTACACCCCAAGAGATTGTCAATGGATACGGGGCATAGTTATAGATTTCACAACTACCTTGCGTTGATAAGGCACGATGATTCTAAGTAATTGTTCCTGATTCAAAACGGTATTTTTGGGCGTGAAATAAAAAAACGGCCCGTAAGGGCCGTTGGTACTTGTCTTGTAGACAAGGCTATGAGCAGCAGGATGAGGAAGATCCGCAGCCGCTGCAGCCGCCACCGCCCATGCTGGGCAGCGGTACTTCGGGAACCACGGCAAAACCGCCGCAGGAAACCGAAATGGTAACGCCCTTAACCTGCTCATGCAGGTCTTTGTTCATGGTAAAGGTGTAACCGCCAACATCCAGAGTCGCGTCGTCATCTCCGGGCTCGTCAAGGGCCAGTGCCAGGCGGGGGCCACTGCAGCCACCGGGGGCGAGATATATGCGGATGGGGGTTTTGTCCTTGTCGGTAAAGTAAGCGTCAAGTTCGTTCTTGGCGCTGGGGTCAAGAGTAACCATGGTACCTCCGGTTCGGATGGTGCTCGTCATTTATGGAGTCTATAAAAGACGAGAGAGTGTATTGATTTTTTAAATATATCAAATTATTGAACAAATGTCAATTGTGGGTGTCGGCATGGGCATTGCGTTGTGGGAGGCATCTGTCTATAAGAGATGATAATCGGGATGATGCAGGTTGAGCTGGCGCTCGCTCCCGCTGAGTGAGCCCGATGTGATAAATGTGAACACGCAAGGTTGGAGCACCATGTCTGATGATGTGATGATTCTGTCGGAAGAGGAAATGCGCCGCACACTGGAGCGGCTGGCCTATCAGGTGTTGGAACGTCATGGAGAGTGCGTCGATCTTTGCCTCGTTGGAATCCAGCGACGCGGCGTTGACCTTGCCGCCCGCCTGCGTGCCATTCTCTCGGAAAGGCTCAAATGTGATGTGCCGCTCGGCGCTCTGGATATAAACCTGTACCGCGACGACTGGACCAGCCTTGAGTCGCAGCCCATGATCAACAGGACAGAATTGCCCGGTGATATTGACGGCAAGATTATTCTGCTGGTTGATGACGTTCTTTTCACGGGGCGCACCATTCGGGCTGCCCTTGAGGGAATTCTTGATTTCGGCAGACCCAAGTGCGTTGAACTGCTGGTGCTTGTGGATCGCGGGCACCGGGAACTGCCAATACACGCCGACTATGTGGGTAAGACCATGAACACGGCCCGTAACGAGCGTGTGGATGTGCTTATCAAGGAGCGTGACGGTAAGGATGAGGTCCTGCTTCGCGCAAAGGGATAGCTTAACATAGTCATGGATATTTCAGCCTGCATCGGTTCCGGTGCAGGCTGTTTTGTTTTCGTGGTCGTCAGGTGGTACCGGGATCAATGACCTTATCAAGGGCTTTGGTGAGCGTGTCTATCTGGTATGGCTTTTCAATGAAAGTGCATACGCCTTCCTTGCGCATTTCTTCGAGAGCGTTTTCTCTGGAGAAGCCGGAAGAGAGGATGACCCGGACATATCCGATTTGTGGAGTGTGTGAGATGGGGTTTTGCTCATAGTTATTGATGATGAGCCGCTGTTGCGGGAAACGCAGATCTCCTTTCTTGAGGATTTGCGATATGCTGTGGATCAGGCTGTTGACGGGAGAGCTGTTTTGAATCCCCGCTGCAGTGCTGGGGCGCGCCTTGAAGAGGCGCTGCCCATGAATGCGGGATGGTGATTTACATCTTTTAAAACAAACGTTGGTGCCTGTGGGGCGGATTTGATGTATGGTTCAAACTCATTTCTGTCAGTTCGGCTCGCTTTGAAGCTGAACAAGGAGAAGTAAATTGGGTTTGGCTTGATACTGTTCGTTTTTGCACGTGGGCTGTTGTGCCAGAGCTTGTGCAGGCGCGGCGTGCTGCGCATGAGATTGTGAGAAGAAAGCGGAAAAGGACAGCGCCATATTGCTTGCTCTCCGCTTTGCCGCTCTCATCCCGCAGGTGTGTGATGATTGCCGGATGCAACGTGTCCGGTGGTGAGCCAAATCCTGAATGTGACTATCAGGAGAAGAATATGAAGTGGAATCGTGTACTGACGTTGCTCTGTGTTGCCCTGAGCATATTCATGCTTACGGCGTGTGGCTCGTATTTCTCAAAGCAAAAGGATGGCCGCGAGGCTGCTCCGGAAGAGGTTGTGGGGAAGGTTTGGGGGTGGGAATCTACCATAACACCCGTCGAAACCATCGTGGCAGCTGATTCCGAACGCTACACCATGCTGCTTACGGACGAGAGCAGGGCGCAGATGCGCTTTGATTGCAACCGTGGTGGCGGCGTGTATGTCCTTGAAGAAGGGAAGATTACGTTCGGTAACATGTTCTCAACCCGTATGGCCTGCCCTCCTGACACGCAGGATATGGTGTACATGCGCGATTTGCACCGGGCGCAGTCGTTTTATGTTGAAAACGGCAAACTCTACCTGATGTTGCCTTATGACAGCGGCACTATGGTCTTTCGCGAACTGCCGGCAGAAGCTGCAAAGTAATCAGGCTTCGATGATTATGAAGGGAGGAACGGTTGTTCCTCCCTTTTTTATTGAACAGCTGCGGGTGTATTGGCCCTGGCCGTTTTGGGGCAGCGGGGGCGTAGGCGATTGCTTGCGCGGCAGTACAAAAGGAAAGGGTTTCACGGTCTGGTGAGACGGCGTGAAACCCTATAAATTCCTTGAATGGTGGAGGCGGCGTCCACCACATTTGACGCATAATCGACTTATTTAAATGAATATTTTTTTGAACATCTGGAAATGTACCCCCATATGTACCCCCGGTTTTACTGGTGAGATTTTGGGGGGATTGGTTTGCAGAAGAATTCAAAGCCAGCACTGTCATATCCAATCCCCTTGAGGACAGTCGTGCAGCGTTTTCCAGAGAGTTCTAATGAAACGGATTGCCCAGCGCGTAGCTCATGGGTTTTGTTGTTTATTGTCACGGTAGCAATTTCAAGTGCTTGAGATGCTCTTGATAGTCCCACAGCTATTTCTCCGCCCAAAAGTGTTCTTGACTGGTTGTTTTTGAGGGTGAAGTTTTCATTTTCAGACATCAGTCTGTTGTATTTTTCTTCTAGTGCTTCAATTTTTTTATTTAACTCTATATTTTCTTGTTTAAACTTCTCAATATCAGATGATAAGGTTTTGTTTTTAATTTCCAATTCTTTGTTCTTGTTTATTGTATCTGTATAGTCATTTATATTTTTTGCATTTTTCTCTAGTTCTGTAAGGGTTGTGTTTAGGGTGTTTAGTGTCTTCGGAATGTTAAACTTTTCAAATTTTTCGTACATATCAATGTCATGCTTAAGGCTTGCAATGTAGCTTTCGTTGGCTCTATCGCAATACTTGCTAGTTTCTGCGATGGTGATGCCGATGATCGTAACAATAACAGCAAAAAGTGCTATTTTTTGACTGGTGTTCATGTTGTCCGCCTTGGTGTGGTCGAAAATATATGTGCTTATTGTCTTTTTATGTCTGCTGCGTCAAGTTGTGCAGAGTAGCAAAAAAAGCCTCTACCGAAACGGTGGAGGCTATTGAAGAAGGCTTTGGTGTGATGCTGGGGTTAGTTGTCAAGCCCGTTTTTCTTGGCTTCAATCCAGGCGTTTATGGCCGAAAGGTGCCAGAAGGATATGTGGCCGTCTTTTTTGGGGGCGGGGAACTCGCCGTTTTCAATGCGGCGGTAGAGGGTCGCCCGGCTGAAAGGAACCTTACTCAAGACCTCGGGAAGTCTCAAGAGGCGATCCTGTGTACCGTTCTGGCTTGCTGTAGTGGTTGCGGGTTGGGTCTGCATGGTTACGCCTCCTGTCGGTCTATTTTGATACCTATACAAATCAATTCTACGTCGCCCCCGTAGCACTCTAGAACCGCCGTCCGATCTTCTTCCGGCAGGGTGCTTGAATGGGCCACTTTTACGGACTCTACAACACCCTGTAGGCGGCTGTGGCTGCCGTAACCGCTGGATAGGGTAACAGGGCGGCCAACGGTTACTTTGTCCAGGTTCCACCGCTTCGATACCTGGCGAAACTCGGTGTGCTTTTCGCCGCGCACGAAGGCTTCAAAGTATCGGCGCATGAGGGGCAGAAAGAGCGGCTTCGCGTTCATGGCTATTTCCTGAATTCTTTTATTACAGCGTTGGCCCGTTCAAATGCTTCTTCCAGCGTGAAGCGAGTATTATCGTAGAAACTCTGAGTGCGAGATGATGGCAACGGCTCATATTCCCATTTCCCTTTGCGAGTCAAAACATAGCCGCCTCTGTAAACACACCATTTTCCTTCCCCACGGGCTTCTATGTTCACTTCCCTTTCGCGTATCAGGCCTACACAAAATGATGTGGCCATGTTTAGACGCGTCTCAAGATGTTTGGCGTGAGATAGGAGGGCGGCGTAGTCGGAGTGCATGACGTATTCGCCCTCAGAGCTTAGTGCCATGGCGCACCAGCAGGCGCGGATCGCTTCTTCCGCTTCTGGAAGGAATTTGTATCGTTGAACCATCACTCGCCGCCTACCGCAGTTTTACAACCTGTTCGCCATGCTTCCTTGTACTGGTGCGACCAATAGCCAGACGCACACCAGACAACAGCCTTGTCGGAGAATTCATAGTGCCTTGCCGCAAGGTGCTTCTCTGCCGATTCGCGACTGAAAAACGGTCCGGTTATCATTTGGGCGACAGAGCGTGGGGCGGGTTTCATCATTTGCATGGGGTCGATTATCAACCAGTATGGGGCATCGACGCATTCGTTGTTGTCGGAAATTTCGAGCTGAACGCTGATTGGCACGGCTACGCCTCCCTTTTCTCTTCCAGGTTTCCGGTCTGCACTTCCAAGACGTGCAGGTTACCGCCGAAGGCCGCGCCCATTTCTGCGCGATCTTTGGCGATGATCTGCGCAGTGTGCGCGTCTTCGGCCTTCACGGGCACCAGGACCCGCAATGCAACTTCTACGGTGTATTCTTTCTTCATGGCTTTGTGTGGTGTGCCGGGGGCTATGGGCCGCCCCCGGCGTTGTGTGGAGTAAGGCGGCGCTATGCGATTACGCGCACGCCCTCGGGGAGTTTTTCACGGAGCCAGGTGCTGATGGATTCGATTGCAGCGATCTGCCATGCGCCACCGTCGGCGGGGATGAGCGCGCAAAGGGTGCCCTTGTCGGTGTCACCCTTGAAGCGGAGCACGAACTTGCGGGCGGGCTGCATGATCTCGACGAAGGAAGAGAACGGGTAGAGCACTACCGGATTCGGCACTTCAATGTCAGTGCGGCGCTGTACCCCCATGCGGGCGGTGACGGTCTGCGTCATGCCGTCGTCCTGCTGGCGCACTTCTGCCGCGGCAGTCACGTTGCCGCATACGGCAATAACCGTTTCCAGGTCTTCGCCTGCTGCAAAACAGCTTTGCAGGTAAGGAACGAACTTGTCGGGGCTGACGTAGGTATCGAACATATGATCCGGGATCAGGGCACCGGCACGCATGAACACAGGGCGCTGCTTGTGCGGTCCGGTGGGTACGGAACGGATAACCACGTCCGTAGCGCTGTTTACGTGGACGAGAAGCTTGGAGAGGTCCAGTTCGTCCGGGTTGTCGTTCAGGTAGTCGGCCAGGGCGGTAAGGGTGTTCACGTGAAGCGGTTCCGCTTCCGGCTCAAGCATGGGGCGGAACTCGCCCTTGTAGTAGGGGCGGCCGTTGTGTTCATGGACAACAAACTGCGTGCGGCGGTCCACTTCTGCCTGTTTCAGGTCGCCGCCAAGCCTTACCAGTGTTTCAATGGATTCGTTCAGGTCTACGCTAGGCATGATGTGCCGTATCCTTTGGGTTGGTGGTTAGTGTGCGCCGCCAGCGGCAGCCTTGAAGGGGGTAACGTTCTTGGAACCGGCAAATGCCTTGGCAGGGTCTTCGACGGTTTCGGGCAAGATGTGCTGGCTAGGATCAATAGCGCCGTATTCGCTGCCAATGGCCTTGCCTTCCAAGCCCTTGCCGATAGCAATGGTCGCGTCGAAAGGTGCCTGGGCGGCAAGCTTGCGATCCACCTTAACCAGTATGGCGCTGGTGCTACGGTCCTTGCCGGGTTTGAAGACCAGCTTCACGGTTACCTCGCGCGTTTGCGTGGCTTCCGTGTTCGGGTCCAGGATGTTTTCAAATACTTCCTGTAGGGCGTAGTCGGCCGCTTCAATCACGGCACCGCCTTTCAGGTTGGCCAGGGAAACAAGGCCGTCGTCTGTGGGCATGGTGGTTTCTCCGTTTGTTACATGGTTCCTGTCATGATCTGCCCCAAGGCGGAGAGCGCAAGAAGCAGGACAATGAACAGGCCGCCGCAGAGAAAGCGGAGAGCAGTGTTTCGCAGAGTATGAAAAGAGATTAGCCGTTGCATGCGCCCCACCTTCTGCGGTTGTTCGCGGCTTGCAGGGCGGTCCCGTGCCCGCTTGTGTGGCGTAGGGTGCTTGTCCTGGCATGCGTCTGGTTGTGACTGAGGAGGCGTCCTTGCTGTCACGGGCCAGCGCTGCAAACCGCGATGGTTCCTTATGGCTTTCATCCCTCCCGCTTTAATGGGCCTCGTTCGCGGCGTTCCTACTAGTCTCCGTTCGGTGCCTCCCTGCCGCCCGGCGGGGTACACAGTAGCTGCTTGTATTGGTCTTACTTTGGTCCGTGAACCGTTTTCAGCTAGAAGCGCTTTTGTGTGAAAACATGTTTTCACGTGAAAGCAATAAGGTCAATAAAAAATCCTCCTATGCGTGTCGAAAGGAGTCTTATTTGCGATTTCGTCTTGGGATGGATGTGGGGGGGAGAGGTTCGTAAGCCTTAAGCCCTGAGTCTGCAGTTAGTAATTCAACGGTGTAACCACTCTTGGCGTAGTGATTTGCGACGGCAGTGATGGTCATATCTCCGAGGCCAATGCTTTTGCATTTGTCTGGCCATTCCGCAGCAAGTTTATCAAGTTCTTCCTCGGACCATAAAGCGCTTTGATCACTAAACGCAGCCCATGGAGTTTCTTCATTGATTGATTTTTTAAGAATTTCAATCAATTCGGATGCATGAGTGTAGTTTCCGTGGTTTGTTATATGGTTTCCAGATTCAATTAATGTAGCTATGGGCAGTACAAGTGTTGTTTTCTGGCCTAGTTCGGATTCGATTATGGAGTTTACACGGGTAAAGTCCCATTTATCATCGTTTCTTCCACATGTTTCCATGTGTGGGACTTTTAAGAGGACGCAAAGAATACATGTGTCAATAATAAGCACTTTACTCATCGTGCGTCTTCCTGATTTCTAAGGGCTTTTTGTAGCTTTCCTTGGCTTACTATTGTTCCTATTGGGCCGGAGGCCATAAGCTTGGGGAGCTGGTCGACATCTTCTAAGAGTGTAATTGTGCTTTCACCGCTGTGCTTTCTGTGCACAACTGATATGAATGGGATGGCCTCAGGTCCGAGAAAGTTAAGCAAGGCTGGATTGTGAGTTATAATGATTACATCGACTTTTCGTTTGGAGCCAATTTCTTTTAGAGAATTTATTAATAATTCTGATCTTGAAGGATGTAGTCCGTTATCAATTTCTTCTATTGCAACTAAAGAGTGTTCTGGAGCAGTTAGCATTGCGACGAGTATTGCAAGGAATCTAAGAGTTCCATCAGACATGTTATTTGCATCTACAGTGTTTGTGGTATTACCAAAAGATTCGTTGCAGTATAATTCTGCTTTTTCTTTATTGATACCAATAAATTCTGTCCAAACTTTTGTTATATCTCCTTCAGGAAATTTCGTTGCATATTTCGAGAGCTGTCTTTCAATATTCGTTTTGTTTTTATGTCCTGCAATGAATCCAGCAATGTTAGATCCGTCATACCTATATTGGTCTGATATGGGGGCGATTGAACGCATGCTGTTATGCATTGGTTTGAATGGGAAAATGCTAGAAAGCAGAGACTGTATAGTATTAATGGATTTGATATACTCTTTAGGGGTGAGTAAGCCCTTTGTTTTATGAAGTGTAGAGAGGGCGCTTTCATTTTCAAAATCTGCATCGCCAAGCTCAGCTCCAAGCATGAAAAGCTTTATTTTTCCTGATATTGATTTTAGTTTAAAAACATTTGTTTTTGCTGTTGTGTCATACAGTGTTTCTTCGTGAATTCTAACAACTTTTTCCTTCGTGTATACTGAGATGGAATATATAAAGTTATTATTGTCTGTTTCAATTTCTGCTTCGATGCCAAATATATTGTGACCTTTTCTAGCTGCCCACCCAATATTCCCTCGTAGAGGAGGGAGGCCTCCGTCTCCAGAGCCGGAGAGAGCACTGTCTATACTTACGCCACTTGAGGTGCGCCGTAGAAATTCTAGCGCATCAAGGATGTTGGATTTTCCGCTTGCGTTGACACCAATGATTGTAGTTATTGGGTCAATATAGAGCTTGGCATCAGCAAAGCTCTTCCAGTTTATTAAACGTATAGATGTGATCATTTCTATTTTCTTTATGCTATAAGTCCTGCATTACCCAAATGGCTTTGCCAATAATTAATCCTTCACGATTTTCAATGGGAAGGCGAATATCACTGTGTTTTTGGTTGTCGGATTTTAAAACTAAACTATCGGAGCTGTGGTCAAAGTAGACTCTTTTGAGAACAACTCCTTCGTATGGTAAATTGACTCCATAGACTTCGCCTTGAATAAGCTTTTCAGCAGAATGATCAATTCCTACATAAGCCCCTTTTTTTATTGTGGGCTCCATGGAGTCTCCTTCGACGATTACGACTAGTAACGACGGTCTGACATATTTGGCAGGTATAGATATTTGTGCCAGTGGAGTGTCTGTTTGGTTGTCTAGCGCTAGGCCCGCCCCTGCGGTTGCGTACACGTTTACCACGGCGCCGATGCTGTTTAACGGGGCTTCTCCACTCATTATGAACGCGGGGTCGGCTTGTGCGTTCGGGCGTAAATTTTTAATTTGTGTATTTTTGAGGGGAGGGACTTCTGTGGGCAGACCTTTTAGGATCGAATCAATAGGGATTTGAAGTGAGTCAAGGTATCTTAGCATGTCTGCAAAGGAAACCCTTTCTCCACTTCTTAAGCCATCAATCCAGTTTTGAACGCTACCTCGTTGGACTCCCATTCGCCGACCGATAGCTTGGTAGGTTTCTCCTGAATCCCGTAGAGCCTTAAGGCGATCGAGGATTTGTGCCCATGCGAGTGATGAAATCTGCGCGTATCTGTCTGACATTTTATTGCTCCCTACTTCATTTAGCCCGAGGCATGTCTTCAGTGAAGAGCGTGGTCTTGACTAATGTGTCTTCACGTGAAATCATTCGCTTCATGAGAAACGCACTTGAGGTTTATAGGCAAGAACATGGCCTTTCCTTTGTAGAGTTGGCTATTTTGACTGGCTTAGATGGGAGTAAGCGCGGAGTAGTGCACAACCACTGTTCTGGACGGAGAAATATAGGGGCATCATATGCCGTTCGGTATCATTTGCGATTGGGCATTCCCCTAACCTCTTTGTGTCCTGACCTTGTCAAGGAGGGTGCTGAAAATGCGGCCTGATCTTTCCTGTGTGCAGTGTGCGGCAGTAACCACAAAATCACGAGACGAAACAGGGCAGGGGTTTCCCTGCGTAGGGGGTAGGCGATGTGTCTGAATTCCAGCGGGCTGGATAGGGATGAGCGCAAACAGGAAGCGATATGCCGCGCGCGGCGTAAATTGCTGGAATGGACCTTGCGCAATTCCGGTGAGGATTTTTCCAACATGGCGCACTGGCGGATTCAACCTGCCTGGCCTGTGATTCAGGGCTCTCGGGAAGAGAGGCTTATCGCTATGCGGGTGATGCTTAAGCGGAAGATTCTACTCGCGGAACGCGGGATGCGCGTTAACGAAATGCTGTGCCGTAAGGGTGGGGTGAAAATGCATCAGTACACCCGCAAGGCGTATGCTGACGCCCTGCGGATGTTGGAGGCGGTGTTAGCGGATGAGGGTTAAGGCGCTTGCGATGGTGGCGTTTAGGGCTTCAACGTAGATGGTTTCTCGTGCGCCTTGGCTAACGTTCATGACTTCCTGGTCTCCGTGTTCGTCTTTGATGTGCGAAACAATGTCGCCTTTGGAGAAGTCGCCGCCGAGACTGTCAAAAACGATGTGGTCACCGTCTTCAAGTTGAACGGCTACCATGCCGCGAACACGATTGACCGCGATAACAATACCTTTCATTTCCGCTCCTTCTGTTGCGGGTTGGTGTGTCTGGCTTTCCCGTAACAGAAGGGCGGAACAAATAGAAGTAGGGCGATATATGACAAAGCACCGATTGCAGGCGTGGGAGATGATGCGAGAGGCGAAGGACTGCCTGGGCATGCCCGCGCTCGAGCGCATTTTTCGGCGTGGACACAAGCAACTCTACAAGCAGATGCGAAACCCTGACTATGACGGCGATTCCGCGCGGCCTGACATTCAACGGGTGCGGGTTCTTCTGCACGATCTGCATGAAGCAGGCGGAACGAAGTTGGCGCATGCAATGCTGAACTACATGGCCGAAGCCCTGGGTATGCACTGCGTGCCTGATGCCGTGGGCATCCCTGATAAGGGAGATGTGCTTGCCGAATGCCTGGATGATTACCCCGTCTTAACCAGATTGCACAATGCCATACAGGACCGCGCGGACATGCGCGAGGTGCAGGCCCTGGCCGAAGAGGTGAAGGGCGAGATTGACGAAACCGTGGTTGCCTACCGCCAGGATTTGGAGGCGTAGGGATGAGTAACGGTATCGTGCTTGTGTATCTGGCTGCCCCTTACACTCATGAATCTGAAAGGGTGCGCCAAGCGCGTTTTCTGGCGGTGACAGAGCAGGCCGCCCGAGGATGGGAACAAGGCTATGGCGTGTATTCTCCGCTAACGCTCACACATGAAGCGGCAGTGCGTTTTGGTCTGCCCAAGGATTGGGCGTTTTGGGCGGCAATGTGTCGTGCCACGCTGGAACGGCACCACGAATTATGGGTGCTGTGCCTGCCTGGTTGGCGTGAGTCCGTAGGGGTGCAGGCAGAAATAGCAATTGCACGCGCCCTAGGCTTGCCTGTTCGCTATATCGAGCCTGAATCGGCTATGCGGTGCGCTACCTGCCCCTATGCGATTGAATGCTACGATCCGATAGCCCGCCCTTGCGGCTGGATTGGTTGTCCATATAGCGAGGGCGGGCAGGCAAAATGATGGGGCATTATGTTTCGCGATTTATGTGAAGGATGGGTCTTTAAGCTGGCTAGGGTCAACCCCGTCCGCTTCCTGTAGGGTTCTGAGGAAATGGTAAAACGCCTGTGGTGGAATTACGTTTCCGCCTTTTGCAGCGTGGTATGCCGCTACATAGGCAAGTTTGTAGTTGTCAGATTTGTTTTCAAGAAGTTTCGCAATGTATTGAACTTCGGCTTCGGTCATAAAGCACCTCAAAGGGTTAAAAGTTAGTGAATGTTTATTAGTGAGGGTACCAGATTGGCTATGAAAAGATAGGTGTGCCCAAAAAGAAAAACCCCTCAGTCCGGGGGGCCGAGGGGTGCAAGGGGCGCTAGGTACGAACTAGCGCGTTCGGATAGGAAATAATGCCTGGAACCAGGCGAAAACGCAAGGGAATGGTTTCGGATGAGCAAGGCAAAACACTACCGCAAGATTTCGACATGTATCTGGAACGATGCCAAGTTCATGGCGTTGTCACTGGATGCGAAGCTTATCATCTTCTTTCTGCTTACCCATCCAACTCTAACGCAGATAGGGGCGATTCGGGGCAATGTGCCAGGCTTCGCTTATGAGCTTGGGATGGAGTTGAAAGCCTTCGAGAAAGCCTTTCAGGAAGTCTTGGCGCAAGGGATTGCGAAGCATGACGGGGCGCTTCTGGTGTGGTTCCCGAATTTCCTCAAATATAACATTCCAGAAAGCCCGAATGTGATCAAATCGTGGCGCGGCGGCTTTGATGCTTTGCCCGAAAGCACGTTGAAAATGCACATGCTAGAGAGCGCAAAAGCCACGGTTGACGGGCTTCACGAAGCTTTTAAGAAAGCCTTTGCGGAAGCCTTTACGGAAACAGGTCTGCTTCCTTCCGCTAATCAGAGAACAGAGAACAAAGAACAGAAAGAAGAAATAAGAGAGGGTACTAACGTACCCTTGTCGGCTGGTGCCGACGTGAGCGTTGTTTCGCTTGACGAAATTGAGCCTTCGCTTTTGGAACCGGAGCAAGCCCCAAAGGCGGACCCGTGCCAGCAGGTTGCCGACCTGTATAACCGGCTGTTGGTGGACGATCAGCCGAACGGCCATAAGCTGCCCCGTTGTACGGCGGTAACGGACAAGCGCAAGGCCGCGATCAGGGCGCGAAGCAAGGCAGAGTTCAAGGCCCTGGACGATTGGGAAGAGTATTTCCGCCGTGTGGGCCGTTGCCCGTACCTGATGGGCGAGGTGAACGAGTGGAAAGCGTCTTTCGACTGGCTGTTGAACGTTTCCAACTGCCTGAAAGTGCGTGAAGGCAACTTCCTGCCGAGTGCGGAAAAGAAGGCTTCCAAGAAGCTTCCGGCACTTTCCCAGGCCGTGGACTTTGTGAGCCGGTACGTTTCTGCCGGTGAAGACTTTGCGGCGATGGTGGCCGTGTTCTGCGAAAATAACCGGCTTGATCGTGAAGCATACGAACCGGCCATTGCTGCCGTAATCAAGGCATAGCGGAGGGCGACGCATGAAGACGCTTACAGGCATCACGCTTCCCGAGTTTGAGCTATGGCTTGCCAATGCGCATAAGGCCGTGAATCTGCCCGCGCCGTCCGACGTGGGGTATTCCGTGGGGTACAAGACGTTGAAGTACCTGACGAAGGACCAGTTGACGGACGCCCTTGCCGCTATCGTGGAGAGCGGGCGCAAGCTGGAATACGGAGAATCGTTGGCAACGGTGTTGCTGCGGGCGCATCGGTTTTTACAGGACAACAGCGCCAAAGCTTTGCCGGGCGGCCCCTGCACGCAAGGGTGCATTCATGGGGCGTTTTACCTGCTTTCGCCCGCTGGCCTGGCCGGGGTGGAGTTGTGCGCCCATTGTCACCCCAAGGAACGGCGGAGCATGAGCCGTGCCGACGTGGAGCGCGCCAAGGTGAAAGGCTGGCGGGAGTTGAACGCCTTTGAATACATGAAGGCGAACCTGTACGGCCCGCGCTACCTGGCTATGCAACAGGTCGAGGCGAGGCCGTAGCCTGTGGCGGATGGTTGCCAGTTTTCACCGCCAAGCCCCCAGGCTATCGGCGCTGTCTCTTGGGAGGTGGCCCGGCAATGGCGGCAACGGCATCCGAACATGCGGCCGTGTCCCAAGACCGCGCCGCCCTGGTGGTGGATTGAGCGCGCCAAGTGCGCGAAGTGTGAATGCAGAGAGCAAACGGAGGAAGAACGATGTACACGCCCGAACATTTCCGAATTGAAGAACTAGTCGGCCCCGAGTTCCATCAGGCGAACAAGGCCCGCGGTGCAATGATGTTCATGGCCTTTGATCAACTGGCCCTCGTTACGTTGGATCGGCTGCGCAAGCGGTACGGCCCTATCGTGGTGAACAACTGGCAGGCGGGCGGAACTTTCAAAGAATCCGGCTTGCGCGAGATGGGCACCGGAACCGGCGCGGCCCTTTCTCAGCACAAGTTCGGCAGGGCGTTTGATTGCAAGTTCCGCAACATCACGCCTGCCGAAGTGTGGGCAGAGTTGCAGGCATACCCCAATTTGTCCTGTTTTGAGTTCATACAGCGCATTGAAGCAGGCGCGGGCATGACCTGGTTCCACTTCGATACGGGCGGCCATGACCGTTACGACATGGCTATTCAGGTTGTTTCGTATCGGGGTGATCGGGCGGGGTTGCCGGTGTTTGTTGGTCGCGAAGGGATTGAAGTTGTTTTGTGAAACGGGATGTAGTTCTTGTTAGTGTGAGCAGAAATAGTGCCTGATAGGATATTATCAAGACAATAAAATATCCACTTGGCGTTTCTGGGTATAAAGCAGTTGTAATGCCGATAGTTGATATGTTTAGAGCGTATGATGTTATGATGATGAATGGAAGTGATGATAGCATATAAAGATGGAAATATGGGTCAACAGGCGCCTTTATATAATCTTTTATTTTTATTTCTGAATTTCCTGTATCTATTGATATTTGATAAATGTATGCTGATTCAATTTTGCTATATATTGTTGTGATTGTACTGAGGTCTGATTTTTCAGATTAAGAAGATATTATTATTGAATGCCTTTTTAGTTTGTTTATAAGTATTAATTTTATGGCATGTGGTACCGCATGTAAAAAGTATATTAAAAATGGTATGTATGCGAATAAAGATATTTGTATATTGTCTTTTATGCAAAATTTCAAAAAAGATGTTTGCGGTGTGATAGAGATTTCTTTTGAATTGTGTACTATTATTGCTATTAAAGAAAAAAATAAAAGAGTTTTAAGTTTTTTGAATATTAACTCTTCTTCTTTGTTAATTGTATTAGCAAAAGATATTATGCTTTCATTGTCTTTAAAAGTGCAAAGTGCGTTTCTGTTTATGTAATTCACTTTATATTCCTAGTTCATGATGGTAGTTGTTTTGTGATTTTGTAATTGTGTAATTGTGTGATTGATGTGCTTTTTTATTATCTAATTTTTGGTTTTTGATTTAAGTTTTTCAGATATTTTAAGTGCTGTGATTGTGCTAATTAGTAGGTGGATTGTGCTGTATGAAGCTAGTATTAACGCTGATGTGGCATAGAGTGCGCTGTATGGTTGTGTCAAGGTGTTGCATGTTGATTTTGTTGAGACAAATAGTGATATTACTGGAAGTATAAATACTACAAGTAAAGGAAAAAACGTAAAGAATAATGTTAGTATGGCGCTAAATTTTCTGATTTTTTCATTTTTTCTATAAATGCTGAGAAAAATAGATCCAGTGTAATATGGATTTATTTTGTTTTCATTGATTAAGTAAGATGCTGTTGCTTTGGATAGCTTTCCTCTTGTGTATGTTTGAAGTGCGGAAAATGGAATTATTGCATTTACTGTTGTCGTTGTGAATGTGAATATAAAAGGGTATAAAATGTTTGCAATAGCAAAAAATGCTTTTATCATTCCTGATGTTATTGTTCCTAGTTTTGTGATGACTTCTATGTTGTATATTTCAGATATTGTTGGTATTATTAGAAGTAGTGAGTATATAAATAAAAATCCAATGTGTCCATGTACTATTTTTTCTTGTTCTGAAAAGTGTGCGATGCATTTTTCTATTTCTACAGAATCAGTGCTTTCATCTAGTAATTTTAATTTTTCAATTAGTTCGTTTATCATTTTATTATTCTTGTTTATATGTGGTTTGTGTTTATTGTTTGTCTATTACGATTGGCTGATTGATTCAGATAACTATGGTTGCACGATGATTTGTGTTTGGAGGTGTTGTGCCAGGTTGCCGCCCCTTGTCACACGAAGAGGTTGCTGGGGCTGTAGGTGCCTTCAGCGGACGCTATGTGGTTCGTAATCGTTGCCTATTTATTTTAGGTATTCTTGCAGGCTTTCGCATACGCGAAATGCTTTCTCTTCGTGTAGCCGATGTAACCGCCCGCGGCAAGGTGCGCCTTACTGTTCGGGTTGCCCGCCGTCACATGAAAGGCAAGCAGGAAAGCCGCGTCGTGTATCTGGCACCGGAAGCACGGAGGGCTATTCTGGATCAGATTCGGGAGCTTGGATACCCGGCCCCTGATTCTTTCCTGTTCCGTGCCCAGGGCGACGAAAACAAGGCCATATCCTACACCCAGGCGCGCCGCGTGTTGCAGGATGCCTTCGGGAGGTGTGGCATTGCCGAAGACGTGGCAACGCATAGTATGCGCAAGACCTTTGCGAACGAGACATACGAGTTCATGCTTGCCCAGGTAGCGGAAGGCCGGGGCGTTGATCCGTTTATGGAGGTGTCGCAAGCCCTGGGGCACAAAGACCCCAAGAGCACGACGCATTATCTTTCATTCCGCGATGAGAGCCGCCGCGCGGCAATAAGGCATATGGGGAGGATGCTGCATGCAGACGTTGACCGTTGATGAAGTGGCAGCGCGTTTGAAAAGGCGACCCGAATGGGTGCGCCGGTTGATCAGGCGTAAGGAGTTGCGTGGGTACAATATGGGCACACAAAAACGGCCATGCTACCGCGTGAAAGAACAGGACCTGACCGCATTCATGGACGAACGGACCGTGAACGATATTGAGAGGGATTGATATGTCTCTTGCCTGCCGAAAGTGCGGAACGCCTACAAGTGCCCCAAGGGCATTTGATGATACCGAAAGAACGGTGCGTATTCGACGTTGCAAGCGGTGTGGACATGAAGAAATGTCTGTTGAAGTGTTTGTATCTACCATTACAAACACACTTGAATACATATCATCAACTCAAATCAACAATACAACAGAGTCTAAAGTGTAATTAAAATGTGCATACGCACGTAGGCACATCGCGTAATGCGGTGTGTTAGTCTATTATAGGCGCGTCTTTTAAAGATGCGCCTTTTGTTTTTGCGCAAACATTTAGCCAAAAGGATTGATCATGGAAGAGACGAAGCATTTGTTGCAGTCGCGTACCGTGTGGGGTGTCGTCATCTCCATACTGTGCTCCGTGCTTATGGCGATGGGGTACAGTGTGGACGATGCGGCACAGTCGCAAATGGTGGATGTTGGCCTGTCCATCGGTGTTGGCATTGGCGGCCTGTTGTCCATTTATGGCCGTATCAAGGCAACGAAGAACGTAAGCGTTAAGATAGTTCCCAAGCTAACAGGCAAAGCGGCGGGCGTGATCCTGCTTTTGCTGTTGGTGCCGTCGGCTATGACCGGGTGCGCGCTTTCCGGCCTGGCACCGTATGACAAGGGGGTGGCCGTCGGTACCGAGTTGAATACCGGGTACGCGGCCCTGCATGATGAATACCTTTCCCTGCACGCATCCTTGCCCCCGGATGGGGTGCAGTTCTTGGAAACCAAAGTTGCCCCGGTGATGGACACGGCAAAGCGGGCAATCGTGGCCTATGACGATGCGGCCATGATCTATGCCAGGACCAGGACCGAGCCGCCGAACTGGTCGCAACTGCGCATCGATGCCGAAACCGCCTTGCAGGATTGCACCGCGCTTTTCATCAAGGCGCGATCCTTCCTTTACAGCAAAGGGGGTGAGTAATGCCCTTTGATCCTATCACCGCTCTTGCCCTGGCTGAATCCGCGTTGAGAGTCGGCATGGAAGGCTACAGGATGGCAAAGCGCCTCAGTGCCGAGGGTTACACCGTTCCGAGCCTTGAAGAGTTTGAACGGCAGACGGCCGATATTCGCAACCTTCCCGACCTGACCCCTTCACCCGACAACACCGCACAGGACGGCGAATAATGCCCGAGCGCATGACCTATGAAGCATGCGTGCAGTGGCTCAGTGCCGTCTTGCAATGGATGGGGGGCTGGTGCCCCCCTGTCCTGATAGCCATGCTTGGCGGTGGTATCAAACTTCTGCGTGGTGGTTCGCCGTGCTCCATCAAAGCCGTTGTGGCATCTCTCGCCATTGCGGGCTTTACCGGGTGGGTTGCCCACGGCCTTTTGTTGAGCCTTGGCATACCGCCCGCCGCTGTATCTTCCGGTACGGCTATCGCCGGTTATTCAGGTGGCAAGCTGCTGGACGTGCTGGCCGAGCGCGCATGCAGTGCCGCCAAGACCTTGAAATCCGACAAGGGGTGAAAGGATGAGCGATGCCGCATTACCCGAAACCGCCCAGGTTGTAGCGGACATTATAGGCCGAGAGGGGGCGCTTGCGTTGGCCCGAGCCTGCAAGTGCCGTTCACTGTATATCCCCAAGCGTTTGCCGTTGGATCATTGGCTGCGTGATGTGGTGGGGGATGCCCACGCCGAAGCGCTGTCGAAGGAGTTTCCCGGCTTCATTTTGCCTATGGCCAAGTGCGCGAACGTGATCCGCGCGGAAAGGGATAAACGCATCCTGTCCATGCGTCGTGAGGGGATGAGTGCGGCGACCATTGCGGCCCGTATCGGAGTGGCAGAAAGGACAGTGTACACAGTGGTTTGCAATAATGTGCGGCAGTAGTCAGCAAGCGTTTAGCATTAGAACCGCAACATTCCCCAATAACTAACCAGTTCAAAGGCTAAACACCGCTAAACGCATCTATACGCCGCTAAACGGGTCCTTCCCGGAGGGGTAAACAGCGGGTCCACTAGCATCTCAGAGTTTTCGGTGTGCGTGGATTTCAAAACCAATTTTCTGTTTCTCACATTAAAACTATGTGGAGAATCCGGTTAAGGGGCTGGAATGACGACAGAAGCGAAAAAGAAAAAACAGAAAAAAACGGAGAGTTTTACACAGGTTGGCGGGGCTACTGTGGATATGCAGGGCCTCGCCCTTGCTCTGGGGTTGTCTTTGCCCACGATCCGCACCCGCTTACGTGAGGGGTTGCCGTGTGTTCAGCAAGGGGGCAGGGGGGCCGCCTGGGTGTTTGACCTGGCCGAGTGCGTGAAGTGGCATACCGACAGGGCAGTAGCAAAGGCCGTTGGCGATGTTGGCGACGAAGTGCCGAAGGCTGTTCTGGATCGGCGGCTTTTGGTTGCTCAGGTGCGTTGCAAAGAGATTGAGGCCGCCAAGCTGTCCGGCGAGGTCGCCCCGATTGAAGAGATGGAACGCGCCCTGACGGCCGCTTTCGTCGAGGTTCGCCAGGCATTGCTTTCCATACCGGAACGCACCGCCTTGCGTCTTATGGCTGCGGACGATGAAACCGAAATTAAAGTGATCCTTGAAGAAGAAATTGACCTCGCCTTGAATGCCCTGAGCGAGGCCGATTTATTGGAGAAGGTTGAAGATGCCGATTGAGTTCGGAAGCCTGTCGAATATGGAGGGCTTGCGCAAAGTCTTTCGCAAAGCCTCTCAAAACCTTCGAGCACCTGAACGCCTGACCGTTTCCGAATGGGCGGATCGGTACCGCCACATCGGGCAGGCGAACGCCACGCCGGGACCGTGGCGGACTGACAATGCCCCGTACCAGCGCGGGCCTATGGACTGTATCGGCGATAGGGTGACACGCCGTATTACCCTGATGTGGGCAGCACAGACGGGGAAAACAGAGGTTATCAATAACGGCATTGGCTATGCCATAGCTCAAGAGCCGAAAAGCTGCATGATGATGCAGCCTACACAGTCCGACCTCAAGACTTGGACAGAAACCAAGCTTACCCCCCTGTTGCGCGATACTCCCGTGATCCGGGATAAGGTCGCCAAACCGCGCGGCCGTGATGGTGTGAACAACTCCCTTATGAAGTCATACCCCGGCGGCTTCCTCATGTTTTCCTGGTCTGGATCAACCAACACCATGCGCGGCCGTTCCGCCCCGGTTATCAACTGTGACGAAATCGACGGTTACACCATGACCGAGGAAGGCGACCCGGTGCAATTGCTGTGGCAGCGTGCCGCAACCTTCGGTGACCGCCGCAAGCTGCTGGAAACCAGTACCCCCACCATTAAGGGTTTTTCCAGAGTTGAAAAATCCTATTTGGCCGGTGACCGACGCAAGTATTGGATGCCGTGCCCTCACTGCAATAACTATCTAACTTTCCAATTTGCCTATTTCAAATGGGATTCAGACGCAGACGGCACAGCAAGGCCGGATACTGCGTACTATATTTGTGAGCATTGCGGCTGCACCATTGAAGACAAGCACAAGCCTGCAATGCTCAAGGCTGGCGAGTGGCGCGCGGAACGTCCCTTTATGGGGCATGCGTCTTTTCATCTGAACGAGTTTTATAGCCCGTGGCGTAAATGGCGGGATATTGCCCAGAGTTTTCTGGATAAGAAACATGCGGGAGACGTGCAGAGTTTCGTCAACGTTTCGCTTGCGGAAACCTGGGAAGAACAAGGCGAAACCATAGACGACACCGGCCTGATGCAGCGTCGGGAGGAATACGGGGCCGCTGTGCCCGTTGGCGCTTACATCCTGACCGCAGGCATTGATACCCAACCGGACCGCCTGGAAGTGGAGGTGGTCGCCTGGGGCCACGGTGAAGAATCTTGGTCCGTGGAAACAGCTATTCTCTACGGTGACCCCGATCAGTCGGAAGTGTGGGAAGCCCTGGACGATTTTCTTGACCGGCGCTGGACCAACACGGACGGGGTGGAACTTTCCATTTCCTGTAGCTGCATTGACTCGGGTGGAGCCAATACCCAGGCCGTCTACGGTTACTGTAAGAAGCGCAAGGGGCAGCGCGTGTTTGCCATTAAGGGCAAGGGCGGTGATGGGGTGCCCATTGTCTCCGCACCTACCAAGCGCAAGACGGGCCGTCGGAGTGGTCGCCCTGTGGAACTGTTCACGATTGGTACGGACCAGGCGAAAACCCTCTTATACAAGCGCCTTGCGTTGCCTGGTTCCGGTCCAGGGCGCTGTCATTGGCCTGCCCACTATGAAGAAGAATACTTCCGCCAGTTGACCGCAGAAAAGTGCGTCACCCGTTACGTGAAGGGGTGGCCCAAGCGGGAATGGCTCAAGGTCCGTCCGCGAAATGAAGCCCTTGATTGCAGGGTGTACGCACACGCCGCCTTACTCATTCTGAACCCGAACTTTGCCCGATTTGAAAAACGCCTGGCGAAGCAGGCCGCCACCATGCCCGACGGTCCTGAAACAATGCCGGAAACTGCAAAAAGTGCAGAGGAAGTGCCGGAGGAAATGGGGCAGAAACGCAAGAAAGTAAAACTGCGTTCCCGTAAGAAGCGGCGCGAAAGCTTTGTGATGGGCTGATGTTACCAAGCATACCAAAACAGATTTACCGAGGATCATCCGTCTCCTGTTCCCTTGCACTGGACGGCTATCTGCCTTCGGAAGGATGGGCGGCAACGCTCATCCTTCGCGGAGGCGCAAAGCATGATGTGGAAGGTGTGGCAAACGGTGACAGCTTCGATTTTTCCCTGCCTGTGGATATGGCCGTGGGCCGTTACTGGTGGCAGGTGATCGTACTGCGCGAAAGCGAACAACAGGTTGCCCTTAATGGCGAACTGGTTGTGATGGTGAACCTGCTTGATGTGGAAACTTTCGACGGCCGTACCGAGGCCGAAATTGCCCTTGATGCAATCAACGCCGTTCTGGCGAACAGGGCGACCAAAGATCAGCAAAGCTACAAAATCAAAGACCGTGAGTTGCAGCGTATGAGCGTTGCCGACCTGCTCAAACTGCGTTCCTTCTTTGTCTCCCGCATAAACAAACAGCGCGGCAAGGGCGGCATACGCTCCATAGGGGTGCGACTCTAATGGGTATTTTCGACCGTTTCAGGGGCCGCAGGTCCGCAGACGTAGAACCGCAGCCGGAACCACGCCGCCATACCCGTAAGGCGTTGCCGCGAATTACCTTGCGCGGATACGAAGCCGCACAGGGAGGCCGCCTTAACGAATCCTGGCCCAAACATCCCGAAAGCCCCGTAACAATCGTTGAGCGGGAATGGCGCGCCCTGTGTGCCCGTGGTCGTGATGCCCAAGTGAACATGGACCACGGCAAGAAATTCTTGCGCCTGGTGCGTAAGAACATTGTCGGGGCTGCTGGCGTTCAAGTGATTCCAGCGGTGTTAAAGCCGGATGGAACCGTTGACGATCTTGCCTGCAAGGCCATTTCAGAAGCGTGGAAGGAATGGGGCTTGATGCCCGAGGTTACCGAAACGCTTACCTGGCGAGAGTTGCAGGGCTTAGTTGTTCAGACTGTTGCACGAGATGGGGAATGCTTTGTTCGCATCTTGAAGGGGCGGGACTATGGCAAGTATCGAATCCAGTTACAGCTTATCGACCCGACCCGCGTTGATGTGTCTCTGCGTGAAGACTTGCGTAACGGGAACCGCATTCGCGCCGGTATTGAATTTACCCCGGAAGGTAAGCGGGTAGCCTTCTATATTCGTGTGGATGCCGAAGACTACGCGGAAGGTTTCTCATATAGCGGGGCCAAGTACCAGCGCGTACCGGCTTCGGAAATGATCCACCTTTTTTTGCCCGAGTTTATCGGGCAGCCGCGCGGCCTTTCCTGGATGGGGACCTCGTTGACCCGTCTGCATCATCTTTCCCGGTATGAAACCGCCGCCGTAATCAATGCGAGGGTTGGGGCTACCAAGTCGGGTTTTTTCCAGGCGGACCCCGAATATGTGGACGTGGCGGGTGATGATGAGGACGAATTGGATTTTCCAGAATCCGCAGAGCCGGGTGCGTTCGACGTTATCCCGCCTGGCTACACCTTCAAGGAATACAATCCGCAATATCCGCAGGGAGAGTTTGAAACCTTTACCCGTGCGTGTCTCACGTCCGCATCTGCCGGGCTTGATGTCTCTTATTCTGCCCTGACCGGCGATCTTTCAAAGGCCAACTATTCCAGCTTACGGGCAGGCGCGCTTGATGAGCGTGAAACCTGGAAGGACCTGCAACAATGGTTCGTTGATAAGCTGATCCGCCCTGTATTTGAGGCGTGGGTTTCCGTTGCTGTGCTGGCCGGGGCTATAACCATCGGTCTTACCCCGTTACGTGTTGAGCGTGTGGGGCAATACAAGCGCGCCCGTTTCCAGCCGCGTCGATGGGCTTGGGTTGATCCGGCGAAGGATGCCAACGCGCACCGCACGGAACAGGACGGCCTTATGCGGTCCGTGTCTGAATCCATCCGGGAAAGCGGCCGTGATCCTGATGAAGTGTTTGACGAAATCGCAGAGGAGCGCCGCAAGTGGGGGGCGTTGGGTATTGCCCAAGCTGCAACCAAGGCGGCCCCGATAATTGAGGAGGTACCGGACGATGCCGGAAATGATGAAACCGACGAAGGATAGCATCAAGACTACAGCCACTCGGGCGTTTTTCCGCATTGATGCCGTGCGGTCCGTGGATGAGGAAAAGCGCACGGTGGAAGTTGCCTTTTCCAGTGATGCGGAAATCAAACAGTGGTGGCGTACTGTCCTGGTACTGGAACATTCAAGCGCCGCCGTGCGTCTGGATCGTCTGAATAATGGCGGTCCTGTTTTGTTCAATCATGACCGAGACGCCCATATCGCGGTTGTCGAATCGGCGCGGATCGACGCGGACGGCAAGGGGCGGGCTGTAGTCCGGTTTGGTCGGGGCACTCTCGCGGAGGAGAAGTTTCGCGATGTTGTGGACGGCATTCTGCGCCATATTTCCGTGGGCTTTGAAGTCCATGAAGTCAAACTGGTTGAAACCCGTGATGACGATACCGACGTTTACAGGGCTACCGATTGGGAACCCTTTGAAATTTCATTCGTAACCATCCCCCTGGATACGTCTGTGGGGGTTGGGCGCGGCCTTGGTGGCGCGCCTGAAATCAATACGCTTTCTAACATGGAGGAAAGGACTATGCCCGGAACCGGCACCCCTCAGAAGCACGGCGAAGGCGCGCCGCAGATGGACGAACAGGCAGTGCGTGAAAAGGCCGTACAGGCGGAACGTACCCGCGTTGATACCATTCTTACTCTCGGGCGCGAATACAATGCCCCCGAAGATGCGGAAAAGTTCGTGCGCGAGAACAAGACCCCCGAAGATTTCCAGAGCTTCTTGCTCAAGGAAATGAATGGCCGCAGCAAGAAGCCCACCCCGGACGAGAGAAACGAGGCCGTGGGCCTGTCTGAAAAGGACGTGCAGCGCTACAGCTTTGTAAACGTGTTGCGTTGTCTGGACCCCAACAACCAGCACAATAAGAAGGTTCGTGAAGCCGCCGCGCTGGAACTGGAAGCATCTGCCGCAGCCGCCGAACGGTTGGGACGTGATGCAAGCGGTATCATCATCCCCCCCGAAGTTCTTTGCGCCCCGCTACAGCGTACCTATAGCACCGGCAATGCAGCCGCTCCCCACGGTGGCAACCTGGTAAGCACGGACCTCATGGCATCCAGTTTCATTGAAATGCTGCGTCGTCGCACTCTGCTCATGCAGTACGGTACGCAATTGGCTGGCCTGGTTGGTAACGTGGATATTCCGAAACAGCTTTCCGGCGCTACCGGCTACGTTGTCGGGGAAGATACGGATGTGTCCGAATCTCAGGGTGATTTCGGCCAGGTGAAAATGTCGCCCACCACGATAGGCGCGATGTCCGAGGTTTCTCGCCGCCTGCTTATGCAGTCGAGCCTTGACGTTGAAGCCCTGATTCGCTTCGACCTGGCAAAGGCTGTTGGCCTGAAAGTTGATAACCTTGGTTTCTATGGAACCGGCAACGATGAGCCTCTGGGCATTAAGAATATCAGCGGCGTGAACGCGGTGCCGTTCGCCGCAAGCGGAAAGCCCACCTTTGCCGAACTGGTGGCAATGGAAAGCGAAATTGCCGCCGATGATGCTGATGTGAACAGCATGGCCTACCTCATCAACGCCAAGACGCGCGGACACTGCAAAACCACCCCCAAGTTTGCCAATACCGAGGCTACCATTTGGGAAACCGGCAACACCATCAACGGCTATACCGCAGGTGTTACCAACCAGATTGCCGCCGCAGATGCGTTTTTCGGCAACTTCGCGGACCTCATTATCGGCCTGTGGGGTGGCCTGGAACTGACTCTGGACCCCTATACCCATAGTGCAAAGGGCCGTCTGCGCATCGTGGCGATGCAGGATGTGGACATTGCGGCCCGCCGTGCCGAATCGTTCTGCGTGGGCACCACTGTTTAACGACAACGTACAACCGGGGCGGCATGACCGCCCCGTACCATAAGGGGTAGAACATGGCCCGTAAGACCGAAAAGACCATGACTATCAAGACTATCGGGGAAGAAGGGAGCGCTATACTGATTGACGGTGAAATGGTGACGCCTGGCAAGGTTGTTTCTGTTCCGCTTGATGTGGCGAGAAACCTTATTCATCGAGAACGCGCTGTGAAGTATGACGATTCCAAGGCCAAAGAGGCAAAGCCTGGGGCTGCAGGCAAGTAGTCGTCATGACCATGCAGGAAGACTTTACCGACTTCCTGGACTGTGAAGAGTTCGCCGTAGAGGTGCGGGCAGAGAATCCCGCCCGCACCTTTGCGGCGATTTTTGATAATCCGGGAGCATTCGCAACCCTTGGCAGCCTGGAACTTGAAACAACTGGCCCTGTACTGACCTGCAAGCATCGCGACGTTGCCGACTTCACGCGCGAAACCGTGTGTACCGTAGACGGGCGTGTGTATGACGTTGACAGAGTAGAGCCTGATGGAACCGGCGTTGCCGTTGTCCTGTTATTCCCATGAGCCGCCAGTACATGAATATCAGCCTCGCCAAGGTCGAGGCTATAGCGCGAGATTTTGCCGCCACACAAAAGGATATTGAGGTCGCCGCCCGTCGTGCTGTCAGCAAAACAAGCCGGTGGATTGGCGGCCTTCTGGTTCGTATGGTGGCGCGTGAAACCGGCATACAGCAAAAGACTTTGCGGCCACGTTTGCGCATCTACACCAAGGGTAACCACATGACCGCCCGCGTGTTTTTCGGTGCATCGGCCATTCCCCTTGCCGGTTTGAATCCACGGCAAACGGCATCCGGCGTTGTGGCTGGCAAAATTGAGCGTCGGCGGGCCTTCATCGCTCAGAACAAAAACGATGAGCGCCAAGTATACCGCCGTATCGGCCGTGAGCGCCAGCCGCTTGCAATTCAGTATGCCCACATCGACAAAGAAGTGGATTACGCAGTGATCAACGAGGTGTTGCCCCTGCTGGAAAGCCGCTTCTATCGTATTTTTGAACAGGAATTACGATGGGAAACCCGCAAGAAATAACTATTCAAGCCATGCACAAAGCCATAGCGGAAGGCTTACAGCAAGCCTTTCCCGCGCTTAACGTGAAGGCTTACGAAACCCTTAAAGAAAGGGTTAGGTGTCCGGCGGCAGCCTTGAACATGATAGCCCTGGAACCGGATACGGATGTGGGCACAGAGCAACTTGCCGTGCGCACACGGTGGGAACTGCATTTGCTGATGCACGTCAAAGATGCAGACGTGAATATTGAAATCGGGGCGCTTGTCGCTGCCGTATCCAAGTGGCTGCACGGCAACCGCTTTGGCCTGCCTGTGCATCCTGCCGAGTTCTTTGGTGCCTATCCTGATGAATGGAGCCAGGAAAAGCGCGCGTATGAAGAATGGCGCGTTGAATTTGAAGTACGGGGCTACTTGGGTGAATCCGTATGGGCAGGGGAAGGGATAATACCGCAAACCGTGCTTGTATCCTATACACCCCGCGTCGGTGTGGACCATGAGCCTGAATATACAGAGGTGACCGATGCAACGTTACCAAATGGCTGAAATGGATAGACGGCTTGCAAATCTGATTCGATGGGGCACCATAGAGGCGGCGGACTATGAAGCCGCCCGCGTGCGTGTTCGGTGCGGTGCCGTGGTTACGGATTGGCTACCGTGGGTAACGGCCCGTGCGGGCGGTGATGTTTCATGGTGGGCACCCGAGGTAGGCGAACAAGTCCTGATCCTGTCACCTTCCGGCGAGACAGGACAGGGAGTTGCCCTGGTAGGTGTGTTCCAGGCCGCCCACCCGGCACCGGCAAATACCCCGGATGTTGCCCGCATGGTCTTCAAGGATGGTGCGGTTATCGAATATGACCGCGCGGCGCATACATTGGCGGCCACCATTCCCGGCGATGTTTCCGTACAGGCTACAGGCAGCATTGACGCAAAGGCGGGGAAGAACGCGACGATTGAAGCAGGTTCCCGCGTCTTTTTGACTGCCCCGCAGATAGTCGTTGAAGGCACTCTGACTACCGCAGGCGGGCACGATGATGCAGGGAATACCATAGGCCAAGAATACAAGCATGCCGACACAGAGCATACAGGAAGCTACACCCTGCAAGGGGATATGGTTGTAACGGGCAATGCGACGGTTAACGGCAGCATGACCGTTACCGGGGCCTTGCGCTATGGTTCGCTTGTTCCCTTGTAACTGCAAAAACCGCAGAGGAAGCAATTTGCCGCGCATCGTATAGCCAACGTATGCGCGGCATTGATTCTTCTACCGGCAAGCCGCTTGATGGTCTTGCCCACCTCAGACAGTCCATTAGGGACATTTTGCTAACGCCCATTGGGTCCCGCGTCATGCGTCGGGACTACGGGTCCCGCCTCTTTTCTCTGGTGGATTCTCCCGCCAACGAAGCGAACAAGATTGAATACATCGCCGCCACGGCGGAAGCGCTGGACAGGTGGGAACCGCGTCTGCGCGTTACCCGCGTTCAGGTTTCGGCAACGGATGCCGGTAGGGTCCAGATACGCCTTGATGGTGTGTATCTGCCTGATGGGCGGGAAATCGCAATGGACGGGGTGATGGTATGAGTGGATTTAATGCCATTGACCTTTCTGGCCTGCCTGCCCCCGATATTGTGGAAACGCTGGATTATGAGGCCATTCTGGCCGAAATGCTGGCTGATCTGCAAAGCAGGGATGCCGCCTTTTCGGCCCTGGTTGAATCTGACCCCGCCTATAAGGTGCTTGAGGTGGCAGCCTACCGGGAAACCATTGTTCGCCAGCGTGTGAACGATGCCGCCCGCGCGGTTATGGTCGCCTATGCAACCGGCAACGATCTGGACAATCTGGCCGCCCTGGTACCGCTTGCGCGTAAGCTGGAAAATCCCGGCAATCCTAATGCCTATCCACCCGTTGCCCCCACCTATGAATCCGATGTCGATTTTCGCCGTCGTGTGCAGCTTGCACCCGAAGGCTTTTCTGTTGCTGGCCCTGATGGGGCGTACATCTTTCACGCGCTGGCAGTCTCCGGCGTGAAGGATGCCGCCCCCATTTCTCCCGCCCCGGTTGATGTGTCCCTCTACATCCTGGGCATGGATGGCAACGGACTGCCAAGTAATGCCGTTTTGGATGCTGTGCGGGCCAAGTTCGCAGACCAGGACATACGCCCCTTAACAGACAGGGTAACGGTGCTGCCTGCTGAAATCGTGGAATATGACGTTGTGGCCGTAATCCACATGATGACCGGGCCAAGCCCGGACAGCGTGAAGGAGGCCGCCAGAAAAGACCTGGAACGGTATGTGGCCGAGCGTCACAAGTTGGGCCTGGGCGTGGCTGTTTCCGGCATATACGAGGCGTTGCACATCTCGGGCGTGATCCGTGTTGAACTGCAAAGTCCCAATGCAGACATTTCGGTAGAGGCGCACCAGGCGGCATATTGCCGTTCAATCGATATTGAAATGAGCGTGAACTGATGGAAAGCCTGTTACCCCCCAATGCAACACCCCAGGAACGCGCCCTTGCCGAAGGCATGACCAGGCTTTCGGCTGTTCCTGTTCCTGTTGATACCCTTTGGGGTGCAGCAACGTGCCCCGTTGCGCTGTTGCCGTGGCTTGCCTGGGCGCTGTCGGTTGATGAGTGGGATTCTACATGGACCGAGGCGCAAAAGCGCGGGGCTGTGGCATCTGCCATTGCCATACATCGGCGCAAGGGCACGCGTGGGGCACTGAATAGGGCAATTTCCGCCCTTGGCTATTCCATCCGCGTTGTCGAGTGGTGGGAAGAAGCACCGGAAGGGCAGCGGGGTACTTTTCGCGTGCTGATCGAAATTGATGATCGGGGGGTGGATGATTCGTTGATTCGCTCTTTGGAGCGGATCGTATTGAAAACCAAGAATACCCGGTCGCACCTCGCAGGAATCACAATGGCAGGACGAAGCGCCGGGCATGTGTATGTGGGTGCCCATTTGATGAGCGGTGATGTTGTCACCGTGGACCCGTGGATGCCTGCAAGCGTTTCCAGCCAGGGCGCGTTGTATGTGGGCGGATGTTTTGCCCTGTATGAAACTGTAACCGTTAATCCTGTGGTGATCTGATGGCACAGATGTTTTTCACACTGGTTACCGAGATTGGTGCCGCCAAGCTGGCAAATGCAACGGCATTGGGCACAAAGGTTAATCTGACCCATGTTGCCGTGGGTGACGGCAACGGCAACCCCATTACCCCGCTTCCGACTATGGAAGCGCTTGTGCATGAAGTGCATAGGGCACCCATAAATAACCTGTCTGTTGATCCGGGCAATGCAAGCCTGATCCTGGTTGAAATGGTCATTCCGCCCGAGGTGGGCGGCTTCACCGTGCATGAGGTCGGGGTGTTTGATGATCAGGGCAATCTGTTTGCCGTTGCGTCGTTCCCGGCCACGTACAAGCCGACACTGGCAGAAGGATCGGGCCGCGAGTTGGCTGCTATTCTGCGTATTCAGGTTTCCAGCACGGCCTCAATCACATTGAAAATTGATCCTACGATGGTGCTTGCAAGCCGCAAGTACGTTGACGACAAAATTACTGTTGTCCGTACCCTGGTCGAGGCCCACGCGGCCAGAAGAGACGATCCGCACGAGACCTTACCGGAGGGCGGAGAGGCCGGGCAGGTGATTATCAAACAGGAAGATGGAAGCCTTGCCTGGGGTACCGTTGCGGGGGTGCCGGTTGGGCAGCTTTGCTTCTCCACTACGGCAAGCCCGTTGCCGGGTACGGTGCCTGTAAATGTTAAGCAGAAGTTCACGCGGGATGTTTACCCGCAACTTGTCGCCTTTGTGCAGGCATCCGGCGGCTTCCTTGCTACGGAAGCGGCATGGGATGCCGAGGCCGCAGCACAGGAAGGAACGTGCGGCCGCTACTGCCTGACGGATACCCACATCATTCTCCCTTGCTACAAGCATTACTTTGCGTCGGCACAGGATGGTGTTGCAGGGAAGGGCGTTGGGGATTGGGCCGGTGATGAGTTGCTTGCGCATCATCATAATAATGGAGTGGGTGACTACGAAGTATCCCACAACATCTACGGCACAACGGAAGAAGATGTGCCCGGTGAAGCTACAAGAGCTTCGCAGAGCTATAGTTATGTTCCAACATACCAAGGATTGACCTCTACCGTCGGAGGTCCTGAAAACCGCCCGAAAACGTCCTACCTGCTTCCCTGCATCAAAGCCTACGACGCGGCTGTGAACGCCTCCCAGGTCGATATGTTGGCGCTGGCGGGGCAGGTGGCCAAACTCAATGGGGAGAATGCGGGCAAGGTAGATAAGGGGGATGCGGAATATCGGAGTGTTACCGAATTGAAAGGAACTCGGAGCACGACAGGAACATGGACCCTGACGGGGTTGCATATTGGGAAGCCCCTGTTTTTGCTTGTTGATGGAACCGGAGGGGGTGACGTCATCGCGTTATTCACGATCACAAGCGGAGCAACAGGAGGCGGCACGGGATTTAGTGGGACGTTTTTTGCCCATGTCGGCAATTCTCAGGGGGAGACGTATAACTCCGGCAGTACAATGGTGGTTATCCCGACTAGCGATACCGTCGTTGTCTCTATCGGATCGAGTAGCGTCAGATTCAGATTAAGTGCCTACCAATAGGAGAACCTTCCGATGCCTGATTCAATTCGTGTGTTCATCCTGAATAACCGAGTGATCAATTCTGACAACGCCGAAGATGCAGCAATTTTGCTGCAAAATGGTGCTCGCGAACTTGCGGCGGAAGAAGTTGCGGCAATATTTGGCGACCTGGCCAATCTTGCAGGCCCGCATAATACCGTGGTGAACGAGTACGGTAGCATTACCTTTACCCCACCCCCCGCGCCGCCTGCACCTACCGAAGAAGAACTTGCCGCCACGGCCCGCGCGGAACGTGACCGCCGCATGAAAGAACTTTACGACCCGGCAATTATGCAACTGTTGCGCAACCACCGCGCCGCAGTGGCCGCAGGTGCCGAAACCACGGCCATAGATGCCAGCATAGAGGCATGGGACGCATACGCCCACGCGCTTGAACTGGTGCCGGATCAGCCTGATTTTCCCCATTCCGTAATCTGGCCGGATATTCCGGCGCAAAGCAACTAGCAGGAGGTAAACCATGCCTGAACAGTTTTTACACGGCGTGGAAGTTGTTGAAATCGACGCGGGGCCGCGCCCGATTCGGACGGTCAAATCATCCGTTATCGGCATTGTGGGTACGGCACCGGATGCAGACGCGGCGGCATTCCCCCTGAATACGCCCGTGCTCATCGCTGGCAGCCGCAAGGAAGCCGCCAAGCTGGATACCGTGGGCAATTATGCCGGTACGCTTCCTGCCGCCCTGGATGCCATTATGGACCAGTGCGGCGCTATGGTTGTGGTGATTCGCGTAGAGGCCGGAGCCAACGACGCGGCAACCATGACCAACGTGGTTGGCGGGGTTGATGGTGTAACCGGCGCATATGAGGGTGTTCACGCCCTGCTTTCGTCTAAGTCGGTACTTGGCTTCACCCCCCGTATTCTGCTTGCCCCCGGCTTCACGCATCAGCGCACCGAGGATGCCGAAAACCCCGGCACCTTCTTGAAGAACCCCGTAGCCGCAGAACTGGAAGGCATCGCGGAGCGCATGCGCGCCGTTATCCTGGTCGATGGACCGAATGCCAACGATGCCGCCGCGATTGCCGCAATCGGTGATTACGGTACCGCCCGCGTCTACATGGTAGACCCCTGGGTGAAGGTCTACCGTAACGGCGTGTATGTGGATGAACCTGCAAGCGCCCGTGTTGCCGGGGTAATCGCCCGCACGGACAACGACAAGGGCTTCTGGTGGTCACCTTCCAACAAGCCGATCTATGGTATCTCCGGCACGTCCCGCCCGGTAGATTTCACGCTTGGCGATGTTAACTGCCGCGCCAACGCCCTTAACGAAAAGAACGTTGCCACCATTATTAATGAAGGCGGCTATATTCTGTGGGGCAACCGTACCGCATCCACTGACCCGAAATGGGCGTTCCTGTCTGTGCGGCGTACTGCCGACATGATCAACGAAAGTCTGCTACAGGCGCACCTGTGGGCCGTGGACCGCAACATTACGAAAACCTACGTGCAGGATGTGATTGAAGGGGTTAACGCCTACCTTCGCCACCTGAAAGCGGTTGGTGCCATCCTTGGGGGTTCCTGTTGGGCGGACCCGGAACTCAACACCCCGGATCAGATTGCCCAGGGCAAAATCTACTTTGATTTTGACTTCACCCCGCCGTACCCGGCCGAGCACATCACGTTCCGTTCCCACATGGTTAACGACTACATTACGGAGGTGTTTGAATAATGTCCGTTGCAAGTGACATTCTGAAAGGCTTTGCCGTGTTCGTTGACGGGCGCGGCTACGCCGGGGAAGTGCAGGAACTGCAACTGCCCAAGCTGTCCCTTACCACCGAAGATTTTCGCGCCGCTGGCATGGATGCACCCGTGGGCATTGAAACCGGCATGGAAAAGCTGGAATGCACCATGACCACCCCCAAGCAATGCGCGGACCTGCTGTCCCTGTTCGGCCTGACCACCGGGACCGATACGCAGCTTACTGCGCGCGGTTCCCTGGAATCCTTCGACGGCACCGTTACCCCGGTTGTTGTTCAGCTTCGCGGCCGTCTGCGTTCCATTGAACCGGCCGCCTGGAAGTCCGGGGAAGTGGGCGCGTCCACCTATACCTTTGACCTCACGTACTACAAGCGGGAGCAGGGCGGCAGAGTGCTGCACGAAATCGACGTTATCAACATGGTCCGCATCGTTAATGGCATGGATCAGCTTGCCGCCCGGCGTAGCGCCCTGGGCATGTAGGGGAAAACATGAAAACCAAAATCACGCTTGATTATCCTGTGGAAATGATGGGCGAAACGGTTACGGAACTCAGTATACGCCGTGTGAAGGTTCGCGACCAGGTTATAGCCGCCAAGGCCGGTGGAACTAACCAGGATAAGGAAGTGCGCCTGTTTGCCAACCTGTGCGAGGTGTCGCCCCAGGTGATTGAAGAACTGGATATGGTTGACTACCGGAAGGTGCAGGAAATCTACGACGGTTTTTTGTCCTAGACGAGGCGACCACCCGGAAGGCCGTTCTGGGCCTAGCCAACTATACCGGGTGGTCCCTCTCTGAACTGCTGGACTTGTCGCTGGAAGAATTGATGGAATGGGTTACCGCCCTGCCGAAGGGGAAATAGAATATGGCTGATAAGCGAAAGTATTCTGCTGTCATTGAAGTTGGGGCCGCCGTGGCCGGATCAATGCGCACCGCTATGCGTACTGTGCGGGGCGACTTGAGCGGTGTGGGCGACTCCATTCGGGATTTGAAGGAAAAGCAGGACAAGCTTAACGCCTATGCCCCTGACGGCGTGCGCAAGGCAGGCCGCGAGTACCGCGAGTTGAAGCGGGAGGCGGCCGCACTGCGTAAGGAATTTGAAAGCGCGGAAAAGCCTACGGCAGCCATGAAGCGTGCCGTTGATCAGGCGGAACGGGCGGCGGCAAAGGCGGAACGGACGTATACCACCAAGCGCGAAGCCCTGGACAAGTTGGGCAATGAGCTTTCGCAGGCCGGAGTAAATACGCACCGGCTTGCGGGCGAACAGCGCCGCCTTGCCGCAGAAATGGAGCGTTCACAGCGTAAGTATGAAGCATTCCAGAAAGCCCTTGATGCCGATGTGGGCGGCAAGTTCCGTAACCTGGTTGGCGAGGCGGCCAAGTTCACCGCCGTTATCACTACCGGAGCGGCAGCCGTTGGCACCGCTATAACCATGACAAACAGCATGACCGCCAAGCAGGAAGGGCTTGCAAAGAGTCTTGGCATCTCGGGCGAGTATATGCGCATTTGGGGCGGCATCGCTTCCGAAGCAGGGCTAGAAGCGGATAACGTGGGCGACCTCATCGAAGAGATGAGCAACAAGCTAGGCGAATCCAAAGGGCTTGCCGAAATCACGCCCGTTACCGAGGCCTTGCAGATTCTCGGGCTGCAGTTTGAAGAGTTGAAGGACCTGAAACCCGAGGAACAGTTCAACCGCATAGCAGAAGCCGCAAAGAACCTTGATGACCACCAGAAGGCCGTTTCCGCCGCTGATATTCTGATGGGTGGCGAGGGAAACAAATTTATCGGCTATCTGCGCACCAGGAAGGAAGGCGTTAACGAGCTGCTGGCGCAACAGAAGCGCCTGAACCTGTTAACCGAGGAAGGCACGAAGGGCGCATTTGCCTACAATACGGCCATGAGCCGTTTTACTGCTGTGGTCGGCAGTGCCTGGCAGGAAGTTTCCGGCCTGGTGGGTGGCGCACTTGCCCCGCTTATCGAAGACATGGGGCCGAAGCTGGCCGACTGGTTGCGCGAAAACCGCGCTACCATTGTGGGCGTGGGTGACTCCATCAAGGAATCCATACCCAAGATTGTCGCCTTCGGGCAGGGCCTGTGGAGCGTTATGCAGTCTGTCGGGTCCGTGATTTCATGGACTGCCGAAAAGCTTGGGGGCTTTGAAAACCTGGCTATTGCCGTGGGCATGCTCATGGCATCAAAGACGGCCATTGCTGCTTTCCAGTTCGGGCAAAGTCTGTGGCAGGTTGGCAGCGCGCTTGCCCCGCTTGTCTCTATGGCCTTGCCCGCGCTCAGTTCCGGTATGTTGGCCGTTGGCGCGGCAATCAAGGCCGTGGGCGTGGCGCTTATGGCGAACCCGTTGGGAATGATCATTACCGCTATCGGGTTGGCTGTGGCCGGAGTGTATCGCCTGGTTACCGCCTGGGATGATCTGAAACAGGCGTTCAGCGTTGGCGGCGTATGGGGAGCGGTAAAAACCTTCTTCGGCGCGGATGTTCCAAGCGATGTGCCGGCCAGTTCTTCAGCGCCTGCCGCTTCTGTTCCTGATCTGCCGCCTGTACAGCGCGGCGGGGCAACTACCATCAATAATCAGACCGGCGACATACACGTACATGCGGCACCAGGGCAGGACCCGGAAGCCATAGCGGATGCCGTGGCCCGCAAGATAACGGAGCGCCAGCAGGCAGAAGGCCGTCGGGCAATGTATGATGATGCAAGCTTCGCGTGGGGGTAGGGCATGGCCGGAGTAATGATCAAGCTTGGCGCGTACGTGTTTTCACTGGATACCGCGGCATATCAGCAACTTTCACGGGCCACGGCCTACCGTTGGCAGGCGTTGGAGCGTGTAAACCAGCTTGCCGCCTTGCAGTTCACGGGACCAGGTGAAGACTCCATTTCACTGAACGGGGTTATTCTGCCCACCTTCCGGGGCGGCCTAGGGCAACTGGATGTCATGCGCGCGGAAGCCGCCAAAGGGGAGCCGCTTCTTATGGTAGATGGCCGGGGCTATGTGCATGGCCGGTGGGTTATCCTTAGTGTGAACGAGACGCAAAAGACATTTGAGCGTGGCGGCGCACCGTTGCAAATCGAGTTTTCAATCCGTCTGCGTAAGTATGATGAGGGATATTGATGCAGTACCAGACGAAAGAGGGCGATGCCCTGGACCGCATTTGCTGGCAATTCTACGGCACCAGGGCGGACATGGCCACGGCCGTTGCCTTGGTGCTTGAAGCGAATCCCGGCATTGCCAAGCATGGACCCTTACTGCCCGCAGGCGTGGTGCTTTCCCTTCCCGATCTGCCAACCCCCGTTGAAGAACGGGGCATAAGCCTGTGGGACTAGCGCATGGCTGATACTTTCCGCCCTTCCTACCGTATTGAAGCCAATGGCAACGACATAACCGCAGCTATCCGGCAGCGGTTTATTTCTATGACCCTGACGGATGAAGCGGGTATCGCATCCGATTGCATGACCCTGGAACTGGACGACAGCGGCGCGGGCATTAATCTGCCTGCAACCGGCGCGGAATTGCGCGTATGGTTGGGCTATGAAGGGGCCGCCCGTTTTATGGGCCTGTATGTGGTGGATGAGATTGAACTGAAAGGGCCGCCGGATCGTATGACCATTACGGCCAAGGCCGCCCCGATGAAGGATAGCAAGGCGTACACCGCATTGCACACACAGCATAACCGCTCATGGACTCCCCGCACCCTTGGCGACCTTGCCGCATCCATAGCCGCAGAGCATGGCCTTACCCCTGCCGTAAGCCCCGCGCTTGCAAGTCATACGTTGCCCCACCTGGACCAGGCGGACGAAAGCAACATGAACCTGCTTACCCGCGTGGCAAAGAGTGTTGGCGGCATCGCCAAGGCCAACGACGGCAAGTTGATCATTGTACCCCAGGGCGAGGGAAAGACCATAAGCGGCAAGAGCATGCCCACGGTATCCATCGCCAGGACAAGCGGCACAAGCCATTCTGTTAAGCTGATAGGGCGGCAGGACTATAAGCGGGTTGTCACCGTGTGGCGCGATACTAACGCCGCCCAGGATAAGGAAGCCACGGCCGGAGAAGGGGAGCCGGTTCGCCGTATCCGGCACGTATACCCTGACCAGGCCGCCGCAGAAAAGGCCGCCCAAACCTCTTTGGAAGCCTACCGCCGTGGAAAGTCCACCCTTTCCGTAAGCCTTCCCGGAAGGACGGAGCTAGCCGCAGAGGGCCGCCTAATCCTTTCCGGCTTCCGTTCCGGCGTGAATGGCGAATGGAGCATTACCCGAGTAACGCACAAGATGAGCGCGGGCGGGTATGTTACGGATGTTGAGGGTGAGGTGCCGAAGTAGTGATTGTGATGCAATACTGACGGTGCCTCCCTCGTTTGTGGGGGATGCACGCCAGGTCAAATACGGAGGCGCTCCACTAGGAAGTGAATAGCCCCCATCCGGAAACGGGTGGGGGCTTTGTTTGGATCAGTGCTGGGGAGGAGGCGTTGTTGCTCGGCGGGCGCATGAAGGCGCATTAATTGACAATGCTAATGCCATGTCGCTGTATAGCATCCTCAAGCTCGCTCGCGGTCAAAAAATCTCCATATTCGACAATCTCACTCCATTTAACATAGCCATCGCCAATGATTCCAATTTCTTTTAGGTAATATTGCAATGATGTTGCATGTTCTTCGGTAAACAGACTGTCAAGATCAAGCCAAGCTGACCCGCACTCTTCGCAGACATAAATGGTCTTGTTGAGAGGCTTTATTAAAACCTTGTAAATCCTTCCATCTTCAAACGTTGTGCAATACGCAATGTCGTTATTATCAACAAAAAGTCTCGTATTCACGATTGATCACCTTGTGGTTGTCGGGTGGGGGCTTCTTTTATCTTCTAAACTTATTCCTAAACGCAAATCCGGTAATAGCAGCTTGGATCGTGATCACGGTTTGCCAGAATATTTCAAGGTAGCGCAACGGGTAGAGCTTGCTGGAGTCCGGCGCTTTTGATGCAAAGGGGATGTAGTTGAGCATGTTGTTGGTCAAGGTTCGGATGTCGCCTGAATCAATGGGGAAAGTGTAGTCGCATGTGAAAAGCGAGAAGGTTAATGGGAATAGTGATAGGAAGGATAAGAGCACCCAAAGGGCTTTTGCTGGTGATTCGCCGTAATCGCTGATCTGTCTGTATAGCCAGAGTGTGAGCCATGTGAGTGCGGGGGCTTCTGTCCAGAGGCGTTTTTCAAGCATGAATTTTTCGCCATAGTGCCAGTCGGAAGCAAGGAGTTCGTTGTTATCTAGGCGGGCTTTCTTTTTTAGTCTCCTAAATATATCTTCGTTTGTTGATAGGATTTCTGTATATTCTTTTTTTGTTAGTGTGCTGTATGTTTGTTTTTTATGTATTAATTCAATTATTGAAATAGAATCTTTCGTGGTTATTCTGTCTTTGTGTTTTGGCCATTCGCAAAGAGTAAAGGTGATATTTTCGATTGGTGATCCATTTAGTGGGAATATAGATAGGTTTGTATTTGATATTTCTAAATTATTTATTGGTATTGTATTTGATATAGTTATTTTATTTGTTTCGATTTTATTCAATACTGCATACCCATTTATGGTGCAAGAATAAATTTGTAGAAAATTTGAACATATGTCATTGACGTATAGGGATTTATCAATTGTGCATGAAACTATTGATAAATTTGTCTTAGAATTGAAATAAGAAAATGTGTAAATGTTTGATAATACAAATTCAACAAAATTATGCTTTGTTTCTTCTTCTTTGTTTATATCTGATATTGTTACGTATTTAAATGTTGATTCAGTTGCAAAAATTTGTTCCAATTTCGTTTTAGATATTTGAAAAAGATTAACTATTGAATTAAATATATTTATAGTTTTGAATTTTGAATTGTGTGCGATGATTCTGTCTGTGTTTGAATCTACTATTTCTAATCTGTATAGGAACGTTGAGTTTGATATGTGTAGTGATTTGTTGTTTTGAATTTCAAACCTGATAGGGCAATTAAATATAGATCCTGAAAGATTTATTAAATTTGATGTGTTTTCAATAATATTGTTTGTTTCTCTTTCAAGGTCGTTTGGAGACTTGCTGTCCGCAGGCGCATGAAAGATGCAATAGTCCTTTCCATCAGGTCCTTTGATGGTCTCCTTAATGTCCTTGCACCACCCATATTTATCAGCCATGCAGCAAACCATGGTTTTGTTCTCCTGATATGATTTATCCTTGGCTCTATATGTGCTGTGATTGAAGGGGGTTGTCAACGCGAGTTTCGCCCCTCTTGACTTCCCCATCAAATTATGTCCTTTTGTTGCTACGGAGCGTCGAAACTCCCACACTAGGCGGACACCGCCACCTCGTCAGATGCGGTTTTTTTGTGCCCTTTTTTCAGAGTCAAGATTGTTTCTGAAAAATCTTAGGGTTATCCTATGCGCATATTTGCCGGGAGTGGGGAAATGTCCAGGGCTTCGGCCTAAAATACCCAGCCTCGCCTAGTGGAGGTTCGAACTCCCGGCATCTTTCATTTGAAAGGTGTCCATTCGAAAAGCACTAGGAGGACATCATGTCCGCAGTTTCCCCCACGGTAGACCTTGTCGAGGGTCGACCCGTAGTCTCCAGTCTCCAGGTCGCCGAGTTCTTCGGCAAGCTCCACAAGAATGTCGTTCGTAAGATTGAAGCCTTGGAAGTTCCCTCGGATTTTAACGCGCTCAATTTTGAGCCCGTTGATTATCTGGATGGAAAAGGGGAGGTCCGGCAAGCCTACAACCTAACCCGCGACGGCTTCACCATCCTTGCAATGGGCTTCACTGGCAAAAAGGCCATGCAGTGGAAAATCCGCTTTATCGAAGCCTTCAACGCGATGGAGCAGGCGCTTGCCGAAAGTGGCCACGGCCAGAAAGCGCTTCCCGTTGCGGCGGAACCCTTCACCCCCACCATCTTCGAAGCCTGCCTGCTTCGCCTGATCATTGATTGGCTGGCCCTGTTCAATGACAATATGGAGCACTTCGCGGGCAAGCGGTACCTTTCCCCAAAGCACAAGCTCGAGCTCTCTGAAATGCTCAAGGGGCGGCGCCAGTTTACCTTGGCGAACTTCGCCGCGCTGGCCGATCTGGTGGGCATGGAAACAGACGCCGTAATCAAGCAAGCCATCAAGGAAGCGCATGTGCTTTCCATCATGGAGCCGAACGTTGATGTTCACGCCATGCTTGCGGACGCCTGGAACCAGTTCAACCTTCGGACGAAACGGCCACGCTTAAGCGGCGGCCATTAGATGAAATGAAGAAGCCCCCGGCGTAAGTCGGGGGCTTCTTGAAGTGAGAGTTTGGCTCGTCACATTGCGGGAGCCCGTGGTTCATCTGATCCAAATCGACAGTGTATAGCGGGGTTGTCCATAGGCCGATAACGAGCGCTATTGCGCTGAGTAGGTTTGCAATGATCCCAACTGTATTGATTTTTCTCATAATGAGCCCTCCATTGTCTGTAGTTTCAGTGGTTGAATCTGCGACGATTTGGAGAGATGTACTATTTGCGTGCTCCACGGGAGTAGTATGAACTCCCGCAATATGGCGAACATGGTATATGTAGCACAGTTGAATTTGTTTGTCAATACTTTTCTTGTTTTTTGTTGATGGTATCTGTAGTAATGATTTTAAGTTTGGTTTCTAGCTTTCTTTTCAGATTTCCACCTTTGATATAAACTTAAAACTAGATTTTTGTATTCAACAACGTCTTCCTTGTAAAGAATAGGGCGGTGCTCTTCGGGTGGGGCATGTGCAATGCCATTGCGTATGTTTGCCCATGCAATGAGCTCGCTTTTTTCATCGTCAGTTAATGTGTATCGCTCTCTGGCAATAGCTGCTAACTTTAATGAAATTCCGTTTAGTCTAACTCCATCTCTGGGGGGCGCAAATTCGCTAGTCATTACAGATTCAAATAGACCCTGTAGTCTGACAAGGGCAAACTGCCAAAGATGTTGTTCTTCAACGTATTTATAGTAGGAAATGTCATCGAGTATGTCATCAGCTAAATCGGGGGTGTCCCTTCGAACCTCATTTTCATATTCAGTATGCTTTTCTGTTCGAAGATCAACGATGCCTTGTATTAACTCGATGGTATATGTGAATTCCCGTTCGGTTATGCCATAAACCCAATAGTCTGCTTCAGCTTTCCCTTTGAGGTAATCGCGCATGCTCTGCCTTCTGTAGTGGAAGTGGTTTTGCTTGTGGCTTGCATCAGGCACCAAAATTAAAGGGCTATGCGGGGGGCAAGCGAATCCAGTAGGTTCGCCCATTCCTGCATCATCATCCTTCTCTCTTCCAAATACTGTGCTCGGTGATATGCCGCTCTTACCTTGTTTGTTTCAATGTGGGCAAGTTGTCTTTCAATTACGTCCGGGTCGTACCCCTCTTCATTTAATATAGTAGACGCCATTGCCCGAAACCCGTGGGCGGTCATTTCGTCTTTCCCGTATCCCATTCTTCGGATAGCGGCGTTCGCCGTGTTGTTCGACATGGGGTAAGCGGCGGATCGGATAGAAGGAAAGATGAAACGGCCATGCCCGGAAATGGGATGTGCGGCTTTCAGTACTTCAAGCGCCTGGCGCGAGAGTGGCACCAGGTGTTCGCGCTTTCCCTTCATGCGTTCGGCCGGAATGGTCCATAACGCTGCATCCATATCAATCTCTGACCACTCCGCACCGCGAATTTCGCCAGGGCGGCAGAAGGTGTAGGCGTGCAGTAGCAACATCAGGCGCGTAAGGGTGAAGCCTTCAAAGCCATGTATTGCCCGCATCAACTGGCCTGCACCTGTCCGCGTGGTAATCGCGGCAAATTGGCTTCGCACAACCGGGGCCAGCGCGCCGCGTAAATCTCGGGTCGGGTCGCTTGCGATAATGCACGATGCCACGGCATAGCGGAAAATCATGCTGCAGATGCTCATGGTCTTATGTGCCGATTCGCGCACGCCTCGCGCTTCCATGAGCTTTATGGTGTCCAGCACTTCTATAGGCTGTATTTCGGATACGGGGCGCTGCCCTATGAAGGGGAAGACATTTCCCTCAAGGCGTTGCACGACGGTGCGGTAGTGGGACTGCGCCCAACCGTCTTTTTGCAGGTCCATCCATTCGCGCGCGATCTGTTCAAAGGTTTGCGCTTCTGGCTGTGCGGTGATCCGCCGCCCGTTGTTCTTTTCGGTGGAAGGGTCCAGGCCCTTGTCGAGCAGGGCAGAGGCGTTTGCCCTGGCTGTTCTTGCATCCTTAAGAGATATGTCGGGGTACACGCCGATAGCGAGAAGCTTTTCTTTCCCCTGAAAGCGGTACTTGTATCGCCAGTACCGGCTTCCGTTCGGGCGCACTTCAAGGTAAAGGCCGCCGCCGTCAAAGTAGCGCTTGGCGGTGTCCTGGGGCTTGATTTTCTTGATTTGCGTGTCGGTAAGCTTCATGGGGGTACATCCTCGCGGGGGTATCAAAATGTACCCCCTTTGTACCCCCACTTTGCTTGTGCTGTAAAGCGATGGGGTGAGACACAAAGAGATGGGAAAGCCCCAAAAGGAAAGGGTTTCACGGTCTGGTGAGACGGCGTGAAACCCTATAAATTCCTTGAATGGTGGAGGCGGCGAGAATCGAACTCGCGTCCGAGAATGGTCCGCTCGAAGCTTCTACAGGCTTAGGTCATGTTCGTAATCTCGCTGCAAGTGTTACCCATGACCAGGTGGCCTGCAGCCAGTTCATCTATATGTTCTTACTTTCTCAGGGGTGAACGCCATCGAAAGCCAGCCTGATAAGTTTGTCATCTGCGAGATCTATCAGACATCAACCCTGCAGATGTGACTGTCAATTAAGCAGCCAGTGCGTATTCGTAATTATCGTTGGCAATTACTTTTGTGCCGCTTTTAACGAGGCCAGCGGCGCCTCGGCCTGCCACTCCGGCATCTTCAATCCCCGTCGAAACCAGGGCGCCCCCATTCATTAGGCGAAGCCGGACAGGGCCAAATCCTGTCGCAGAGAATATAATGGCTGTTTCAGGTATGGCAAGGTTCTGTCGTAAATAAAAAAAACGTCAGCTCCACATCCCGAACAGGTCGTAGGCAATACCTTTTCATCCTGCAACACGCAAGAGAAAATCGCTAATCCTTGTTGAAGTAGAAGTGCGAGAACGCACCGCGCATGCTCAGTTGATAGCTGTCGTTTCCCTTGCCACCCTCGGACGCTGCCTCGGCATACTGTGCAAGGCCGCCACGGTTGGTAACCACCTTGCGTATATTGCGTATGTCGCGCACCAGTTCCGACTGTCCGGCGATTTCGTCAAAAGCCTCTGTAAGGTCGGGGCTCTTTGCAAGAACGTTGTCTATGGTTTCCTTGTCAGGGTGCTGACTGACCAGCGTAAGAGACGCCCCCCCGTTGTGACGCAGGGTTATCTTTTCATCCAGGCTTACACCGGCTTCGGATAGCCGCGAATGCAGCGTTTCAAGAAAACCGTCCTGCAACGTGTTGATGTTGCCTTCCAGCGCGTCAACAACGTTACCCCCGCGCTCGGAAATCTCTTCCAGCACCGAGCGCAGCTTGGGATCAATGGATGACAGGCTGATGGAGTCCGTCAGCTTTGACAGGTCCAGCGAATCCGAACCGGTCGCAGTTTCGCGCTCTCCGTCCGACTGCCGTATGTTGATCATGCTGCTCAGGCCGTTGAATATGCCCTCTACGGTCACGGCAATCACCTCCTATGATGGCCTGCATATATTTCCCCACTCTCTCTCTTGGCAGATATGAGCAAGAAGAGTGCCAGCATTATGGGGGCACGTTTTCCCTTCGGTGTGTGTGGGGTGTCAGTCATATGGAGAGACGCGGAATATGAGCGACGCAACGGAGATGACTGCTGATCATGATCTGATAAGTCGGGAAGTTAGGTGGCAGGCGTGGAGCTGGCGTGCTTGTGCTGAGATGTGAAAAGGAAAAGCCCCTACCGTTTCCGGCAGGGGCTTTTGAATTCGTGGTAGCGAGGGAGGGGATTGAACCCCCGACACTGCGGATATGAGCCGCATGCTCTGACCATCTGAGCTACCTCGCCACGTGTTTGCGTGGAGAGGCTTTTGCTGGAAGTTGGCTCGATTGTCAAGCGATAAAAGAAAAAAATTGGCAGGGTAGCCGGAATTGTTATGGAATTGTTTGTTGAAAAGAGAAAAGGCCCCGTCCGTTTCCGGATGGGGCCTTTGTAGTCATGGTAGCGAGGGAGGGGATTGAACCCCCGACACTGCGGATATGAGCCGCATGCTCTGACCATCTGAGCTACCTCGCCATGTGTCAGCGCTGTCTGTTTACACAGTCTCGCGCGACGGGGAATTGATTATACAAAACGCCTATGCTTGGCAAGTCTCTTTTTGCACTCCGCAAGAAAAAGGGGCGTATCAGGACCAGAAATAGATCACCAGCGGTGCCAGCGCCAGTCGGTACCATGCAAAGGGACGGAATGTCATGCGGCCTACCAGAGCGATGAAGGTTTTTACCGCAGCCCACGCCGCAACAAAGGAAACGGCAAAGCCGACACTCAGAAAGAGCATGTCGTCGGCCGTGAACAGGCTGTAGTTTTTGAGCATGTCATAGCCGGTTGCCGCGAACATGATGGGTACTGCTGCGATGAAGGAATACTCCGCCGCAAGCGAACGGCGGGTGCCGAGGATCATGCCCCCCATTATGGTGGCAGCTGAACGGGAAAAGCCGGGCCACAGCGCAAGGCACTGGAAAAAGCCTATGCCCAGTGCAAGCGAGGGGGTTATGTCATCGAGGGTGGCGTATTTGTCAGGTTCTCCCTGTTTTGCCGTCCGGTTTTCAACAAAGAGGATGTACAGGGCGCCTACGCCGAGTGCGAGTCCCACGGTAACCGGAGTAAACAGGTGTTCCTTTATGGCGCCGTGCAGGAGTAAACCGGCAAGGCTGGCGGGCAGCGAGGTGAGAAACAGGAGCCACAGCCCTCTGAAGCCGGAAAAGCGCATATCGGCGCGGGGCTTGAGCAGAGCGAGAAATCGCTCCCAATAGAGAACGACCACGGCAAGAATGGCTCCCAGCTGGATGACGACTTCAAAGGTATCAGCTTTGGGGCCCGTCACACCGAGAAGATTTCCGGTGATGATGAGGTGCCCCGTGGAAGAAACCGGAAGAAACTCCGTCAATCCTTCAACTATGCCCAGCCATATGGCCGGAAGAATGTCTGTCATGTTGGGTGTCCTTACAGGGTGAGGTGGGCCTTTCTGACAAATGGGTCGAGAAAAGGGTTGAATTATGATGCATCACGGGATACCGCAACGGCGGTTGTGTTGCAAGCGCGGGACGAGTGGTGTAGGTTTAATCGATTTTGGAGTGGAGTCCCGTCTGTAGTGATATCCAGGGCTTCACCCGCCTTCCTGAAACAACCGCAAGCTTGGGGGAATCAATCGTGACTACCGTGATGCCGCAGGGCGAACTGATCCGTAGAGCTGCACAGTATATTGATGAACTGTTGAAGGAAGGTAAGGCGCTGGGGCCGCTTCTTGATGAAGCGGGCATGCGTTACAACCTGAGTCCCAAGGACGCGGAAATGCTGCGCGACCTGTTTAAACCCGCCAAAACCGAGGAGTAGGGGGCGTTTCTGCTTACTCTTTCTTTGCTGCACCGACAAATTTTCAAGGAACTATCGTCCCTGTTCAGCCTGTGTCTGGGCTCGCTGCTGTCATTGATACTGATCGGCCGTGTTCTGCAGTTGCGGGAGCTTTTTCTCGGGCTGGAAGTCGGACCGGCAGATATGGCTATGCTATTCGTTTATCTGGGGCCGTTCTTCCTGCTGCTCATAGTTCCGATAGCCTGTATGCTCAGTGTGTTTCTGACCTTTCTGCGCATGAGCACAGACAGGGAGCTTGTTGCCCTTAAGGCCGGCGGACTGAGTCTGTATCAGCTTTTGCCGGCTCCAATCATATTCTGCCTGCTGTGCACCCTCTTCAACATGGGTATTTCCATGTACGGGCTTTCGTGGGGGATGGGCAATTTCCGATCGACCATTGTGGATATCGTGCAGACGCGTGCACGCATAGTCATACAACCCGGTGTGTTCAATCAGAGCATCCCGGGAATTATGGTTTATGCCCGCAAGGTGGATAATGCCAGTGGCAAGATGGAAGAGGTTATGGTGGAAGACAGCACCCGTGAGGGGGCTACCATTGCCATTACCGCACCGCGGGGGATAATCGAGACGGACAAGATCCGTGGCGATATTCTGGTCCGTCTTGCGGACGGAAAGGTTTACCGGCAGCAGAAAGGAAGCGTGAGTGTGCTCTCCTTCAGAGAATACACTGTCCGGCTTGACCTGAACAAGCTTGTTACCGGATTCGATCTTGGCGAGGTTAAACCCAAGGAAATGTCGTGGACAGGGCTTAAAAAGCTGTATGCCGCCCCTGGAGAATTCGCCGACAATCTCAACTATATGCGCAAGGTGGAGGTTGAGATGCAGAAGCGTCTGGCCCTGCCGATTGCGTGCTTTATTCTTGGTCTTTTTGCCATGCCGCTTGCCTGCGCGTTTGAGGGGATGGAACGACAGATGGGCGTCATCATGGCCCTTGTCAATTTTCTGGTGTACTACAGCCTGCTGTCTGTCGGTTTTTCCGCTGGGGAATCGGGCACAGTTTCGCCGGTGGTGGGCGTGTGGCTGCCGAACCTGATGTTTGCAATTCTTGCGGCCGTGGGGCTGCAGCGTGCCGCCCGTGAACGTTCCCTCAACGTTGTTGGTATGTTGAAGCATGCCGCCTTCCTGCATCGTCGCAAGGAGCGTGCTGCATGTCGTTGATGTCCCGCTATCTGTTGCGGCAGAACCTTTTTCTCATGTTCATGGTGCTCGGCGTGGGCATCGGTCTCTATCTGCTTTCCGACCTTTTTGACCGTCTGGATGACTTCCTTGAGGCAGGCGTTTCCGCAAAAGTGGCCATTACCTATTTTGTGGTGAAAACGCCGCTTATCATCTCACAGATTCTTCCGGCAGTTTTTCTGATCGCCTGTATTCTGCAGCTGTGCATCATGGCCCGCAGCCGCGAGCTGGTGGCTCTGCAGGCCGGGGGCATTTCTTTTCTCCGGCTGGCCCGGTTCTTTTTTGTGTGCGGCATTGCCTGGGCTGTTGCGCAGCTGGCATTTTCCCAGTTTCTCGGGGTGCAGGGCGAGCAGCTGGCAGCCCGCATCTGGAAGGAAGATGTCCGGAAAAAGAGCATTCAGGATACGGAACTGAACCGTGTCTGGTTCACGGAAGGGGCGTATATTGTTCATTTGGGAACCGTGGTGCCTGCCAAGCGTCAGGGGCGTAATGTTACGGCCTATGAGCTGAGTGATGACGGCAGGGAAATCAAACAGGTTCTCAAGGCAAGGAGCTTCACCGCCAAGCCGGGAGACTGGACGCTCCGGAACGTGCGGATACTCGACCCCGGCATGCTTACCACAGGCCGGGCAGACGCCTATTCCCTGCCTTTGCAGCAGGACGTAGCGGCCTTTCAGGTTGTTGACCCGCGAACAGACCTGCAAAAACTCCCTTTGTGGAAGCTCTGGACCGCAACCCGTCAGTTGCAGGCCACCGGATCAAACGTTGAGGCTCTCAGAACAGCTTTGCATATGAAACTGGCCTACGCGTGCTCAGTTATGGTCATGGGGCTTATCGGTCTCATGCTGGTCACGTGGAAGGACAATCTGTATATTTGCATTGGAACCGGTTTGCTGCTGACCTTTGTATATTATGCGCTTTTTACAGTGGGCGGAACTCTTGGCGAAAAAGGGATAGTATCCCCCGTTCTTGCCGCATGGGGGGCTGACATCCTTTTCGGGGGATCGGCGCTTGCGCGTATTCTCTGGTTTACCCGTTCCCGGGGCAAAATTCAGCGCAAGGGTAAGGATTCGCGCAGACGTTGGCTGCATCCCAGACGAGGTAATCCCATTACCCGCCACAAGGGCCATCCGGATAATAAGACCGGCGACGAGACCGTAAATTTGCGAGGATCGGATGTTTGATGAAAGCCCTTTCCCCGATTGGCTCGGTACCTTTCTGGTGCCGGACGAGGAGTTTGGAGAAGCATACGAGAGTACCACGCCGGAAAGAAGGGCATGGCTCAAAACGTGTATTGCCCGTTTACATGTGCTGCATGGCGCTGCGGGTATGACATGGGGGCGTGCGGAAAAACAGTGGCGTCAGGGCTTTGTTTCCGTGGCTGAAATACGCCCGGTGGAATGGACCATTGTTTTTCTGGCGGGGGAATACGCCTCAGGCCCGCGTTCCGTGGCTGCGCTCATGCCGGCGCTGCTGGCCGGAGTTGCCAACGTGCTTGTGGTGCGGATAGCGGATGAGGGGGCGCCTTGGGCTGCTCCCGTTCTGGCCGGTTTTGAGCTGGCCGGACAGGAGGCTGTGGTCAATCTTGCCGCAGACCGCATGCCGGTTCTGCTGTCTGAAATGGCAAACAAGGGAAGCGGCCGGTGTCTCGTTCTCGGAAAGATTGATGAGGCGTTGAAGGCCGCAGTCGCCCGTTTTGCCCTTGACTGTTCACCACATGTCGCGTGCTGGTTTGAGCCCGTTTCTGGTTCACTGGCGATCGCCGGGGCCGAAGATGCCTGCGATATAGATGAAGATCTTCTTTCATGGGCTCATCCGGATTTGCAGATCGTGCGGTATGATGGCGAAAACCTTGAAATGGTACAGGAAGAGGGCGGTTTTCTCGCACTTGCAGGAACGCCGGATCTGGTTGATATTGTGCCTGATTCCATTCCACTGATGCTGGGGCCCGGGCAGGAGGGGTGCTGGATCTGGCCGGAGCTTGAGCCGCAGTTCTTCATGCAGCGCAGGCTTTCGCTGATGACCGAGATGTAACCCGGAAGGAGCTTTTTTAAGCCGGTATACTGCCCTGCGCCTAATTTTCCACATCTTTCGCCGGAGCGAGACTCATGACCAAGCAGGCTGTTTCATCCAAGTATCTTGAGTTTCTCAGAAATATCGGAGTCATAGCTCACATTGATGCGGGCAAGACCACCCTCACGGAACGAATTCTCTATTACACCGACAGAATTCATCGCATGGGCGAGGTGCATGAAGGCACCGCCACCATGGATTTCATGCCGGAAGAGCAGGAACGCGGCATAACCATTGCCTCTGCCTGCACATCCTGCCACTGGGGCAAGCACACCATCAACATCATAGATACGCCCGGCCATGTTGATTTCACCATAGAAGTAGAGCGCAGCCTGCGCGTTCTTGATGGTGCGATCGGCGTTTTCTGTGCCGTAGGCGGGGTGGAGCCCCAGTCTGAAACCGTATGGCGGCAGTCTGAGAAGTTCCACGTGCCCAAGCTTGCGTTCATCAACAAAATGGACAGGCTTGGTGCAGACTTTGAAGCAGTACTTGAAGGAATGCGCTCGCGGTTGAAGGCGAATCCTCTTCCCGTGGTCGTGCCGCTCGGGCAGGGTGAGGATTTTTACGGTGTTGCCGATGTGGTGACGATGGAGCGTGTGGAATTCGATCAGGATTCGCAGGGCAGGGAGTATACCCGACATCCTCTGACAGAAGAGGAGGCATCGCTGGTTGCCCCGTGGCGCGATCGGCTGCTGGAAAGTGTTGCCGATTTCGACGACGGTATCATGGAACGCTATCTCGGAGGCGAAGATATTTCCGCACAGGAGATTCGCGCCGTGCTGCGCGCTGCCACCCTGAAGTTGCAGGTGGTTCCCGTGTTTGCCGGTTCCGCTCTGAAAAACACAGGCGTGCAGCTGGTTCTCGATGGCGTTCTGGACTATCTGCCCGGGCCTCTCGATGTTGAACCTCCGGTGGCCCATATGGAGAATACCAAGGATAAGTGCTCGTTGGATGTTTCTCCGTCAGCTCCTTTGGGGGCGCTTGCTTTCAAGGTTTTCATGGATGACGGGCGCAAGATGGTGCTCATGCGCATTTACTCCGGCGAGATAAAGGCCGGAGAGGTCTACCGCAACGTGACAAAGGGAGAATCCGAGAGAATATCCCGTCTGTTCAGGTTGCACGCGAGCCATCAGGAGAAGATTGAGCACGCTTATGCCGGCGATATCGTCGCGGCTGCGGGGCTCAAGGGCGCGCGCACCGGAGATACCATCGCCACCCCTGAACATCCTTACATTCTTGAAAATATCGCAGCGTATAAGCCTGTCATATCCTTGGCGCTTGAGCCCAGAAACTCTGAGGAAGGGGATAAACTGGACGAGGTGCTGGAAAAGTATCTTCAGGAAGACCCCACCCTTACCTTTGTGCAGGACGAAGAGACCGGCCAGCGCGTCATTTCCGGTATGGGCGAGCTGCATCTGGAAGTGGTCATAGACAGGCTGCGCAGGGAGTACAAGGTATCACCCCGAACAGGCAATCCGCAGGTTGTGTATCAGGAAGCCGTGACTAAGACTGCCGAGGCGACCGGCGTGTTTGATAGAGAGCTTGGCGACCAGCATCACTTTGGCAAGGTTTCTGTTCGTATTGCCCCCCGTGAGCGGGACAAGGGCAACCGCGTCCGCTTCGAGATGAATACCGACGGATGGCCGGCGCAGTGGCTTGACGCAGTGGAACAAGGGATTAATGATAGTTTGTTCAGTGGCGTTCAGAAGGGCTATCCGGTGCAGGATGTCGATGTCTCCATCCTTGCAATGGAGCGCAAGGACGGTGCGTCAAGCGTTGCCGGGTACCACATGGCGGCGGTGCTGGCCCTCAAGGAGGTGCTGGAGCTTGCAGGCCCTGTGTTGCTTGAACCCATCATGCATGTGGAAGTGTCTGTTCCCGACTCCTACGTCGGCGATGTCATCAGCCTGCTGGGCATGAAGGGGGCCCGGGTTGGGAACATGTTTGACCATGCGGGGCAGAAGGTTGTACAGGCACTTGCCCCCATGAGAAAGCTGTTTGGCTTCTCGACGGATTTACGTTCCGCCACGCAGGGAAGGGCAGGACTCATGCTCAAGTTTGCCCGCTTCGACACGCTTTCGTAATTGAGCTTGTTTAGACTGGATCGATCAATCAGGGAGATTCTGGCTCGTGCAGCAACGATGGGAAACATTCAAGCGGACGCTCAGATACAACTACCTTCGGGTCATGCGCCTGAAGGCCTCTACTCATTCCGTTGCCATGGGGCTGGCGGTTGGCGTTTTTGTCGGTTTTCTACCCGTCATACCTTTTCAGACCATAGTGGCTCTTTCCCTTGCCTTTGTCTTCAGAGCCAGCAAGATTCCTGCAGCACTCGGTACATGGATTTCCAATCCGGTAAACCTGATCCCTTTCTATACCATGCTCTACTATGTGGGACGCATGATCATGCCGGTGGATACGCCCGAGCTGGACTTTCACCATCTGGAACTCAAAGCCATGATAGAGCAGGGCTGGGGCCTTGTGGTGGTCATGTTCACCGGAGGTTTGATTCTTGGTGTGCCCGGCGCCTTTGTCACGTATATACTGGCCTTCAAGGCTGTGAACCGCTACAGACAAAAGCGCATGATCCGGCTGATCAAGAAGTACCAGAAGAAGAAGGCCGAGAGAGAAGCCGCAGAGCTTGCAGCTGATAAACGTGCCGCTGATACCTCTGCAGGCCAGAGTGACATAGTCGCCGGAACCGCGGCGTTGCCTCATCAGAAAGGTATTGCTTCCGACGTTTCCTCTGACTCCACCCGCTAGATATCTGCCTGTGCTTTCGAGAGCGGAAGCACGCCGTGCAGACCCTCCATTCATATTTTTATGCGACAGGAAGTTCCCGCATGACTCTAGATATCCATTCCGGGCCTCGTGCCAAGAAAAGCCTCGGCCAGAATTTCCTGCAAGACAAGAACATCGCCAATCGAATTGTAGATGAGCTCGGTATTACTCCGGAAGACCGTGTGATTGAGATCGGCCCCGGCCCCGGTGCGCTGACCCACCTTATTCACGCGCGGGGACCCAAATGGTTCACTATTCTGGAGAAGGACCATCATTGGGCCTCGGAGCACAGAAAAAATCCTCCGGCCGGTGATCCTGAACTGAATGTCGTGCTGACGGACGCACTGCTTTTTCCGTGGGAGAATCTTGGAGTGGGACCTTCCTGGAAGGTCATCGGCAATCTGCCGTACAATGTTGCCTCACCGTTGATGTGGGATATTCTCAGCAGGGCACCGGGACTCGTCCGTGCCGTCTTCATGATTCAGAAGGAGGTTGGCGACAGGATAACCGCAGCGCCGAACTCGAAGCAGTACGGTGGCCTTACCGTTTGGCTGCAGAGCTTCTGCCGGCCGAAAAGGGCGTTTATCGTGCCACCTACCGTATTCAAGCCAAGGCCTAAGGTCGATTCCGCCGTACTCAGGTTTGAGCCAATTCCCAAACATGAGCTGGACTTCGATCCCGCGTCTCTGTCGTGGGTAATCAAGGTCTGTTTTCAGCAGCGCAGAAAGCAAATGCAAACAATTCTGCGTGGTTATTTTGGAGAAAGGCTTGATGAGGCTTTTGCGGCGGCTGGAGTGCTGCCCACAGCCCGTCCTGAGAACCTGACCCCAAGACAGTTCCAGTTGCTCGCAACTACTGTAAAAAATTGGATTCCTGCTTGACTTGAAGGGTGAAATGGTGTTTGCCTACTGCCGAAGGCAATATTTACCGTTGCGCCAGATTTACGCATCTGATAAGGGTTTTCTGGGTTTGAGAAAAAAATCTCAAAGTCACCTCGGTGCGTGAATGAGCCCTAGGTGATATCTTTTTGCCAAGCGTGTTATTTGGTAAACCCCAGAGAGGAGGATGTGGCAGATGACTAAAGCGGATCTCATCGAAAAGATTGCAGAAAAGGCGAACCTCACCAAGGCTAATGCCGAGCGTTCCCTTAACGCCTTCATCGACGCTGTTGAAGACGTTCTGGTCAAGGAAGGCAAGCTCACCCTGACCGGTTTCGGCACTTTTGTTGTCGAAGAGCGCAAGGAACGTAAGGGACGCAACCCCCGTACCGGCGCAGAAATTTCCATTCCCGCCGCCAAGGTGGTTAAGTTCCGTCCCGGCAAGCTTCTTAAAGAAGCTATCAAGTAGTAGCTTCGGAGGCGCAAATGCTGCACGGTGAAACTATTCAGAGCCCGCTGCCCATGGATATTCCATGGTGGATGGCTGACCATTTTGTGTTTTTTGGTGTGCTGTACGCTGTTCTGTTCGTTCTTTGCTCCGGTCTCGGGTATGTTATCCTGAAGTCCGTGATGCAGGCCCGTCAGGACGAACACGGCCACGGGCACGGTAGCCACTAAATTTTGTTGCTGTCTGGTTTGAAGGCCTGTCCAGCCGGACAGGCCTTTTTTATTGTCCGATAAACAAAGTGCTTGCCAAGATTTTGTGGAAGGAGTATCTGACCTTCTTGCCTTGGCGTACTTTCGCCAAACGGACATTGCATGAAGGTGGTGATTTTTAATGCCAGGTGTATTCCTCGAAGAAGGTGACTATAACTTCGATATCGCGCTTCGCCGTTTCAAGAAGCAGGTTGAGAAGGCTGGTGTTCTTTCCGAAATGAAGAAGCGTCAGCACTTCGAAAAGCCCAGCGTGATGCGCAAGAAGAAAAAGGCCGCCGCACGCAAGCGTCTTGTTAAAAAGATGAGAAAGATGAACGCGAGCTAGCCTCGCGTGAGCCCGCTTAGTCGGGAGCATTCATGTAAGCATTCATGATGCATTATAGCGGGGATTCGGTTAGTTTCGAGTCCCCGCATTATTCTTTATCACCCCCCACCATCACAGGTCACCGCCATGAGCCTCGCAAAGCAGATCGAAGCGGATTACATTGCCGCGTACAAGGCTAAGGATCAGGTCAAGCTCGGCGTGCTGCGTCACCTGAAGACTGCAGCCAAGAACCTTCAGGTTGAACTTCTTCGTGAGCTGACCGATGAAGATGTCTTCGGCGTCATCATGAAGCAGGCAAAGCAGCGTCAGGACTCCATTGAGCAGTTCAATTCCGCCAATCGTCCCGACCTTGCCGCCATTGAATCCGCAGAGCTTGAAGTGCTCAAGACCTACCTTCCCCAGCCCCTTTCCGATGAAGAGCTGTCTGCTCTTGTGGACAAAACCATCGCCGAAACCGGTGCAGCGGATATGAAGGATATGGGCAAGGTGATGAACCCCATTATGGCCGATTACAAGGGGCGCGTGGACGGAAAGAAGCTGAGCGCACTCGTTCGCGAAAAGCTTTCTTAGTCTTCTTCTGCATGGAACAACGTACTCTTCAGAATCTTGAGTTCGACAAGGTGCTTGTGCATCTTGCCGGGCTTGCCGTATCGGATGCCGGAGCCGAAGCCTGCCGCAAGGTGGAGCCTTTGTCTCCGGATTCTGCCCGTTCGGAGATGGACTTTTTCCGGCAGGGCCAGGTCTGGTCCCAGTATGCCTCTTTCCGGCTGCGTCAGTTTCCGCCGCTGTCCGGCATGCTCGATTTTGTCGAAGCGCCCGGCAATGTGCTTGATCTGGATGATCTGTGGGCACTGCGTCAGGTGCTTGCGCAGGCCAAGGAGCTTGTGGATTCTATTTCTTCGGCACCCGGCGGATCAGTTGAATGGCCTCTGCTGCAAGAAGCCGTGGACCGCTACCCCTGGCCGGGGCAGAGCTGGTCCGGTCTTGCACGATGCATAGGCGACAACGGCCAGATCCGCGATGAAAGCTCTCCCGAACTGCTGCTCGTCCGTCAGGAAGTGCGTCGCATCCACCAGACCTGCACCCGCAAGGTCAAGGAAGTGGTGCAGACCTACAACCTGCTTCAGTACATGCAGGACGAGTACCTCACCCTTGCCAACGACCGCTATGTGCTGCCGCTGAAGAGCAACTTCAAGGGCAGGGTGCAGGGCATCATCCACGATTATTCGCAGACCGGAGAAACCTGCTATTTCGAGCCGCTGTTCCTTGTGGATCTCAACAACGAACTGCAGGAGCTCAAGCAGCAGGAGCGCGAAGAAGAGCGCAAGGTGCTCATCTACCTCACCGGTCTTATCCGTTCCCAGCTTGCATCCGTTCGCGGAGTGCATGACCTTCTGGTGAAGGTTGATGTACTGCTGGCAAAGTGCTCGCTGGCTGCTGCCTTCGACGGCACGGCTCTGGAGCTTTCTGCCGAAACGCCGCTCAATCTGCGTGAAGCCCGTCATCCTTTGCTTGCCCTGACCGAAAAGGGATCACTGCCGCTCAACCTGCAGTTGAAACCCGGCCAGAAGGCTCTGGTGATCAGCGGTGGTAACGCAGGTGGCAAGACCGTGTGCCTCAAGACCATCGGCCTTATCGCGCTCATGGCCATGAGCGGTCTGCCGGTGCCGGTTGCAGGCGGAAGCACGCTTCCCCTGTGGACCAAGGTGTTTGCCTTTATCGGCGATGAGCAGAGCCTTGAAGGGCATGTTTCCACGTTTACGGCGCAGATTCGCCATTTGAGTGCCCTGTGGGACAAGGCAGATGCCGAAACGCTGGTCATACTCGATGAATTTGGTGCAGGCACCGATCCTGCACAGGGCGCAGCCCTTGCTCAGGCAGTCATTGACGAGCTGCTTGAGAAGGATGCTTCCATTGCGGCGGCTACCCATTTCCCAGCACTGAAGGCCTATGCCCTCAGCCGTGAGAAAGTTCGCGCCGCTTCCGTGCTTTTTGACCCGAACACCAAGAAACCGCTGTACCGCCTTGCCTATGATCAGGTGGGAGCGTCGCAGGCTCTTGATGTGGCACGCGAACACGGCATGCCTGAAACGGTCCTCAGAAGGGCAGAGAGCTATCTGCTCATGGACGGGGAAGATACTTCCGCGCTCATCGACCGCCTCAACTCCCTCGCGGTGACCCGTGAGAAGGAGATCGAGACTCTGCATAAGGAGCGCGACAAGTTCCGCTCCAAACGTGACCGGCTCGAAGAGCGGTTTGAACGTGACCGTGAAAAGCTGTTCACAGAAGTGCAGACACAGGCACAGGGTGTTCTGAAAGACTGGAAGTCCGGCAAGGTGAGTCACAAGTCGGCGCTGAAGGAACTTTCGAAAACCCGCGAAAAACTGGTTAAGCCGGTTGTCGTACAGCCGGAGCCCGTTAAGCCCTTCTCTGTTGAGGTTGTTCAGCCGGGGCAGCGCCTTTCCTACCTGCCGTGGAGCAAGACCGGTGTGGTTGAAGAGGTCGACGGTCGCCGCAATCGCGTAAAAATTGATCTTTCCGGCGTTTCCATGTGGGTGGAAGGTAAAGACCTTGCTCTTGTGGACGAAAAGGGAGTTGCGGGTCCCAAGACTCCTGTCACGACAGGAGCGACGGTCAAGGCAGAAAGAAATATTGCCTTGAGACTTGACTTGAGGGGAATGCGGACTGATGTAGCTTTAAGCGAAGTGTCGCGTTTTCTTGATAAAGCCCTTCTGGGTAATGTATCACAGGTCGAGATTGTTCACGGACGCGGAACCGGCGTGCTTCGTAAGGAAGTACACCGGCTGTTGCGCGACTTTCCTGCCGTATCCGAATTCCGGCTTGCGCCGGAAGACATGGGAGGCGACGGGATGACCATAGTGGATTTCAAATAGCACGGGCTGCGCACGCCGCCGGTTGGACAATGGGCCGGCGGGTGCTTTTGTGCACCCTTGAGTATTCACATGAGCAGTCGGGACTATTCAGCAGTTCGGGAAATTAAGGCCCGTATAAACCTTGCGGATCTGGCGCGGCGCTATATGGAGCTGCGGCAGGTGAGCGGGCGCTGGAAAGGACTGTGCCCTTTTCATCAGGAGAAGACCCCTTCGTTCAGCATTAATGAACAGGATGGGTTCTTTTATTGTTTCGGCTGCCATGCATCAGGCGACCTGATTGATTTTTATTGCCGGGTGAACGGTCTGGAGTTCCGCGAAGCCATTGCGCAACTGGCTGAAGAAGCCGGTGTGGAGCTGCAGGAATACAAGCCCGACCCGCGCGCACAGCAGGAAAGAGACACGAAGCGGCAATGCCTGCGCATGTACGAGATTGCGCGGAACCATTTTTCCGCCTGCCTGCGTTCTCCCAAGGGTAAGCAGTGCAGAGACTACATTGCCGGTCGCTCCATGGCTCCGCAGATTGTTGAAGCGTTCGAACTGGGCTGGGCGCCGGATGAATGGCATTCGCTCGGTGATGCTCTGCAGAGCGAAGGATTTTCTCCCGCACAAGGGGTGGAATCCGGACTTCTTTCGCGCAACGAGCGGGGCAACATGTATGACCGCTTCCGCGGACGACTGATTTTCCCGATCAAAGATCTTTCAGGACAGGTTATCGCGTTCGGCGGCCGTATCATCGTGAAGGATGAGGCCAAGGAACAGGCCAAGTATATCAACAGCAGCGATACGCCCATCTACAAGAAAGGTGAGCATCTTTACGGATTATTTCAGGCACGGCGGGCCATAACTGCCCAGAAACGTGCTCTGCTCACCGAAGGATACATGGACGTTCTCACCCTGCACCAGTTCGGGTACGAAAATGCCTGCGGTGTGCTCGGAACGGCACTTACGCCCGATCAGGTGAAACGCCTTGGCGGCTTCTGCTCCAGCATCGATCTCATTTTCGACGGAGACGAGGCGGGCAGAAAGGCGGCTCTGAAAAGCTGTGAAATGGTCCTGAGCCGCGGCATGCAATGCCGCGTTGTGCTCATGCCGGAAGGCGAGGATGTGGACAGCCTGCTGCAGGGGCAGGGTACCGAGGCTTTTGAGGGGCAGCTGCAGGCAGCTCCTGACGGCATGGACTACTGCATGAGCACTGTTTCGCAGTGGGCTCCCCGTGAGGTTCTGGAGTGGGTGACCCGTTTTCTGGATTCGCTGGTGCAGCCGGAGCTGCGCTCGTTTTATATTTCCCGGCTTGCCGGCGGTTTGGGGCTTGATGAGGCGGATTTACGCCGCACTGCCGCTCCAAAACGGCCGGTATCTGCCCGTTATGGCATGGAAAACGGTCCGGGCTGGCACCCGGAAGCAGGTGGCCGCACCACAGGTGGACCGTCATATGCCAACAGACAGGGCGCAAAGCCAACTCGTAAGTATCAGAATGGAAAGAGTGAACGACAGACATGGTCCGGTGCCCAGGCACAGCCTTCTGCCGGACGCTCCGGTGGGTATGCAAACAGGGGTGGCGCACGTCGTCAGCAGTCTGTTCCGCAGCCACCTGCGGTAAAGCCGTCACTGGCTGTGTCGCTGGAAGAAACGGTTCTGTTGTTTTTAGTGCGTTATCCGCACCTGCAATCAGTGCTTGAGGAGCATGGCGGCCGTGAATTGCTGCAAGCCCCTTGGGCGGAACGGTTGTGGGAAGCGGTCTTGGAACATGGTACTGGCGATGTCGCCATGTACCTTGATGGAAAAGAAAAGGAATTTTGGATACGGAACAGGGTGGAAAACTCTGTGCCGGCCGAAAAGGAACAGGAAGAGCTTCGTGATGTCTGCGCGTTTCTGGAAAAGAACCGCCGCCAGCAGCAAGGGCAATCCCTCGTAGCCGCCATGCGGCAAATGAAACAGGGTGGCGAACCGGACGCGGACATGGAACTTCTTCGTGTGTTAAACGAATCCTTGGGGAGGTCCAATGGGGAATATTAAGGACATCCAGCAGATCAAAACCCTCATCGCCAAGGGTAAGGTCAGCGGTTTTCTGACTTTTGATGAAGTCAACAAGGCCCTGCCTGCCGAGGTCAACACCCCTGAGCAGATTGAAGAGATCATCGGCATCTTTGACCAGCTCGACATTGCGATTGTCGACACGGAAAAAGAAGGCAAAGCCATTGCCGTGACTCCCAGCGAATCTGACGAAGACGCGGGCGAAGTTGATATTGAACTGACTGACGATGAAGATTCTGCCGATTACGCCACCCGCAGCACGGACCCCGTGCGCATGTATCTGCGGGAAATGGGGGCTGTGCCCCTGCTGGACCGCGACGGTGAAGTTGTCATCGCCAAGAAGATAGAAATGGGCGAGCAGGACGTTCTGTACGCCCTTGTTGAAGTGCCTGTGGCTGTTGAAGAACTCATTCACGTGGGCGACGATCTCAAGGATAACCGCATCAAGTTGAAAGATGTGGTTAAAACCATTGAGGAAGACGACCCCAGTGAAGATGAGCTGAACCAGCGCGAGCGCGTCATAAAACTGCTTGATGAAATCAAGTCGGTCTACAAGAAGCGAAAGAAGATCTATCTGAAGCTGGATGAATGTGCCACGCTCGACAAGCGTGTGGCAGGTCTGCAGAAGGAAATAATCAGCTACAAGGAAGAGATTGTTCTCCGGCTGCGTGACATCAAGCTGGAAAAGACGCTCATCGACCGTATTATCGAGACTGTTGAAGACTACGTGCGGCAGATGCATAACTGCCAGCGTGACCTTTCAGCGTATATACTGTCCACCGGCAAGACGCAGGTGGACATCCAGACTCTGTTCTCCAAGCTGGAAGAACGCGAAATAAATCCTGTCGTCGCTGCGGACGAACTTGGCCTGACCGTGGAGGAGCTGTTTTCCTTCAAGGAAATGATCATAGGCAAGATCGAAATTCTCAAGCGCCTGCAGGAAAAGTGTTGTCACAACGTGACGGACCTTGAAGAAGTGCTGTGGCGCATCAAGCGTGGCAACAGTGCCGCCATGCGTGCCAAGCAGGAGCTTATCCGTTCCAACCTGCGCCTTGTTGTGAGCATCGCAAAGAAGTACACCAACCGCGGGTTGCAGTTCCTCGACCTGATTCAGGAAGGGAACATCGGCCTCATGAAGGCGGTGGACAAGTTCGAATACCAGCGCGGTTACAAGTTCTCCACGTATGCTACCTGGTGGATACGTCAGGCCATCACCCGCGCCATCGCGGATCAGGCCCGTACCATCCGTATCCCTGTGCATATGATCGAAACGATCAACAAGCTTATCCGCACTTCCCGCTACCTTGTTCAGGAACTGGGACGCGACCCCACGCCCGAAGAAATTGCGGAGCGTATGGACTATCCCATCGACAAGGTGAAGAAGGTCCTCAAGATCGCCAAGGAACCCATTTCTCTCGAAACTCCCATCGGGGATGAGGAAGATTCCAGCCTCGGCGATTTCATTGAAGACAAGAAGGCTGTTGCGCCGTCCGAAGAGGTGGTCAACACCAAGCTTGGCGAACAGATTGCCAGCGTGCTTGCCGACCTTACCCCCCGTGAGGAGCAGGTGCTGCGCAAGCGGTTCGGTATTGGCGAAAAGTCCGACCACACTCTGGAAGAAGTGGGTAAGCTCTTTAACGTTACCCGCGAACGTATCCGCCAGATCGAAGCCAAGGCGCTTCGAAAGTTGCGGCATCCTGTTCGAAGCCAGACCCTGCGTTCGTACTACGAAAGCTGATAATGAGACGGGCGACCCAAGGTCGCCCGTCTTTCTTTCTGTGAGGTTTCCAAACTCGTTATGCGCAATCCTTTTATGCGCCCCCCCGCCGGATGCCCGGGACTGCTGGCGGTTGTGACCGTACTGCTGTTCGGTTGCCTTCTGTTTCTTCATCAACCCGCTGCCTTTGCGAAACCAGATGTCGGGAACGAAGGAAGAAGGGCGACTGTACGCTTTGTTCCCGATGGTGATACCGTGGTTCTTGTCTCTGGAGAGGTAGTAAGGCTCCTGGGTATAGACGCCCCGGAAATGGGCAAAGACGGTGCCGCAAACCAGTTTTATGCCGTTCAATCCCGCGATGCGCTTGCCTCTTTGGTTATGGGAAAGGAGATTCGTGTCATGAGCGGAACTCCATCCAAAGACCGTTACGGGCGTACCCTTGCCCGGCTTGTGCTTCCGCAGGGCAGCAACGTTGCTGAAATTCTGGTTTCAGAAGGATACGCCATGGTATACTGGCATGCTGATGTGCCCCGCAGAATTTTTGAGAATTTGTTGGAGTTGCAGCGTGATGCAGTGAAAGGGCGGGTGGGGATGTGGCAGGTGGTGGATATAATTTCGAAGAGAAGCGATACGTATGTGGGCAACCGTAAAAGTAAGCGCTTGTTTACTTTTATGTGTGACGGTTCCGGACAGATATCTGCAAAAAATAGAATAGAATTCCGGAATGTTGAGCAGGCCTTTGACATGGGGTTTGCCCCCGCGAGGCACTGCAGGATCTGGCCTGACCAATAGATTTCAATGACAGTACATTCTTTTTAAGGCATATTACGCAATCAGTTGAATATTGATGCCATGCCCCGGCATGGGAAATAATCACTTACAGTCCCATAGGTTGAATACAGATGCCCTCTACTCTTCTGCAATGCGAAAGATCCGGTTCATGCGATTTTACACAAGACGGCAAATTCTGCGAAATGCTGGATAAGGCCGGTGTGCCGCGTGATGCCAAGTGGCGCACACTCGTCCTGTATATGCGGGGGCTTGAGGATTATTCCTATCTTTCGGAAATTCAGAAGAGCCAGGTTCAGGCACTGCTGGTTGATGTGCTCAAGCGCAAAGATTTCAGCGAGGACCGCTTCAGGGAAGTGCTCATGCGGGACCGGGAAATTCTGGTTGCTCCGTATGAGCAGCGCCTTAATGCCGCCCTGCAGGAAACCGTGCAGCTTGCTGAGGAATTCAAGCGCCTCATGCAGCGCCGCAAGGGTGACGTGAAGCATCTGGAAGCCCGGAGCGTGGAGGCAGTAACCAGCGGACAGGATTCATCAGAAATAGTCTCATTGCTTCAGGCCACGTTCCGTGAGGTGATAAGCCTTATGGAACGGGACATGGAAAATCTGGATCAGTTGAGCAAGACAGACCCCCTGACCGGTTTGAATAACCGGCGGGCCTTTGATGAAGTGCTGGAACAAGGCGTCAGAGAATGGAAGGAAAAAAGTATTCCGCTGGCCTTGCTCATGCTCGATATAGACTTCTTCAAGGATTTTAACGATGAATTTGGTCACCGCATTGGTGATCAGGCGTTAACCACGGTTGCCTGTCTCATGCGTCAGTCCATCTCGGCCTTCGGTTCAGAAGGGCTGGAGGTGCATCCGTGCCGATACGGAGGCGAGGAATTTGCCATCATCCTGCGCGGTTCTTCGGCGCTTGTGGCGGAAGAGCTTGCGGTAGACATCCGTAAGCGTATGGAGCGGTACAACTTTGTTATCCGCGACAGCAATGGCGATATTATGCGTAAGGGGATACGGATCACCATTTCGAGCGGGCTTGCAGAAGCCGATCCGACGTGGAAGGGAGCCTATCAGGAAAACCTTATCGATGCGGCTGACAAGGCCTTGTATTTTGCCAAGAATGCCGGACGTAACCGGGTTGCGAAGTTTGTCTATTCACCCGCAGGCAGTTGCTGCAGTATCATAGAAGAATGAGCAATAATGCCAGAAATGCTTACAGCCTCTTTTTTTACAGGAGGCTTTTTTTATTCTCTGCAGCCGGGTGTTGACACCTTGCCGTTTTGAGAGATAGATTCCAGCTGCTTATTCTCAGGGCAGGGTGAAATTCCCTACCGGCGGTATTCCGAGTTGCTTCGGAGAGCCCGCGAGCGCTCCGCTCCGGCGATGGTCAATGGATGCGGAGGTCAGCAGATCTGGTGAAATGCCAGAGCCGACGGTATAGTCCGGATGGAAGAGTTTAAGACAGTCAGCATCCCGCCGAGGGTATTTCATACCCTGTGCCGGATATTCTTCCGGCATCTGTCTTTTTCCGTGCCCTGATTCTGGTTTGTTTACTACAGGAGTAGTCACCATGAATCAGTCTTTGCTGTCCTCTTTCGGTTCCCCGCTCGAAAGGGTGGAACGCGCACTTGATGCGTTGCGTAACGGACAAGGTGTGCTTGTTACCGATGACGAGGACAGGGAAAATGAGGGAGATCTCATCTTCTCCGCAGAACATCTGAACCAGCAGCAGATGGCTATGCTCATCCGCGAATGCAGTGGTATTGTCTGCCTGTGTCTGACGGACGAAAAAGTTCGTCAACTCAAACTGCCCATGATGGTGGAGAAAAACGAAAGCAGGCACCAGACCGCCTTTACCGTGAGCATTGAAGCTGCCGAAGGTGTTACCACCGGTGTTTCTGCCGCTGACCGTGTGCGCACGATCAAGGCTGCCGCATCTTCTACGGCCAAGCCTGCGGATCTGAACAGACCCGGTCATGTTTTCCCCTTGCGCGCCCGTGATGGTGGAGTACTCAGCCGCAGGGGACACACCGAAGCAACTGTTGATCTTATGCGCCTTGCCGGACTTGAGCCCTGCGGCGTGTTGTGCGAAGTAACCAATGAGGACGGTTCCATGGCCCGCCTGCCCGAAATTGTCGCGCTTGGCAAAAAGCACGGCATGCCTGTGCTGACCGTGGAAGACATTGTGCAATATCGCGTAAGTGTTGAGCGTATGGCCAGCTAGGCCTGCTCTTTATTTGCATACCCTTAACTTCGCTGCCGCGCGCTGAACGACTAGCGGCGCGTATGGCAAAATTCTCCGACGTTTTATCCGAAAGCCAAAAAGAAAGGCCGGAACATGGTTCCGGCCTTTTATTCTGGGGAAGAGGCTAGTCGTCCGTTTCGTTTTTCCGTTTTTCGTACTCGTCCTTGTAGAGCTTGTACGTGATGGAATCGACAAGGGCCTGCCAGCTGGCCTCTATGATGTTGTACGAGACCCCCACCGTTACCCAGCGCGACTGCTGGTCGCCGGATTCGATGAGTACCCGCACTACGGAGGCTGTTCCGCCGCCGTCAGGGTTGGCCGCGGTCATGACGCGTACCTTGAAGTCGAGAAGGCGCATTTCGTTGAGTCGCGGGTAGAAGCCGATGAGCGCTTTGCGCAGGGCGTTGTCCAGCGCGTTGACCGGACCGTGTCCCGTGGCTGCCGTGTGCTCGGTAATGCCTTCCACCTCGACCCGGACAGATGCTTCGGAGTAGGGTTCCTTTCCGTGTGAATCCTTGAGCTCCAGCACGCGGAACTGTACGAGGTTGAAGAACTCCCGCACTCCGCGGCGCGCAAGCTTCTTGAGCAGCAGCAGTTCCACGGAAGCTTCGGCCGCAGCATAGTCGTAGCCCATGCTGGAGCGGGTCTTCAGCTCGTTGAGCAGTCCCTTTACCACCGGCTCATCCTTGTCCAGATGGAATCCGAACCGGCGCGCCATGCTCACTATGTTGGCACGGCCGGCCAGTTCCGTGAGCAGTACGCGCTGGCGGTTGCCCAGTTCTCTGGGGTCGACATGTTCGTAGAGCATGGCCAGACGGTTGACCGCACTGGCATGGATGCCACCCTTGTGCGCAAAAGCCGAGCGGCCCACAAAGGGCTGACGGCTGAAGGGCTGCATGTTGGCCACATCGGATACATAGGCCGAGGTTGCCGTGATGAGCTGCAGCTTTTCGCGCGGAATGGTGGTGTATGCACCGCCGCACTTCAGTTCGAGAATCGGAATGATGGAGCAGAGGTTTGCGTTTCCGCAACGCTCGCCCACCCCGTTCATGGTACCCTGAATGTGCATGGCCCCTGTCTGCACGGCAGCAATGGAGTTGGCCACAGCCATCTCGCAGTCATTGTGCGTGTGGATGCCGATATTGGCCTCCGGCAGCGCTTTGCGGACTTCGGCGACAATGGCGGAAACCTCAGAGGGCAGGGTGCCGCCGTTGGTGTCGCAGAGCACAAGCACTTCCGCCCCGGCTTTGAATGCTTTGCCTATGGCGGCAAGGGCATATTCCGGGTTGGATTTGTATCCGTCGAAGAAGTGTTCCGCATCAAAGAACACAGGCTTGCCCTGCGAGTGCAGGTAAGCCACGGAATCATGAATTATTTCAAGATTTCGTTCTTCGGAAACACGTAGGGCTTCCGTGGCATGGATGTTCCATGTCTTGCCGAAAATGGTGCAAACGCTGGCACCGGAATCCAACAGGCTGCGTAGGTTCGGATCGTTCTCCGGCAGAAAGTTGGGGTGATGCGTGCTGCCAAATGCGGCAATGCGCGCGTGTTTCAGCTGATAATTCTGAATTTCGCTGAAAAATGCGCGGTCCACAGGGTTGGAACCCGGCCAGCCACCTTCGATAAAATCCACACCAAGCTCATCGAGCCTGATCGCGATCTTGATCTTGTCCTCGTTATTGAGGTTGATGTCTTCTGACTGGGTGCCGTCCCGAAGCGTCGTGTCGTATATCTGTATTTTTTTCATGATCAGCCAAGCATGGAGTCTTTATCCAGCCCGAAGGCGTCGTGCAGGGTGCGAACCGCCAATTCAGTATATTTTTCCTCAATCAGACAGGTAATCTTGATTTCGGAAGTGCTGATCATGAGAATATTTATATTCATGGCGCGCAAGGCTGCAAAAGCCTTGGCGGCTACGCCGGAATGGTTGCGCATGCCCACGCCGATGGCGGAAACTTTGGATACGTGCAGGTCGTGCAACACTTCTGCTGCGCCGGTTTCCTGCTTGATTTCTTCCATCAGGGTGAGCGTTTTCTTCAGGTCCCCGCGGGGAACGGTGAAGGTCATGTCGGTCTTGCCATTGCGGCTGGGGTTCTGAACGATCATGTCCACGACAACGCCCTTGTCGGCAAGGGGGCCGAACAGGCTGTAAGCCACACCGGGAACGTCCGGTACGTCACGCAGCGTTACACGTGCCTGATCCTTGTCATAGGCAATGCCAGAAACGAGAACTGCTTCCATCGTTGAATCCTCTTGCGTTACTAATGTTCCCGGAGTGTCGGTGAAGGTGGAACGAACGTGCACGGGCACTTTGTACTTCTTGGCAAATTCCACCGATCGTATCTGCAGAACCTTGGCGCCCATGCTGGCCATTTCCAGCATCTCGTCATAGGAGACGCGGTCCATCTTGCGGGCGGTGCTGCACATGTTGGGATCGGTGGTGTAAACGCCGTCCACATCTGTGTAGATTTCACACTCGCAGCCAAGCGCGGCAGCCAGAGCAACAGCGGAAGTGTCGGAACCGCCACGACCAAGGGTGGTGATGCGGTTGCATTCAGTAATGCCCTGGAAACCGGCAACTGCAAGTACATCGTAATCATTGAGCAGCGCAGTGAGTTTTTCGTTGTCTATCCCGAGGATTCTGGCTTTTCCGTGAGCCTGATCGGTCTTCATGGGAATCTGGAATCCCAGAAGAGAGCGGGCCTTCACGCCGGCATCCTTCATGATCATGGCGAACAGGGCGACAGAAACCTGCTCGCCGGTGGAAACAAGGGAATCTACTTCCGCAGAATCAGGGTCGCGTGAATACTCGTCTGCGAGGGCCAGCAGCTTGTTGGTGTCTCCCGAACGGGCGGAAAGGACAACAACCACCTTGTACCCCTTGGCTCTCGCGGCAAGAGTTTTTTCGCGAACCTGTTTCATGCACTCAAGGTTGGCAACGGAAGTTCCCCCGAATTTCTGAACCAGAATACGCATACCGATTCCTTTGTCTGTTTAAGGGGTTATACCACAGGACGGCCCTTTGTCCGTCTAGACCCATCACCCAACCCTACTGGCGTAACTGTTCCACCAGAAGACGCAATTCGTCGTAGCAGCGTCTTGCGGATGAACCGCTGGACGAAATCTCGACGAGACGGCCTTCATCGCATGGAAGCCAGCGAAAAAGCAACCACTCATCGGGCCATTCGGCACGGGGTATGAATTCCGCCCATTCCACCAGCAGCACGGAGCGCCCCTCATCGAGGAACTCGTAATAGCTGCTTTCCACGGGTGAGCCTTCCAGCCGGTACATGTCGTAGTGAACGATTTCCGGTCTGGTGGGGTAGATGTTGTAAACGTTAAAGCTGGGACTGCTGACCTCGGCGTTATCTCCGCCGGGCATGGACTCGACCAGGGCTCTGACCAGTGTGGTCTTGCCGCTGCCGAGCGGTCCCTGAAAGAGAATGGGACAGGCCGTGCCAGTCTTCTGCAAGGCAGTGGCTACGGCCCGTCCCAGATATTCGGTTGTATCGGAATCAAGTAGCTTCAGATGCACGGTAGCCTGTTATCCGGGGATGAGGGTTTTAAGGATGTCTTCTTTGCCGATAATGCCGACCACCTGTCCGTCTTCGACGACAGGCAGGGAGTGATACTGGTTGTCCACCATGAGAGAGGCTATCTCGTCAATAGGAGTCGAGGGACGTACGGTTGTCGGGGCTGCCGTCATGGCTTCCGATACCTTGCTTGCGGCTATCTTGCGCATTTCCGCGTCTAGATCAGACATGGAGCGCATGGGAATGATGCCGTCGAGTACCGTGAACAGTGTGGGTACGTTCAGTTTCTTCTGCTGGCTGATGAGATCGCTCTGGCAGATGATGCCCACAAGCGTGCCGTCCTTGGAAACCACGGGCAGGCCGTTGTACTTGTTGTCCACCATCAGGCGGGCGGCAGTGGGGATGTCGGTATCAGGAGTTACGGATACAACCTTACTGGACATTATATCGCGGGCGGTAAGCATGTGGCGAGCTCCTTTTTTGCAGCGATGAGCGCGGCGGCAATATCTTGTGCCGTGTTGCCGCGACAGGGAAATTCCGTTTGCAGAAGATATCCGGCCAACCCGTGCAGATACACTCCTAGGCAGGCTGCATCTCTTGTATTCAACCCCTGGGCCAGCAGGCTTGCCAGCAATCCGGCCAGTACGTCGCCTGAACCGGCAACGGCAAGCTGTGGTACGGCAAAGGGTGAAAGGACCAGCGGCACATTGGGGCAGCTGATCAGAGTGCCTGCACCTTTCAATATGACGATACAGGGATATTCTAGCGCAAAACGACGGGCTGTGGCTAGTCTGTCCGACTGAACTTCCGCGATGGAGGTTCCGGCCAGCAGGGCGGCCTCACCTGGATGCGGGGTGAGAATGTCGTCTTTTCTGAGATGATCCTTCAGGGCGGGGTGCTGAGCAAGCAGGTAAAGGGCGTCGGCATCCAGCACCATGGGGGGGCGTCCGGGCAGGGTGAGCAGCGTTGTCAGCGTTGCAAGCGCTCCCGCGGAGCGCCCCATGCCGGGGCCGGTGACCAGCACTGTGGCACGTTGCAGTGCGTCGGCCAGAGATTCGTTCGAAATGTCGTCCCACGTGTCACCGGAACCGAGAGGAGATGTCAGCACATCGGGCAAGCCCGATGTCATATCTGCCAGAAGCTGTCTTGGGGCCGCAATGCGTACATAGCCTGCGCCACCGCGCATGGCACCTTGCGCTGCCAGAACCGGTGCTCCTGTCATGCCCCGCGAGCCTCCCAGAATGAGCACGTGGCCGGAGGTACCTTTGTGCATGTCTCCCAGCTGCACGGGCAGCAGTGTGGCTACGGATGTATCAAGCAGTTCGCATGAGGCGGGATGTGCTTCACGAACGGCTTTGGGAATGCCTATGGGGCGGGCGTGCAGTCTGCCGGTGAAAGCCATGGCTCCGGGCATGTGCAGGCCGGTCTTGGCTGCCTCGAAGGTCACTGTGGCGTGGGCACGCACTGCCACGGGAGATGCATTGCCTGTCAGACCGTCAAGGCCGGAAGGAATGTCGAGGGCGAAAATGAAACTGCGGGACCTCTGCTCATTGATCCAATGCACCAGCGCGAGGGTGTCCGGCCTGAGCGCTCCTCTGAATCCGGTGCCGAGAAGGCCGTCAATAATACAGTCGGGGTGTTGCCACGGTTCGGGGAGGGTGCTCAGGGTGTGCTGGCGCAGCAGCATGAACTGCACACCGGTTTTGCGTGCCAGTCGTACATGGTATCCGGCCGCTCTCTTACTGGTACCCAGCGGACGGGTATGCAGCACCAGAACGCGAGCGCCCGCATCATGCAGGTGTCTGCCCAGTGCCGCAGCGTCTGCCCCGTTGTTGCCGCTGCCCATGAACAGCAGTACGCTTTTGTCTGCACAGGAGCCAAACTCCTTGTGCAGAACATGCAGGGCTTCGCGGCTGGCATTTTCCATGAGTATCTCTTCGCGGATGCCGAATTCGCGGATGGATGCGCGGTCCCATTCGGCCATTTCAGCCGGAGAGGGCAGAGGGGAAAAGAGTGTCGGTTCCATGTGGGGCCTCCGTTTCTCCCGTTTCGGGAGTCCGGCGGATCAGGATTCCAGAATGACAACGGCAGAGGCAACGCCTTTGCCGTGGGTCAGGGATATGTGCAGGGTGGTTGCGCCCAGTTCACGGGCCTTGTCTGCGGCCTTGCCGTGCAGCTTCAGTGTCGGTTTGCCCGATGCTTCTTTGGCTACTTCTATTTGTGTAAACCATATGCCACCGGTAAAGCCGGTTCCAAGCGCTTTAACCGCAGCCTCTTTGGCAGCGAACCGTGAAGCGAGGTAGGCCACGGGAGAGGAAGGAAGCAGGGCCAGTTCATTCGGATGCAGAATGCGCGCTGCGAACTTTTCGCCGAACCGCTTCCATGAGCGTTCTATTCTGTCCAGTTCACAGACATCCAGTCCCAGCCCTGTAATCACGTACTTTTCTCCGTGGCTGTGGTGCGGCTATTCCGCAAAGGTGCGGATGATTTCCACCATGTCGCGGACGGCGCGGTCCATGCCCACCAGCACGGCACGGGAAATGATGGAATGACCGATGGAATATTCATCAATGCCGGGAACGTCCTTGAACATGAAAATGTTCGTGTAGTTGAGGCCGTGACCAAGGTTCACGCGCAGATCAATGGAGCGGGCATATTCGATGCCGCGCACGATCTTCTCGAATTCCTTCTGCTGGGCTTCAGGCGTTTTCGCATCGGCAAAGTGGCCGGTGTGGATTTCGATGAACTCGCTGCCAACGGCTTTTGCGGCATCAATCTGTGTCACGTCTGCTTCAATGAACAAGCTGGATTTGATGCCCTTGGCATGAATGGGAGCAAGGTAGTCACGCAGGTGTTCAACTCTGCCGGCAACGGCAAGTCCGCCTTCGGTGGTGAGCTCTTCGCGTTTTTCGGGCACAAGGCAGACCATGTAGGGGTTCGTTTCCTGTGCAATGCCCTGCATTTCCCGGGTGGCAGCCATTTCAAGGTGCATCCGGGTGTTAAGGCAGCTGGCGAGCAGTTTGACGTCGCGGTCGATGATGTGCCTGCGGTCTTCACGCAGATGAACAATAATGCCGCGTGCACCGGCAAGTTCTGCCAGATGCGCTGCAGTTGCCGGCTCGGGTTCAATGCCCCTGCGTTGCTGGCGGAGCGTGGCCACATGGTCGACGTTGACTACTAGAACGGGCATGGAAGCCTCCTCAAATTTTGATTGCTTATGATCGTGAGGGCACATCCCAAAGTCAAGCTTAAATGTACGGGATGGTACTATTCAGTCAAGGTTTACAGGGGGATTGCACCTTGTTGACGAAAAGAGGCTCAGAGGGTAAATGCTTCGGGTATTGTAAGAATGGTCATTCGCTTCATATAGCAGAGGTATATAATGAATGTTTGTATAGTCGGAACCGGTTATGTTGGTCTTGTCAGCGCCGCATGCTTTGCTGAAATGGGAAATACCGTCACCTGCGTGGATGTGAATCCCGATGTGGTGAAAACGCTTCAGGCCGGCAAGGTGCATATTTACGAGCCCGGTCTTGAGGAGCTGGTGCGCCGCAATTACGCCGAAGGTAATCTCATATTTACCACCAGCCTTGCAGAAGGTATGGAACGGGCGCAGTTCGTTTTCATAACCGTGGGAACTCCTTCCCGTCCCGATGGCTCCTGCGATCTTTGCTATGTTGAGCAGGTGGCCCGCGAAATCGGTCAGCACATGCACAAACCTGTCATCGTTGTGGACAAGTCCACTGTGCCGGTTGGCACTGCGGACCGTGTGCGCGGTATCATCAGCGATGAGCTTGCAAAACGTGGTGTTGATATTGAATTCGACGTGGTTTCCAACCCCGAATTCCTCAAGGAAGGCGACGCAGTCAACGACTTCATGAAGCCCGACCGCGTGGTGGTGGGTACGGAAAGCGAGAAGTCTGCTGAATACCTGCGCACTCTTTACGCTCCCTTTGCCCGCAGCCGCGAGAAGATGATTGTCATGGGTGTGCGTAGCGCGGAAATGACCAAGTACGCTGCCAACTGCATGCTCGCCACCAAGATTTCCTTTATCAACGAAGTGGCTAATATTTGCGAACGTGTGGGGGCTGACGTGCGTGATGTGCGCATTGGCATCGGTTCCGACCATCGCATCGGCTATCACTTCATCTACCCCGGCGTAGGCTACGGCGGTTCCTGCTTCCCCAAGGACGTGAAGGCGCTCATCAACACAGCGCATGAGTATGATTTCCGTCCCGAGTTGCTCGAATCCGTGGATAACGTGAACGATCGTCAGAAGCTTCGCATGGCCGAACGCATTCTCGACTACTTTGAACCGCAGGGTGGAGTGGCCGGCAAGACCCTCGCCATATGGGGCATTGCATTCAAGGCCAACACCGACGATACCCGCGAGGCAGCTTCGCTTGCCATGATCAAGGAACTCACTGCAAAGGGTATGCGCATCCGTGCCTTTGACCCCGTTGCAGGCGAAAAGGTGAAGCCTCTGTTTGAAAACGATCCGCTGGTGGAAATCGTGGACAAGCAGTACGAGGCTGTGGAAGGTGCGCAGGCGCTGCTGGTTGTAACCGAGTGGAACCAGTTCCGTACCCCGGATTTCGACCGCATAAAGGCCTCTCTGTCCGCTCCCATTCTGTTCGACGGTCGTAACCTGTACCCGCCGAGCATGATGGCTGAACTTGGTTTTGCCTACTTCTGCGTGGGGCGTCCCGATCCCAAGTAGCGTATCTGATAATTGAATGAAGCAAGGGCTCCCGGTGCACATCGGGAGCCCTTGTTTGTTGGTAGTGGGCAATATTGGGCAATAAAAAAGGCGGCCCGCTGGGGCCGCCTTGCCGGATGTGTCGGAGTTACGCTCTGCGTTCGGAGACGCATCGCCTGCAGGAGCGCAGCTGCAGCTCCTGAAGGATAAGGCGCTCATACTGCATGGAGGCCTGATTGCGGGCCTGCATGTCGTCTTCAAGAAAGCGTTCGAGAAATTGTGTTTCTTCCCAGAAGTCAAGAAGCTCATCATCTCCAAGAGATTTTATCTGCATGTGGAGCGGGGCATCCTCAGGATAGGGAAAAATGTTCGCCATCAAAGTGGGACTCCTTGCCGTACGGGCGGTTTTGTCATCGCTCTGCAATGACGCAATACTAATATCCGACCCTATCACCTTTTACAACCCTTTTTGTTTCGACGATTATCATGGCTGGTTGGGGCTGTTTTGTCCAAACTAGTTGCCATGTGTACGCAATATCGGTACATTGCATACTGACCTATTGAAACAGGACGTTTCGGCCTCTTTCCGGGGCAGACTTCTTAGAAGGAGTAGCGAAATGAGTGAAGCGCAGAGAAAGCAGGACGACGAACTTCTGCAGCTCGTGACCTTCAGTATAGGCGACGAAGAATTCGGGGTTGATATTCTGAAGGTGCAGGAGATAATCCGCACCATGGAAATCACCAAGGTTCCCCGTGCGCCTGAATTTGTTGAAGGGGTAATCAACCTTCGCGGCAAGGTTATTCCCATTATTGACCTTCGTCGTCGTTTTGGTCTGACTTCCAAGACCCATGACAAGCATACGAGAATCATTGTTATTGAAATCAATAACATGATTGTCGGTTTTGTTGTGGACTCGGTTTCGGAAGTGCTGCGTATTCCCGCCAGCACGGTCGAGCCGCCGCCGCCCGTTGTGGCAGGGATGGAGTCGGAATATATCAGCGGTGTCGGAAAGCTTCAGGATCGTCTGCTCATCCTGCTCGATCTCGACCGTCTGCTTTCCAACGACGACCTCAACGTGCTTGGTCAGATCTAAACCGCGTCCGTATCGATACAAGGGCCGCCAGATGTTCCGAAAGGAGCACGGCGGCTTTTTGTCGTCCCTTCCCGGCATTGTGCCGAGCTGAACGGATGCCAACCAAACGGGTTTCCAGTGCTTTTTGACGAGATGATTCTGGCGCTGCAGAATTCTACGCAGCGTGTTGTTCAGGTAGCGAGGAGCGGTCCCGCTTCTCAGGCCCGCATGGCCCATTCTCTGCGGAACAGGGATGAGCATGTGGTGGTTGTCGTGCGCAACTCGCAGGAACTGGCGGAACTGAAAGGTCTTCTTACCCTTTTTACGCCGGAAAGTTCCACTGAAGAGACCAACCTTACTTCTCCGGTCTGGGAACAGCCCTGGACCGTTATACCCCAGCATCCTGCCGGTTCTCACGGCAAGAGCGCATGGTCTTCGCGCATTGCCAGCCTGTACTCGTTGAGCCTGCGCAAGAAGCACCAGGGTGTTCTGGTTTCGCTGGATAACTTCCTGCCCAAGCTGCCGCCGGTTACCCTTTTCGACACGCATGAGCTGGTCCTGCCCGTGGGGGATGATACTGGCCCCGATCTGCTGCTCGATCAATGTGTGGAGTGGGGGTATTCCCGTGTTCCCATGGTGACCCAGCCGGGAGAAATGGCGCTGCGCGGGGATATACTTGATATCTTCTGTCCCGGTTATGCGCGCCCTGTCCGTTTGGAATTTTTTGGTGACCAGCTTGAGGAAATACGGCTCTTTGACCCTTCAAGCCAGCGTTCCCGCGGCAATATGCAGGAGATTGTACTGCTGCCCACATCGCCTCTCATTCTGAGTTCAGATCAGAGAGCCAAGGCGGTGCAGTGGTGGAAGGAGCTGGAAAAGCACGGCAAGCTGGCCAAGGGACAGGCCGGGGCTTTTACCCGTGCGGCAGAAGAGGGATCAACGCCAATTCTGCCGGGGTCCTATTACGAGCAGGCGGCTTTTCTTGAGCAGTGGCTGCCCAAAGACGCCGTATTCATTCTGCCTTCCGAGCGGGAACTTAAAGAATCACTTGAAGAGTCAGAACGCACTTGGCACGCCTTTCTCGATAAGCAAGCGGCTGAGACGGGCCTTCGTCAGCCCGCAAGCATGGCCCTTCGTTCGCAGGATCAGGCAACAGCTGTCTGGTCTGATAATCGCCGCGTTCACTTTGAAGATCTGGTCATCGGCGTGGAGAAGCAGGGAGCAGACCTGACTGAACGTTCGTATGGTGCGTTTCAGGATATTTTCACCTCGTCGCAGGATCAGGATCGCCCGTGGCAGGCCCTTGTCTCCCGGTTGCGCAAGTGGACGCACGAAAAGCGGCAGGTACTTCTTGCTTTTTCCAATGAGCGGAGCAGGGCCAAGTTCCTCAAGCTGGCCGAGCAGGACGGGCTTATGCCCCACCTGCGCTATTCGCTATGGGAAAAGGGATTGTTCGCACTGGTGGCACCATTCCGGCGCGGTATTGACCTTGTATGGGACAAGGTGCTCATACTCGGAGAGGATGTCATCCAGCCGAGAACGGAGCGTCGGGAGCGGGCCCGCACAGGAGCCTTTGCGGGGCTGAAGGAGCATGATGACCTGACGCCGGGTGATCATCTTGTCCACCGGGACTACGGCATAGCAATATTTGACGGCATGCACCGCATGGAACTGGGCGGTGTGGCCAACGATTATCTGCTGCTGCGCTATGCTGGCGATGACAAGCTGTATCTGCCTGTTGACCGGCTCGGTCTTATCCAGCGGTTCAAAGGACCGGACGGGGGCGCTCCTGCCCTCGACAAACTGGGCGGTGCAGGCTGGCTCACCTCAAAGTCCCGGGCGCGCAAGGCCATTGAAAAAATCGCCCACGACCTTGTGGAAATGTACGCATGGCGGCGCATTGCCAAGGGGTTTGGCTACGGCCCCATCAATGAACTGTACAGGGAATTTGAAGCCTCTTTCGGCTTTGAGGAAACGCCGGATCAGGCCCGTGCCATTCAGGATGTGCTGGAAGATATGGAAAAGCCCACCCCCATGGACCGCCTGGTATGCGGCGACGTGGGCTTCGGCAAGACGGAGGTGGCCATGCGAGCCGCGTTCCGTGCCGCCTGTGAGGGAAAACAGGTGGCCTTGCTTTGTCCCACCACCATCCTTGCGGAACAGCATTATCAGACTTTCAAGAGTCGTCTGGGCGGCTTCCCCGTCAACATAGGCATGCTTAGCCGGTTCGTGACCCGCCAGAAGCAGAAGGAAGTGCTTGCCGCGGCCTCAAAGGGGCAGGTGGATATTCTCATCGGGACGCACCGTCTTCTTTCAGACGATGTGGATCTGCCCAATCTCGCTTTGCTCGTTCTGGACGAGGAGCAACGCTTTGGCGTCCGCCACAAGGAGAAGCTCAAGAAGTTCAGGAAGAATGTAGACGTTCTCACGCTTTCGGCCACCCCCATTCCCAGAACATTGCAGCTTTCCATGTCGGGCATCCGTGAGCTTTCCGTTATAGAAACGGCCCCGCTCGGAAGAAAACCGGTAGAAACCGACCTTATCGAGCGCGACGCGGATATGCTGCGCGGCTATATCAAGCGGGAGCTGGACAGGGACGGTCAGGTCTTCTGGGTTCACAACCGCATAGAGGGTCTTGAGCGCGTGGCGGAGTATGTGCGCCAGCTCGTGCCGGAAGCCAGATTGGGGCAGGCACACGGTCAGATGTCCGAGAAGGATCTGGAAACCACCATGCACAAATTCTGGCATGGTGAACTGGATGTTCTGGTATGCACCGCCATTGTGGAATCCGGTCTGGATTTTCCGCGCGCTAACACGCTGATCGTGGACCAGGCCCAGATGTTCGGACTCGGACAGCTTTACCAGTTGCGAGGCCGTGTGGGCCGTTCGGATGTTCAGGCCCATGCCGTGTTTGTGGTGAACAATCTGGAAACATTGCAGGATATAGCCCGAAAACGCCTCAGGATCATTATGGAGATGGACTACCTCGGAGCCGGTTTCCAGGTGGCCATGGAAGACCTGCGTCTGCGCGGTTCCGGCAACATCCTCGGCGAAGCTCAATCGGGCCAGATGGCCCGCGTGGGGCTGGACTTGTATCTGGAAATGCTGGAAGAGGAAGTGAGACGCCTGAAGGGCGAAGAGTCCCTGATTGCCGTGGAAACAGAACTCAATATTGGCGTGAATGCCCATATTCCCGAAACGTACATCACGGATGGAAGGGAACGTCTGCGTTTTTACAAGATGCTGTCGTCTGCCGTGGATGCCGTTATGCTGCAGGATCTCGAACTGGAAATGCGCGACCGTTTCGGACCGCTGCCTGAAGAGCTTTCCAACTTCCTCGGTGTGTTACTGTTCAAGCGATTCCTCATGTCCATGCAGGTGCAGAGGGCTGACATCTTCAAGGATAAGGTACGTCTCATATGGGGCGATAAATCAGATGCCGTTTCACCGGCTGCGCTTGTGGAATGGGTTGGCGCCCGCGCCTCTTCCGCCCGTCTAGTCCCGCCGGCATGCCTTGAGTTCAGGATGGAGACTGGGGGAAATGTCAGAGAGCGTCTGGAGAATGCCCGGGCCGAGTTGACGCCTCTTTTACAGAAAAAATAAGGACCTGTGATGCTGCACAAGATAAGATATGCCCGTTTGCGCCATTTGTGTTCCCTGACTCTGTGTTGCCTGTCTGCGGTGCTGCTGTTTGCCGGCTGCTCCAAGGATATGGAACAGGAAGGGGTGGTTGCCACTGTCAACGGCAAGCCTATCTATCTTACCCAGCTTGAAGCCAGCTACGATCTGAACAATCTGAGTTGGTCCGGCGGCATGGTTCCGGCGGTGGATGCCTTGCGGGAGGATTACGGCAACGTGCTGGCCCGTCTTATCGTGAATGAGCTTGTAAATCAGGCTTTGGTCAGAGCAGGGTTGAGTGTTACCGATGAGGCTGTCGCCAATGCGGAGGCCGTCATACGAGCCGATTACCCCGAGGGGCAGTTTGAAAAGGCTCTGGTGGAAGAGTACATAGACATCACCGTGTGGCGTACCCAGCTGCGTCAGCAACTGGCCATGGAAACCCTCAAAACTGACGTTCTGCGACCGCGTATCAAGTTGACCTCGCAAGAGGCGGAAGCGTACTACAAAGATCATGTGGCCGATTTCTATCTTCCGCCGCGCATCCGTTTTCTGCATCTTTCCGGCAGGGACAGGGAGCACGTGAGCAAAGCCCGCGACATGTGGCTTGCCGGTACTCCCGAAGAGGAAATTTTAAAGTCCTTCGACGATATCACCGTCCGCGAATTGAAAATGCGGTTGAACATGATGCCTGTGAACTGGAAGTCTACCTTCGACAAGCTGAAGGAAGGGGAGGCCAGTGCCGTCATGAATGCCGATAACAGCTTTGAGTCACTCATCTTGCTGGAGAACTTGCCGGAAAAGGTTCTGGGCCCCTCTCATGCTTATCCGCTTGTGGAAAAGGTGCTGCTGGAGCAGAAGCTACAGTCTGCTTTTGATGAGTGGCTCAGCGAGGAACTGGGCAAGGCGGATATACGTATTTCCAGTCTGCTGCTGCATCCTGCGGAAGACAAAAACGCAGAAGATGCTCCCAAATCAGGGCAGAATGCTGAAGGCGGCGGGGCGGATGCCAAAGCGCAATGATTGATTGCGGTATGCAGTTACCGCAATCCTTTAATGTTCACGCAAGGTTCCGTGAAGGTCCGGTATTTTTTCCCTATTGTTGCATAACATCTGGAAACAGATTACACGAAACGTAAACTGATGATGCGTTGCTGTTGCCGGTTATGAAATAACCGTAACCAGCTGAAGCGGCAGCACATGTCTATTCCTTCAACCATAATCTGGGAGTGGGTATTGTCACCTAAGCATAGAACTTTGCGGGCCTTTTGTGCCTGTTCCATTCTTGCGTGCGTACTTTTTCTGAGTGCCGGCATCGCAGGAGCCGAAACCGTTTTCAACAAGATCGTCGCCGTTGTGAACGGGTCGATCATTACCCAATATGATGTTCAGGAAGCAGTGGCCCCGGAGTTGCTCAAGACCGGTCTTTCCCGCAAAAATCCGGGCGATGCCGACAGAATTCATGCCATCGAGAGAAAAGTGCTGGATGCCATGATCACCGACGAGCTCTTCACGCAGGAAGCAGAGCGCTACCAGCTGACCGTGAAGGACACCGAGGTGGAGAACGAAATCCGCAAGATGGCCCAGCGCAGCAACATGACCCTTGAACAGGTCAAGGAGCAGATGAAGGCGGATGGCGTTTCATACGATATGCTCTTCGGCAAGGTACGCAAGAACATCGTCCGCTCCAGGCTCATCAGTTATATGGTCAGCCGCAAGGTCGTTGTGACCAAGGAAGATGTGCAGGCCTATTATGATGAGCACAAGTCCGAATTTACGAGCGAAAGAAAAGTTACTGTCAAGATGCTTGTCTTTGCTCCCAATGCAGATAAGGAAAAGCCTCTGGGCATGATCCGCGAAGGCAAGCTTTCATTTGAAGACGCCGTGAAGATGTTCTCCGTCGGTCCTGCCAAGGACAACGGTGGTCTTCTGGGCGACCTTGCATGGAAGGATCTTTCCTCCACGTGGCGAGAAGCCCTTGAGCCTCTTTCTGCTGGGCAGGTGGCCGAACCTTTTGAGCAGGAAGGCGCAACCATCGTGCTTAAACTCGACAAGGCGACCTCCGGCGATATGCTTCCTCTGGAGGATGTGTACAGCACCATCGAGAATACGCTGCGCCAGCCCATGCTCGAATCCCGTTTTGAAGAATACACAACCAAACTGCGTGAAAAGGCAGTGGTTAAAATCAATCTGTAATCCATCAACGTCCGACTCTTCGGAGGCTTAATGACTTCAATGACCGAATTGGGGGCTCTCCTGCAGAAGGAGAGAGAACTCAGGGGGCTTTCACGCGAGGATGTCTCGCGAAGTATCAAGGTAGCCATACGGACACTGAAAGCATTGGAGAGCGGTGAGCTGGAGGAACTGCCTCATCTGGTTTATACCAAGGGCTTTGTTAAGTCTTATGCACGGATAGTGAAGCTTAACCCGGAAGAACTCGGTGCGGCCGTGGATGCCATCTATCTGGAGGCCTACGGCGAACCCGAAGATCCCGAACCGGTGTATAATGCCCGAAATGTCCAGTCCTCCTCTCCCAGCTGGCTCTGGATAGTGCTCATTGTTCTGCTGCTTGGTCTTTCAGCTGGTGGCGGGTGGTATTTCTTCCTGCGGACACCTTCGGCTCCGGCCGTTGTGTCAGGGGAGAACCTTCCTGCCGAATCCGCAGTTCAACCTGCGCCGGAAACACCGCCTGCCGTGCAGGACCCGGTGCCCGCTCCGGAAGAAGCACCCGCCGGTGCTTCTGATAATCTGTCCACTAACTCTTCCACGGGAGCTTCGATTGAAGCTCCCGCGGAAGGGTCCGCCGGAAGCGATCTGGCAGATAAGGCCCTGAACGGTGCACAGAGCGCGCTCTCCATGGAGGCGGCTCCGCAGGCAGACCAGTCTCAGGCAGGCCTTGAAGCGCCCGCCGCTTCGGCAGATCAGGGCGCCCCGGCCGTTGTTGAACCCCCGGCTGAAGAAGAAAGTACGGAAACGCCTGCCGTTACGGAACAGGCTGCTGCTCCGGCTCAGGAGTCTGACCACGTAAGTGTGGTGACCAGCGGCTCTGCTTCGCAGGACGTGGCGCTGCCAAAGGTTTCCGGTGATCAGAAGATTACCCTTTCCGCTTCGGCCGAGTGCTGGGTTGAAGCATGGGGAGACGGGGTTGATCGCAAGGAGATGTATCTTCGCTCCGGCCAGAAATTTGTAATACGCTTCCCCAAGACCCTGACGTTGCGCCTTGGAAACTCCGGCGGTGTCAGCCTTGCCCTGAATGGAAAGAATGTGAAACTCGACGGTGCCGACGGCAAGGTACTGACCATGAATTTCGTCCGATCCCGATAGTCTGATGGATTATACGGATAAAGGAATCATTCTCCGCATCGGGCGGTTCAAGGAAGCGGACCTGTGGGTCCGCTTTTTGTCTCCGGAGCATGGAATTTTTACGGCGTTCGCCTTTGGCGGCTGCCGGAGCAGACAGCGCTTCAGCGGATGCCTTGATCACCTCAACCAAGTGCTTTTCAGGGTCAAGGGCAGCCGGATGGCCGCCTACAACAGCCTCGAGGAAGGAACGCTGCTGCGTTCACCCGTGAGGTTGCGAACTGATCTGCAGCGACTGGGACTGGCGGTGAACTGTCAGAAGTTCATTGAAGCCATGGGGGTTTCTGCAGAAGGTGCGGGAGCCGCTTTTTCCCTGTTTGAAGGGGTGCTTGCATTGTTGCAGGAATCGGAAAAGGTTGACCCCTTGCTTCCCCTGTTGTTCAGGGCACGATTTGCCTTTGAGCAGGGGTATCGGCCCGAGACCGGACATTGCATGCAGTGCGGAACGCTCATAGGGCAGGGGGGAGGCGTGTTTCACGTGCAGGAAGGTGTTTTGTTTTGCGGAAATTGCACTGCGCCATCCGGTCCGCGCTTCAGAATGGGTAACGAATCTCTTGACGCTTTGCGATTTGTGCAGGACAATCCACCGCTTTGCTGGACAGCACTGGACCTTTCGCCGCGTGCCCGCAAGGAGATTACCCGTGCCGTGGACGGCTTTATTCAGTTCCATGTCGGTCTGGCATGGGAGAAGGGCATGTTCAGGCGCGTTTAGCGCGAAATGGTGGCTTTGTCCGCCAATGCATTCGACCACAACAACACGGTTACATCGTGTACAGAATATTGACTTCAGGGGATCATCATGCACTTCCAAAACGTTATTCTCACCCTGCAGAACTTCTGGTCCGAGCAGGGCTGCGTGCTTGCACAGCCGTTTGATATCGAATGCGGTGCGGGTACCTTCAACCCCGCGACGTTCCTGCGCGTTATCGGTCCCGAGCCGTGGAATGTCGCGTATGTGGAGCCTTCACGCCGTCCCACTGACGGACGGTATGGTGAAAATCCCAACCGCCTGCAGCATTATTTCCAGTTTCAGGTCATTCTGAAGCCTTCTCCCGACAACATTCAGGAGTTGTACCTTGCAAGCCTGAAGGCTCTGGGTATCGATCCTGCCGTTCACGACATCCGTTTCGTCGAAGATGACTGGGAATCTCCCACCCTCGGCGCATGGGGGCTGGGCTGGGAAATCTGGCTGAACGGCATGGAAGTGACGCAGTTCACCTACTTCCAGCAGGTGGGCGGTATAGACCTGTTCCCCACCAGCGTGGAAATTACCTACGGTCTTGAGCGCCTGTGCATGTATCTGCAGGGCAAGGAGTCGGTGTACGATCTCATGTACAACGACAAGGTCACCTACGGGAATGTCTATCATCAGAACGAAGTGGAAATGTCCAAGTACAACTTCGAACTGAGCGATGCCGGTATGCTGCTGAACCTGTTCAACATGTATGAAGGTGAATGCAAACGCCTGTGCGAAGAGGGTGTGGCATGGCCGGCCTATGACTACTGCCTGAAGTGTTCGCACACATTCAACCTGCTTGATGCACGCGGAGCCATCTCCATTACCGAGCGCACCGGTTATATAGGTCGCGTACGTGCTCTGGCATCCGCAGTGGCTCGTCTTTACGCGAAGCAGCGTGAAGACCTCGGGTATCCCATGTTGCCCAAGACCGAAACCAAGTAAGCCCACAGGAAGAGCATACCATGTCCGTATTTGTGTTGGAAATCGGCACCGAAGAGTTGCCCGCCCGCTTCCTGCCCGGGCTGGAAAAGGAATTGAAGGACCGTCTTGCGGCCTTTTTGACGGAATCGCACGTGGATTTCGAAGCCATTGATGTGCAGTCCACCCCCCGCCGTGCAGCGGCTACCGTGAAGGGTATTTCCGCCATTCAGAATGAAGCGGAGGAAGTGGTATCCGGTCCGCCCGTCAGAATAGCCTATGATGCCGAAGGCAAGCCCACCAAAGCTGCCGAGGGTTTCGCCAAGACGCAGGGCGTTGACCTTGCCGATGCGTTCACCCTCAAGATCGACAAGGGCGAGTACCTTGCTGTCCGCAAGAAGATCGGCGGTGCCCGCACTCTTGATCTGCTTTCGGAAGGGTGTCCCGCCATCATTGGCGCACTGCCGTTCCCTAAGAAGATGAAGTGGGGCAGCCTTGAATACACCTATGCGCGTCCGCTGCGCTGGGTTCTTGCCATGTTCGATGATCAGGTGGTTCCCTTTGGCGTGGCAGACCTCGCCTCAGGCAACACCACCCGCGGGCATCGTGTGCACGGCCCCGGTCCCTTCACCGTTTCTCATGCTGATAAATTTGCCGATGTCGTGCGCGAACAGTGTGCCGTCACCCTCTCCGGTGCCGAACGTCGCGCTCACACCATTGCGGAAGGTAATGCCCTTGCCGCAGCCATGGGTGGCACCGTGCTCTGGAAAGACAGCCTGCTCGACGAAGTGCAGGGGCTTTCCGAACATCCGGTGCCCTGTCTGGGAGGATTTGATCCTTCCTTCCTCGAACTGCCCCGCGAAGCTCTGCTGACCAGCATGCAGAGCCACCAGAAGAGCTTCGGCCTTGAAGACAAGGACGGCAACCTGCTTCCGTACTTCCTGACCGTGCTGAACATCACTCCCAAGGATATGGATGTGGTGCGCAAGGGCTGGGAACGCGTGCTGCGTGCCCGTCTTGAAGACGGCCGCTTCTTCTGGCGCAACGACCTGAAGAACAGCTTTGATGCATGGCTCGGCAAGCTCGACTCGGTTATCTTCCTTGCTCCTCTGGGCTCCATGGGCAACAAGACCCGTCGGCTTTCCACTCTGTGCGGTTCGCTGGCCGCGTCTGTGGATGCAGGCCTGAAGGCTGATGCCGAAAGGGCAGGGCGTCTGTCCAAGGCCGACCTCGTTTCCGAAATGGTGTACGAGTTTGACAGCCTGCAGGGCATTATGGGTGGCATCTATGCCCGCAAGATGGGTGAAAACGACGTGGTGGCACAGGCCATTGCGGAGCAGTATCTGCCCGCAGGTCCCGATACGCCCGTTCCTTCCTCCCTCTGCGGTGCGCTGCTCTCCATTGCGGACAAGGCCGATACCATGGCCGGCTGCTTCGGCCTGGGCATGATTCCCACCGGTGCTGCCGACCCGTATGCGCTGCGCCGCTGCTGCCTCGGCATCACCCGCATCATGCTGGACCGGAACATCCGTGTATCCGCCCGCGACATCTTCCTCGCCGCGCAGGCCGGATATGGTGATGCTATCAAGTGGAAGCTGGCTCCCGAAGAAGCACTTGAGAAGATGGTTGAGTTCTTCAACCTGCGTCTCAAGAACTACTTCGTATCGCAGGGCTATGAAACCCTGCTGGTGGAAGCTGCGCTCAATGCCGGCTCTTCGGATATCTGCGATGCCGCCGCGCGTCTCAAGGCACTTGATGCCTTCAGCAAATCCGAAGGATTCGGGCAGGCAGTGCTCACTTTCAAGCGTGCGGCAAACATCATCCGCAAGCAGGGAGAAGAGGCCGGTGTGGCTCTTTCCGGTGTTGTGGATGCTGCCCTGTTTGAAGACGAAGCGGAAAAGGCTCTTGGTGAAGCGCTCAGGGCTGTCGAACCCAGATTCGAAAGCCTGTGGCAGGCAGGGGATTTTGATGCCCTGTTCGGTCTGCTCGGCGAACTGCGTCCTACCGTGGATGCCTTCTTCGATAATGTCATGGTCATGTGCGACGATGCCGCCGTGCGCGTCAATCGTCTGAACCTGCTGACCTCTCTGGTGCAGAAGCTTGGCAGACTTGCCGACTTTGCAGCACTGCAGATGTAGCAGAAAATACTTTCGCCACTCGGAATGGTTCTGGTAACTGTCCTGAGAGGTGAAGAAAAGTCGGATAATGCTTGACATGCTGGGGGTGGCAGCGTAATGACTTGCTTCCCGTGTTCCAGTAATTGTCATTAAGATTCTTACATACAAGTCTTTCGGAGGATTAATCGTGGCTAACCACAAGTCTGCCATCAAGCGGCATCGCCAGAGCCTGAAGCGCGCTGCTCGTAACCGCGCTATGAAGACCCGTGTCCGTAACACTGTGAAGGCTGTTCGCGCAGCTGTTCAGCTCAAGGACAAGGACCAGGCTATGGCTCTGCTCGGCACCGCTTCGTCCATTTTGGACAAGGCTGCCACCAAGGGCGTTATCCATTGGAAAAACGCTTCTCGTAACATTTCTCGTCTGAGCAAGGCTATCTCCCAGATCTAGTTCGCCTTGCAAGATTACGTTTGCAAAGAGGCCCGCCTTTTGTGCGGGCTTTTTTGTTGTCTGCGTACCAGGTTCCATGTGAGGAGCATTTTGCCCCAACCTTGCAGAGGCACATGCAATTTGGTAATAATTGCGAGACGCTCAATCCGCCAAAGTCCTATAGTTCAAGGTTCCGGCTGAGTCGTGCCGGACCTGAGCGGCGTGAAAGGCTGGTTCCACTCGTGAATTGTTTTTGCGTTCCGGCTTTGGCATATCAGGGAGAAACACCTAACATGGGTTTTTTCAGTCGTGCACCGCGGGTCGAACAACTCAAGGTGGTCATCGTCGGGGCGGGCGAAGTGGGATACCACATTGCCCACCGTCTGGCTCAGGAAAGCAAGGAAGTGGTCATCATTGACCAGAGTTCCGAAGCGCTACGCCGTGTTTCCGAAGTGTTGGACGTGCAGACTTTTCAAGGGTCCGGTTGCAGCCCTGTCGTTCTCTCCGATGCCGGAGTGATGGACGCTGATATTTTTCTGGCTGTGACGGACAGTGACGAGATAAACATCATCGCCTGCCTGTTTGCCAACGCCATTTCTCCGGATTCCATCAAGATCGCCCGTATCCGAAACGAGGAATACAACCTCTATCAGGATGCCCTCACCAACAAGCCGCTCAATATTTCCACTATCATCAATCCCGAGATTGAAGTCATCAAAGCCATCGACCGCATGCTGGCCGTGCCCGGTGCCGTAGACTTCAGCGAGTTCGCCGAAGGTCGCGTCAAACTTGTGGGCATTCGGGTTGAAAAGGGACCGCTGGTTGGAAAGAAGCTGATGGCGTTCCGTGATGTTGTGCCGGATACCAATGTGCTCATTGCGGCAATCGTCCGCGGCGAGGACCTTATCATTCCGAGCGGACGCGATGAAATCATTTCCGGTGATATCGTGTATTTCGCGTGCAAGGATACCAGTCTTGATGTGGTCCGCAGCGTCTGTGGCCGTGATATGGCCCCGGTGCGTGATGTGCTCATTATCGGCGGTGGTAACATAGGGCTGCGTCTGGCCGTGCTGTTTGAGCGCAAAGGCCTGCATGTGAAGCTTGTGGACAAGAGTGAAGCACGTTGTCAGTATCTGGCGGAAAAGCTGAACTCCACACTTGTGCTTCGCGGAGACGGAACCGATCAGGATTTCTTGCGTGAAGAAAACGTGGGAGAGATGGATGCCGTTATTTCGCTGACCTCCGACGAAGAAACCAATATTCTCTCTTCACTGCTTGCCAAGAATCTTGGCGCGAAGAAGACGGTAACCCGTGTGAACAAGGTCGCCTACCAGCCTCTGGTGAGTGCCATCGGCATTGATCATTCGGTTTCACCCCGTCTTTCTGCCGTGAACTCTATCCTGCACCATATCCGCCGTGGCAAGGTGCTCTCGTCAGTGTCCATCCGGGGTGAGGGCGCAGAGGCGCTTGAAGCCATTGCGCAAGCTGATTCCGAACTTGTGGGCAAACCCGTAAAGGATCTTGCCATGCCGCGCGGCACGCTGCTGCTGGCCATTGTGCGAGGCAAGGAAGTTGTCATTCCCAGTGGTGACAGCATGATACAGCCTGATGACCGTATCATCATTCTGTCTACGCGTGAGAATGTCTCGCGTGTTGAACAGGCGCTGACGGTAACACTGAAGCAATTGTAGGCCGGCATGCGATTTGCGTATTGTCTGTACGTCATAGGGGCGCTGGTTGTTTCCGTGGGGTTGACCATGTTGTTCCCCATCGGCTGGGCTCTCTATTATCGCGATTCCGGTTTGTGGCCCCTTGTGCATTCCATGCTCATTTCCGTCTGTGTGGGGCTGCTGCTCATTCTTGCGTTCCGGCGCAAGGACAAGCAGATCATGAACCACCGTGAAGGCATGGCCATTGTGGCCCTGGGCTGGCTCGGTGCCGGACTTGCAGGCGCGTTGCCCTTCTTGCTGGCAGATGTGTTCCCCACGTGGACGGACTGCGTGTTCGAGTCCATATCGGGGTTCACCACCACGGGCTCAAGCGTCATGACGGACATTGAGTCAACGCCCCGCAGCATTCTCATGTGGCGCAGCCTGACACACTGGCTTGGCGGTATGGGGATCATCGTCATGTCTCTGGCCATTCTGCCCTTCCTCGGGGTGGGCGGCATGCAGCTTTACAAGGCGGAAGTTCCCGGTCCCGTGCCGGACAAGCTCAAACCCCGCATCAAGGATACGGCCACGGTTCTCTGGAAGGTGTATGTGGCCATCTCCGTTGTCCAGTGCATACTCCTCATGTTCGGCGGCATGACACTCTTTGACGCCATCTGCCATACCTTCGGCACCATGGCGACGGGGGGCTTCTCCACCAAGAACCTGTCCGTCGGCCATTATGACAGCGCCTATATCCAGTGGGTCATCACCATCTTCATGTTCATTGCCGGTGCCAACTTTTCCCTGCATTACAGGGCGTTGATCGGCGACGTGAAGTGTTTCTGGAAGGATTCCGAATTCAAGTTCTATGCGGTTGCAACTGTGATTTTCACGGTGCTGATTGCCTTGTTTATCTACGGCCGCAATTACGATACCTGGACAGAATCGTTCCGCCATGCGGCGTTTCAGGTGGTTTCCATATGCACAACCACCGGTTTTGCCACGGCGGATTACGAGCTGTGGCTGCCGTTCCCGCAGGCCTTACTTCTCTTCCTCATGTTCCTTGGGGGGTGCGCCGGTTCAACGGGTGGCGGCATAAAGTGCATGCGTGTGCTGCTGTTGCTCAAACAGGCCTACCATGAATTGTTCCGGTTGGTGCATCCGAGAGCGGTGAAGCATATCAAGCTCGGGGGGCGTATTGTGCCTGCCGAGGTCATGTCCGGCATATGGGGCTTCTTCATTCTGTATGTGGGACTGTTTGTCATTTCCAGCTTCCTGCTCACTGCACTGGGCATAGACGTGCTCACGGCTTTTGCGGCTGTTGCCGCCTGCATAGGCAACATTGGGCCGGGTCTTGGTACTGTGGGCCCTGCAGAGAACTTTGCACATCTGCCGCTGGCCGCCAAGTGGGTGCTCACATGGTGCATGCTGCTCGGGCGTCTTGAAATCTATACTGTGTTCATCCTTTTTGTGCCGGAGTTCTGGCGCAAGTAGACTGTACTTCTTCGAAGTGACGCATTTAGCGCTCTGTCGTAATTCGGCAGAGCGCTTTTTTGTGACGGGGAGCTATGCTTGACACTGCATCAAGCCGGCAGGCGTGGAGGATTCGGTCCGGACGTGATGAGGCTTGAATTGACCATGAGCAACTGGAGCGGCATAGGGCTCATGGTGATTGATCTGATGCAGGATGTCAGGCGCGGCAGGGCCGGGAGAAAGAAGGTAGGTCAGATAACGGGCTATCAGCTTGGTGTGTTCCTGAATGAATGCACGACGGGTGAAGCCCTGAATCTCTATCTACTGCGAAAGGGGATATGCGAAATGAAAACGCCCCGCCGGAGTGCGGCGGGGCGTTTTCTTATGCATCCAGTTCGGATTCTACCCGGTATTTCCGGTAGAGTCGGTAGCCGAGCAGGCTTGAAACAACCATGAGCACGGCGCTGATAGTGGTGCGCCAGACAGGATCAACATTCACTCCGCTGCCGAGCAGGGCGAAAATGAAGGTCTGGGGGATGTAGCCGAGCGCGGAGCCTCCGAGAAATGAGAGGGAGGATATGGACGTGATACCCGCCAGAAGATTGGTCAGGATATTGCTTCCCACGGGCAGCAGGCGGATGACCACAGTCATCTGGAAGGGGTCGCGCTGCAGAAAGGCGTTGAGCTTTGCCGTCTTCTTGCCCAGTCTGCGCTCAATGGCCTCGCGTCCGGCAAAACGGGCGTAGTAGAAGGACAGGGCGCAGCCAAGTGCGGTTCCCACGGTTCCCATGACGGTGCCCATAGTTGCCCCGAAAACATAGCCCGCAAAAAAACCGATTATCTGGCGGGGCAGGCCCACCGCAGTGAATCCTGCGGCAATAGCCAGAAACAGCAGGTCGCCGGAAATACCCTGATCGCGGATGTGCACGTCCATCCAATGCTTGTCCAGCACTTCATTGAGGCCGGAAACTCTGAAAAGATAGATGGCTGCCGCCAGCAGAGCGAATATGAAAAAGGCCTTGAGGATGGCCTTTCTGGTTTTTGCATTGATCAATCTGTGCTGTCCTCGTCTGTCATGTTCCGCTTTGCAGGTCGCGGAGCAAGGCGACTGTTATCGCACCGTAGGGCGGTACCGATGTTCTGTAAGGAAAAAGAGGGCCAGAAGCATCTGTCCCGTCAGCATAACGTGGTCGCCGTCCAGCAGGGCCTGTAAGGCGAGGAGCAGGCAGGAGCCGAGACCCGCAGCCAGCCGGAGGCGATCATACGCCGAAGTTGTTTCGGCTGTATTACCCTTTTCGTTTCCGAAAGGGGGGGGAGCGGAAAGGGCATTCCGCTTCTGTTGTCCGGTCCGGCGGAAGGCCAGATGAACGACAGAGGCGGCCTGCAGGGCCGCCCCGATAAATGTACATGTCCAGTGCAGCCAGAATTCCATCCGGTATCCTGCTTTGCCGTCCGTCTATTTCTGTTCCCTGATCGTATAGCGGAATGTGCGTTTCTGCATCCAGCGAATGGCCAGCAGGTCGAAGAAGGTGGCCTTGGTGCGGTCCCACACGCCGTATTTGGATACGCCATGCTGTCTGGGTCTGTGATTTACACGAACTTCGGCAACCTTGGCGCCCTGCATCTTCATGAGCGTGGGCAGAAAACGGTGCATACCCGTGAACATGGGAAGGAGCTGCGCCATGCTGGTGCGCATCACCTTGAGGGAGCAGCCGGTATCCTTGACGGTTTCATTGCTCAGGCGGTTGCGGATGCCGTTGCCGATCTTGGAGACGATCTTTTTCACAATGGAGTCCTGACGCTTTGCGCGCCAGCCGATGACCATGTCAAAGCCGCGCTCGTACTCCTGAAGCATGGCAGGGATGTCGGCAGGGTCATTCTGAAGATCGGCGTCCATGGTAACGACAACGTCGCCCGTAGCGGCATCAAAACCAGCCTTGAAGGCGGCAGACTGTCCGCAGTTCTGGGCAAAGACCACATAGCGGACAGTATCGTGCTTTTCCGCAAGCTGGCGCATGACCTCAAGGCTTCTGTCCTTGCTGCCGTCATCCACAAAGATGACATGCCAGTCTTTGTCGGTGCGCGACATGGCGCGTTCGATCTCGGCGAACAGGATAGGGAGGTTGTCTTCTTCGTTATATACGGGAACAACTATGGATAGTGATTTGATTGTTGTCATAACCGGGAAGTAATAGCGAATTGAGAGATTATTGTAAATCAGTGATTGACACATTAGCCGCTTCAACGTAAACCCCCTCTCACACGTGACGCGGGGTGGAGCAGCTCGGTAGCTCGTCGGGCTCATAACCCGAAGGCCGTCGGTTCAAATCCGGCCCCCGCTACCAAGAGAATATGGGTCCGACAGCAATGCTGCCGGACCCTTTTCCGTTTATCCCGCCCTGCACAGGCTAGTATCCCATCCTGGTATCCTGCTCACTATCCCGCCGTTATCCGCTGTGACGGCTTGGACTGATTCCTAGTCCCTCCGCAACCTGCGAAAGTCTTTTATTGGCATTGACGATATACCCCTCGCTACGTACAACCATAAATAGAAATAAATCTATTTTTGTGGCGGCGAGTTGCGCCATTACTCGTGGCGGACCGGCTTTTGTCATGCTCTCCGCGTGATCGCAGGGTTAGGACAGAAGTCATCTCGCTGATTTTGTGTAGCAAAAAGAGGCAGGATAGCCATGCGTGCTTCGAACAGTGTTTACAATGTCAGCCTTGTCCTTCTCTTCCCCTTGTTGGCACTCGGGCTGCAATGGGTGCTCTGGGCCAGTATTTCTCCCTTCACCTGGCTGTTGTTCTTTCCGGCGGTGTTCTTCAGCGCCAGACTTACCGGCTTGCACGGCGGTGCGGTTTCCACAATCCTTTCGGCTCTGCTGGGGTGGTATTTCTTTATCACGCCTCAGCGTTCGTTCGGTTTTGAGAATACTGCTGATCTGTATTCCACCATTATGTTCATTCTGATGGGGTTGCTCATCAGTGAGGCCCTTGAACGGCTGAAAAAGGCAGAGCAGCGTCCCGGTAAGAATGTAGCTGAAGAAGTGCAGCAAAGTTCATCCGAAAGCGGTTCGTTTAGCCAAGCCGATTCTGCCGGTGCGCCTGTCATGGGTGCGGCGGCATGCACTGAGAATCTGGGTGATAAGCACTGGATTCAGTTTCCTGAAGAGATTTTTGGTGGTCCCTTCGCTGCGCGGGATATTCTCGTATATACGCGGGACAGGCGGGGGCGTCTGCTCGGCGTTAATCCGGCCGTATATTCCATGACGGGAATACGGAAGGATAATCTGCTCGGCGGCATGTCCTTTCTGACGTTTACTTCTCCCGTCGACGGCGGGCAGGTGGACAATGACAGAGCCGTTCTTGAGTGCGGAGAAACAGGTGTGTTTGAGGAAGTGGCGGAGACCTTGAACGGCCAGCGGCACTTCCTGTCAGTCAAGCATCCTCATCGGGATCAGGACGGAGTGGTGGATGGTCTTGTCAGCATATCCTTGGATATTACAAGGCGGAGAATCGCGGAGCAGGAGAATGAACGTAAGGCCCGGGAGCAGGGGTTGCTGGCAGATGCGGCAAACAAACTTTCTCTTGCCGCCAGCATTGAGGAGGTGCGTGGAATCGTAAGCCGTGCCGCTAGGCAGATAGCCGGAGCTGACGGGGCCACCTTTGTGCATAATGAAGACGATAACTGTTTCTATGCAGATGAAGAAGCCATAGCGCCGTTATGGAAGGGAAAACGGTTTCCGCAAAAGCTTTGCATAAGCGGCTGGGTTATGCAGAACCGGAAGGCAGTAATCATTCCGGATGTCTTTGATGATCCCCGCATTCCGGCAGACGTGTACCGTAAGACCTTTGTAAAAAGTATGGCCATGGTTCCCATCCGGTCCGCGGCACCTCTGGGATGCATAGGCATATACTGGGCGAAGCGTAACGTGCCGGATGACTCTGTCGTGCAGGCCTTGCAGTCTCTCGCTGACCTGACATCGGTCACCATGGAGAAGTTGGCTCTGATACGCAAATTGACTGAAAGAAATGTGGAACTCAAGCAGAGCAAGGAAGAGGCCGATGCAGCAAACAGGGCCAAGTCCGAGTTTCTTGCCAATATGAGCCATGAATTGCGTACTCCGCTGAACGGCGTCATGGGTACCCTGCAGATTCTGACGGATACCCCCCTGAATGCTGAACAGGAAGATTTTGTTGTGCTTGCCACGCAGTCGTGCAGGCGGCTCACCCGGCTTTTAGGCGACATTCTGGACCTTTCCCGTATCGAGGCGGGCAAGGAAGAACTCAAGGTGGAATCGTTCTCGCTTCCGGATACGGTGCGGGCCGTGTGGCAGTTGTTCTTTCCGGCTGCAAGACAGACCAACGTCATACTGAATCTTGAGATAGCATCTGCGGTGCCGCCCATGCTTTGGGGGGATGCTACCAAAGTGCATCAGGTGCTTAACAACCTTGTGGGGAATGCACTGAAGTTCACCAAAACGGGCTCTGTGGATATCTATGTAGGAGCGTTGCCAACATGCGATAATCGAGACCTGCGCATTCTGTTTTCGATAAGCGATACGGGAATAGGTATCAGTGATGATAATCTGGTCAGGATGTTCGAACCGTTCAGTCAGGCTGAAGGAAGCTGTACCAGACATTTTCAGGGAGCGGGGCTTGGGTTGTCCATTGTGAAACGCCTTGTGGCCCTTATGGGCGGGGAGTTGTGTGTTGAGACAGAAGAATACGTTGGCTCCACCTTCTACATTTCGCTTCCCTTCCAGCGGGTGGAAGCCTTGGCGGAACAGGTGGGAGATGTGCTTTCCGCGCAGGGGATAAGACGGCTGCCTTATCACGTGCTGGTTGTGGAAGACGATACCCTGAGTGCCCGTTTTGTGGCACGGCAGCTGGAGAACGCCGGAGCAACCGCCTATATTGCCGGTGATGGCAAGCAGGCGCTTGAGGCGCTGCGTGAAAAGGACTTTGACCTTGTTCTCATGGACATACAGATGCCCGTAATGGACGGCCTGCAAGCTGTAAAAGCCATTCGCGAAGGGGAAGTGGGCGAACGCAGGCGGCTCATACCGGTTATCGCGCTCACAGCCTATGCCATGGCAGGAGACAGGGACCGGTTCATTGCTTCGGGAATGGACGCCTATCTGCCCAAACCTGTGGATTGTCAGGTACTTCTCAAGACAATTGACGGGATTATGGCGCAGCAGAATTAGTTTTCGGCTGGCAGAACAGTGCTTGGGGCTGGAACCGTGGTTGCCGTTCACCGGCTGTTTTTGACCGTTCACCGGAGTAATCACGGCACTCCCCAGCAATTGTGCTCTATGCCTTGACATTTTTGCTCTTCCGGCACTACTTTTCATGAACAAACTTATTTCCTGAATAGGAACGAGAACCCAATGCGACATACCACCGGAAACACCTTTGCAGCTATCGCTGACAGCCTGATGCAGGCTGTGGTTGTTCTAGTGGTCGTCGTCAATGTCGTCGTCAACGTCGTCGTCTTGCATGGCGTCGGTGCCTCAGCGATGTAACGGGCTCGTTCAGTACAACACTGGAATAAACCCCCGCCAGCGCTCAGGCACCGGCGGGGGTTCTTGTTTTGACCCACCCCCCCCGCCGGTTGAGAAAATGGGTCAGAAGAGGAGTGCACAATGTTCAGGATGACCGGCGCAGAGCTTACCATACATTTGCTTGAACGGCAGGGAGTGCGGATCATTTCCGGCATACCCGGCGGGGCGAATCTGCCCTTGTACGATGCGCTTTCACGCAGTTCACTTATCCATCACGTTCTGGCCCGTCACGAGCAGGGGGCAGGATTCATCGCGCAGGGCATGGCACGGACCACGGGCAAGCCCGCAGTCTGTTTTGCCACTTCCGGCCCCGGAGCCACCAATATTCTCACGGCTATCGCCGACGCCAAGCTGGATTCGGTGCCCGTTATCTGCATTACCGGGCAAGTGCCGAGTATGCTGATGGGAACGGATGCGTTTCAGGAAGTGGATACCTACGGCATGAGCATTCCCATTACCAAGCACAACTTTCTTGTGCGGTCCGGCGCGGAACTGCTCGCCGTGATTCCGGAGGCCTTCCGCCTTGCCTCCTCAGGTCGCCCCGGCCCCATTCTGATAGACATTCCCCGCGACATTCAGGTTGGTGAAGTGAGCTTTGCCGAGTGGCCTGAGATCGGTGAGCCGGACCCCGCCCCAAGAGCCTATGATGCGGACCTTGAATCTGCGGTCGAGATGATCAATTCGGCCAAGCGCCCCGTGCTGTGGGTCGGCGGTGGTGTGGTTGCCGGAGGTGCCAGCGACAGGATTCTGGAACTGGCCACACGGTCGGCCATGCCGGTGACCATGACCCTCATGGGCCTTGGTGCCATTCCCAAGGATCACCCTCTGTCCATCGGCATGCTGGGCATGCATGCGGAGCGTTATACCAATATGGCGCTGGAGGCCTGCGATCTCATCATCGCGGCCGGTGTCCGTTTTGATGACCGTGCCACCGGCAAGGTGCAGGAATTCTGCCCGTCGGCCAGGGTTATTCACATTGATATCGACCACAGCGAAATTGACAAGATCCGCACGGCCTCCGTGGGCATTCTCGGCGATATCTGCGAAGTGATGGATGCCCTGTTGCCCAATGTGCAGCCCAATCCGAGAACCGAGTGGATGGACTTCATTACCGCGCTCAGAAACGCCTTTCCCCAGATGGCACCGCTCGAAGGTGGGTATGAGAGTCCCCAGAAGCTCATCCGCAGAATCGGTGAACTGGTTGAAGACGACACCATCGTCTGTACCGACGTGGGCAAGCATCAGATGTGGACTGCCCAGAGCTACCCCTTCAAGCAGGAACGGCAATGGCTTACCTCGGGCGGGCTCGGCACCATGGGCTTCGGTCTGCCTGCGGCTATTGGCGCTTCGCTCGCCGCACCGGACCGCAAGGTCATCTGCTTCAGCGGAGACGGCAGCCTGCTCATGAACATTCAGGAATTTGCCACCGCTGCCGAACAGCGGGTGAACGTGACCGTGGTGCTGCTGAACAACAACTGCCTCGGGCTGGTGCACCAGCAGCAGGAGCTGTTCTTCAACGCCAACTGCTTCTCATCTGAATATCAGATAGCAGTGGATTTCATGAAGATTGCGGAAGGTTTCGGCTGGCGCACGGTAAATCTGGCCGGTTGCAGCGATCCCGATGCCGTCCTCAGAGAGGCCTTTGCTCAGCGTGGACCCTGTCTCGTGCATGTTCCCGTGAGCAGGGAAGAAAGGGTGTTGCCCATGGTACCCCCAGGCGCAGCCAACCGCACGATGATTGAAGGAGAAATCAATGTCTAGCCAGATTACCCGCACGGTTCTTGATGTAACGGTAAGCAACCACGCCGGTGTCATGTCGCATGTGTGCGGCCTGTTTTCCCGGCGGGCCTTCAACGTGGAAGCTATTCTCTGTCTGCCCCTGAACGGTGGCGAAGTGAGCCGCATATGGCTGCTGGTGAACGAGGATGACCGGCTGGAGCAGATGATACGGCAGATGCGCAAACTGCAGGACGTGCACGACGTGCGCGTGAGCAGCGAGCATATCGGGGTGTTCAGTCAGCTTGGCACTGTCATGAATCGTTAGTGCGCTATAATGAAAGGGAGAGGAATGTCTGTTCTCTCCCTCCGGTCACGATTGGAGAGGTCTGCATAAAGCTGGTGTTGTCTGTGAGAGGGATGATTGTCCGGAATAAAAAAGCCCCCTGCAAGAGCAGGGGGCCTTTATTGTACCCATGGGTATGTAACGAACGAGGGAATTAAGCGAGCTGAGCGAGAAGGGTGTCCTTGATGGAGTCGATGGAGCCTTCGCCGTTCAGTTCAATGTACTTGGTCTCGCCCTTGGCAGCGAGGTCCTTGTAGAAGTAGGCAGCAGCGAGGGTGCCGTCCACGGTGTTGTAGTAAATGTCGTGACGCTTGTTGATGGCAGTTTCGTCCTGGTCATCAGCGCGGGAGGACAGAGCACCGCCACAGACGCGGCATACATCGCCGTTGGGCTTGATGGCGTCGATGAAGATGTTGTTGGGATGGTTGTTGTCGTTCTTGCAGAGACGACGGCCCATGATGCGGTTCTTGGCAACTTCGCGGGGCAGGAGGATTTCGATGACGTAATCCAGCTTGATACCTTCAGCGCGAAGAGCGTCGTACAGCTTCTCGGCCTGAACCATGTTGCGGGGGAAACCGTCGAGCAGCCAGCCGTTGGGACCGGCACCCTTCAGGGTTTCCAGAACCATGGGAATGGTGATGTCGTCCGGTACGAGGTCGCCGCGGTCGATGTATTCCTTGGCCTTTTTGCCGAGTTCGGTGCCGCCGCCGATGTGCTGACGGAAGATTGCACCGGATTCGATGTGGTCAAGGTTGTATTTCTTCTTCACCAGAGCACCCTGGGTGCCCTTGCCGCTGCCGTTAGGTCCGAAAGTGAGAATATTCACCTCATTCCTCCTTGTCATATATTTCACATGCTCTTAGCGTGAAGCAAGACTTACTGTCAACGGCGGGGCAGGGAAAATCCTGATTATCCGCGTGAAAACAGAATATTTCCGCCCGTGATCGTCGCTGTTTTACTACCGGGAAACTGGATGGTTTTGCCCCCTTCGTTGCGCAACCATACGGCATCCAGCCGTTCCAGCCCTTCCAGAAGTGCCTGACCGGTGCCGAGTTTGTCTAGACATCGTTTATACACCCGCAATCGCAGCGCTTTGTCCGCAGAGGATAGTACCGTGCGGGGGAGTACTATGGGGGCGGGGGCTGCAGCCTCTGCCGTGCTGCCGGCGGGACATGCCGCGCGGGGAGCGGAGGTATATTCCGAACGGTCTTCCAGAGAATCTCTGGAAGAAGTACTTTTATCCAACGATGCAAGAATGTTGTCTTCCGCATGCTGCCAGTAGTCAGCGTCTGTCCGTGCCAGCCGCCATAGACCGGCAACTGAAGAGAGAAACGCGGGGTTTTCCCGCATGAAAAGAGGCAGAAATTCGGCCCTGACCCTGTTGCGCAGATAGGTCGGGTCGCTGTTGGAACTATCTTCGCACCACGGTATGCCGGACTCTTCTAGAAAGGCTTCAAGCTTGTTCCTTTCTGTCACAAGCAGAGGGCGGATGAGGCGGCGATCCATGCAGGTAGCTTCCATACCCCCCAATGCGGGCCAGCCGGTTCCGCGCATGAGCCGCATGAGCATGTCTTCCGCAAGATCGTTGAGATGGTGAGCTGTGACTATGTAGTCGCAGTCTGATTCCACGCGGGCTTTTTCCAGAAAGGCGTATCGGGCGTTGCGGGCAGCTTCCTCAATGCCGGTTCCGGCCTCCAGCGCGCGTGCTGCAACATCTTCTGAGCCGAGCGTGCAGGGAATGCCCATGGCTGCGCAGCGCTGCTGTACGATGACGCCCTCAGCGGACGATTCCGGCCGCAGACGATGATCAAGGTGTGCCACGGCAAGGCGGCAGCCAAGGCGCTCCTGCAGGCAGCGAAGAATGATGAGCAGGGCGGTGGAATCACATCCGCCCGAGCAGGCGACAAGAAGCCCCTTGCCCGAGAGCGCTTCTCCGGTAAGGCCCATGCCTTGGCGGATGAATTGCTCGACATGCAGACAAAGACGCGCCTGAGCTGGTGTCAGCTCGCGCAATGCGGCGGGGAGATGGGCGGGTGGTTGTGTGCGCATGTTGTTTACCCTCACGTTGTGTCCGTGTGAGCTGTACCCTGTGAGCAGTACCGGACGAATGGTACGGACGAATTGGGCCTTGAGAAAGCAAGCCCCTTCTGGTGTGTACACACGGAAGGGGCTGCGAAAACATCATTGTCAGAGACGCCTTGTTCCGGACGCGTGCTGCTGGCAGGTTTTTCCGGAAGAGGGCGCGTGTTACACGTAAATGCCAAGGTCCATGAGCATGTCGTCCATGTACTGGAGCATATGCGTGCGCAGTTCGGGCGAAGGATAGGCAACACACTCGCAGCGCAGTTTGTTGCGGGCCCGCACCAGTAGTTCAAGGCGCAGGGAATCGCCCACTATTTCCAGTGCCATGCAGTGCGGAGCGCAGTCCGTGTGTTCAAGCTGCACATCGCTGAGCATGGCCTTGGGCAGGGGGAGCCAGTATATGCCGGGCATACTGCCGGAAAGTTCCATGGCGTCCAGATGGTCTTTTACCTTCTTGAGGTCTTCCGCGGTCAGGTCTTCAAAAACGTACAGTCGCATGCGTAAACTCCGAATTTCAGTGCGCGTAATGATGCTGGATGGTACCGGACAGGAGGATACTCAGTTCTTCCTGCGGCGGTGCCCGTGGGCAAGGTCGTGTACGGAATCGTTATCCAGATTGAACATGCGCCGCGTAATGTCGATATAGCGGTCCCCGGCCTCTTCTTCCTCATGTCTGCGCTTGAGGAAGGATATGGGCTCATGGTTCATTTTCTTGGCCACGGCTATCATGGCGCAGCGCAGGACCTTTTCGGTATCACCGTTGGCGCCATCAAGGCGCTTCATACACTTTATCAGCTCTTCTTCGACAATGGCCTCGGAACGGTTCACAAGGTCCACGATGGTGGGCTGCAGCTCCAGCGAGCGCAGCCACTTGCTGAAAGTCTGGGTTTCGCTTTCCACAATGGCACGGGCCTTCTGGGCCTCTTCCTGCCGCTGGGCGAGGTTTTCCTCGACCACTTCCTTCAGGTCGTCAATGTCGTAGAGATAGACGTTGTCCAGCCCGTTCACGTCCGGGTCTATGTCCCGCGGCACGGCGATGTCGATGAAGAACATGGGGCGGTTCTTGCGTTTCTTCAGGACGTTGCGAATGTCCTTGGCCCGGATGATGGCCTCGTGGGCACCCGTGGACGAGATAATGATATCCACCTTCTCCAGCTGGGTGAACAGGTCGGAAAAGGCTATGGCCTCGCCGTTGAACTGCTCGGCGAGCAACTGCCCGCGCTCGAAGGTGCGGTTCGCAACGTAGATTTTCTTGATGCCGTTGTTCAGCAGGTGCGTGGCAGCAAGTTCTGCCATTTCACCGGCGCCGATGAGCATGGCGGAATATTCGCTCATGTCGCCGAAAATGCGCTTTGCCAGTTCAACGGCGGCATAGGAAATGGAAACAGCGCTTGAGGCCACACCTGTTTCGGTGCGTACCCGTTTGGCAACGGAGAATGCCTTGTGCAGCAGCCTGTTCAGGATGACACGGGTGGCGTTGCGGTCCACAGCCTCGTGGTATGCGGTCTTGAGCTGGCCCAGAATCTGGGGTTCGCCCACAACGAGGGAGTCAAGGCTGGAAGCAACGGTGAACAGGTGTTGCACCGCATCCAGCCCCTTGTGCTTGTAGACGTATGGTTCAAGGTCGTCCACGCGTTGTCCGCGGGCGTCAGCCCAGCACTTTATGACGTGGTTGATGACGCCGTCGCCTTCTCCCACCACGATGATTTCCACGCGGTTGCAGGTGGAAAGGACCATGGCTTCCTTGATGCACCCTTCAACGGGAACAACGCCCGGTTCCAGATGCTTACAGTCGGTTAGTGCGAATTTTTCACGCACTTCAACCGTGGCAGTCTTGTGATTGAGGCCGATAAGATAGATGTCGCGATCCATGATGAATTACTACTGAATGAAGCTGTGGTGGGTAGGCATGAAGACGTTGATCCCGATGAGAGAAAAAACGCTGATGGCAAACAGCCAGATAACGGCCTTGGCTGCCTTGCGTCCTCGCCATCCGGCGGCAAGACGCTGATGGAACAGCCATGCAAAGACAAACCAGACGAAAATGGAAACTATTTCCTTGGGGTCGGCCGAAAGCAGGCGTCCCCATGCAAGGCGGGCCCATATGAAGCCGGAGGCCATGCCGATGGTATATAAGGGGAAGCCGGCCATGACGGCAACGTGGTTCACGCGGTCAAAGGTGGCCAGCGCGGGCATATCCTTGTCAAAATCGGTGAGCTGTTCCTTGGTTTTAATCTTGCGTTCCAGGCGGATGAAGATGAGCCCCGCGCCAAAGGCCATGGCCAGCAGGCCGAAGCTGAGGAACAGGGTGCCTATATGCAGGCCGAAGAACATGCCGGTCCATTCTTCAGGCAGTTTGCCCTGCACGGTGGTGAGGGTAAAGGAGCCTATGAACAGAAGCATGGCCAGTGGCGATGCCGTGAGGCCGAGGAACGAAAGGCGCATGCGCCACCACAGGAAGAAGTAGATGAACAGCAGGCTCCATGAAAGGAACTGAATGTAGTATCCCTTCGACAGGTCGAAATCGCTGCCCATCATGGCAAAAAGCAACATGCCGCTGTGCAGCGCAAAGCCCGCAACGGCTGACCAGTTGGACAGCTTTTTGAGTTGATCCTTCCTCAGCACCGTTCCGGCTATGATCAGCAGGGTGCCAAGGGCATACAGGACGATGATGAGCAGGGAGAACAGCTCAGACAAGTTCATGCAGCAACTCTCCTATGTGGGGGTGCAGTTCTTGCGGTAACAGTTCTGTCAGTATTGTTTCGGCACCGGTCCTGTCTTTGCTCTGCAAAGCGTCCATAAGGCCGGAACCTGCGATGGTTCGAAACAGCTTGGTATTCTGCCCTGTCTCTTCGCCGCGCGCAAGGACAAGCGGACGAAGACGACCCATGAGCACAACCATGCCGGAAAAGCGGTTGCCCACGAATTCCTGCAGTTCCATGCGGATGCGGCGTGCAAGCGCAGGGCTGTTGCCGCCCGTGCTCAGTGCCACAATAAGCTCGCCCGCTTCGAAATGGGCAGGCACGATGAAGTCCCCTTCTTCAGGGGCATCTATGACATTGCACAGCACGGAGTGGTTCCGGCAGGCAAGGGCAACGGATTCATTGACAGTACGGCTGCCCGTGCAGGCAAAGACCAGAGCCCGCCCCAGAACATCGGAGGCGGTAAAGGGCCGGTCCTGATAGGTGACAGCAGGGTGCGAAAGCAGGTCTTTCAGCTCCTGATCGGTAATACCGTCAAGACGGAAGGTGTCCAGCACCAGAATCTCTACAGGCTCTGCAGCAAGCAACGACGCGAGTTTGCGGCGTCCCACGTCGCCGATACCCACTATGAGGCACCGTTTGCCACGCATGTCTAGAAAGGTTGGATAATACCGCATGGGGCTTTATACAGAGCCGTAACCGTAAAGTAAAACATGAATTTGAAGATGTTTCAGACTTACGCGGGAGGAAGTGACGCTCCCTCTGCGGGCCACCCTTGCCGTATGCGGCCTGATCCGGTAATGATGTCGGGGAAATAGGGCAGTTTTTTGTTCTTTTCCTTTGCGTAGGCGGCCTTCGGGCGGCAAGGGAAATGGCACTGCTTTGCGGTGCATGGATGAAGGTTGCGGACTCCGGCGGTATGGCCGGAAGGATGATATGGAATAAACATGTCGAAATATCTGGTTATTCAGCTGGCCCGGTTCGGCGACCTGCTGCAGACGAAGCGGCTTATCCTGTCCTTGCAGCAGGGGGGCAACGAAGTTCACCTGTGTATAGACCGCTCGCTCGTTTCCCTTGCTTCTCTCATCTATCCCGATGTGCGGGTGCATGGCATTCAGGCACACGGGACAACAACGGCGGAAGAGGTGCTTGCTGCAAACCTGCCGTTGTTTGCGGCAATGCAGGCCGAGAAGTTTGACGGTGTGTTCAACCTCAATTTTTCAGGCCTTAACTTTGCCATGGCCACACTTTTTGATCCGGCCGTTGTGCACGGGTATCGCACAGAAGGCGGCCAGCCTCTGAAAGACCATTGGATGCGTCTTGCTTTCCGCTGGACACGCAACCGGCGTACCAGCCCGCTGAACCTTATGGATTTCTGGGGTCTGCTGGCTCCGGACCCCATTGTGCCTGAGGCGGTGAACCCCATTGCCATGCGTAAGGGGGGCGGCATCGGTGTGGTGCTTGCCGGACGCAATTCGCGTCGTTCCCTGCCCGTGAACATGCTTGCGGATTGCGTGCAGGCCGTTTTCGAGGCGCACGGCGGCCCCAAGGTGACCCTGCTGGGAACAAAGGCCGAGGCTCAACTGGGCAGCCAGCTCATGCGTAAATTTGACGGTCCCTTGCTGCAGCGTACGGAAAACCTTGTGGGGCGCACGGACTTTGCCGGGCTGCTGGACTGCGTGGGCGCACTGGATGTGGTGCTCACGCCCGATACCGGCACCATGCACCTTGCGGCGCACTTGGGCACCCCCGTGCAGGCATTCTTTCTTTCTTCGGCATGGTCGCATGAAACCGGCCCCTATGGCCTCGGTCACCGCATCTGGCAGGCCGTGCTGCCGTGTTCTCCCTGTCTTGAATCACGCCCCTGTCCCATAAACACGCAGTGTCTGAATGTGTTTGCCGATCCGAAGTTCCTGAAGATTCTGGCGGGCAAGTTCGATGACGATTATCCCGCCAATGTGATAGGGCAGGTGAGTATGCTCGACGCTGTGGGCGTGACATATATGCCCGTGTTCGGACAGGACGATGCCTCGCCGCAGCGCAAGGACCAGCGCGGCCTTGTGGCCGAACGCTTCGGGCTTATGGAGCTGGCTTCCATAGGTGATAACGCGCAGGCGGCTTTGCTGTTTCAGGAATCCGACTGGATGCTCCCGCAAGATAACGCCGGGCTTGCCGGTGATTTATAGAAAAAGGATAGCGTAATGACAGCCTTGGCACATTCTCTGCGAGTTCTGGTTGTGCTTCCCTTGTATGGTGGTTCTCTGCCCGTGGGACGTTTTTGCGTTGAGGGGCTGAAAGAACAGGGGCACACGGTGGAGGTTTTTGAAGCCCCCTCGTTCCATTCCGCCTTTTCGGCATTGAAGGACCTGCGTGTTACCACGGACAGGCTCGAATATCTGGAAAACAGCTTTCTGCAGGTTGTCTCACAGGCCGTGCTCGCCAAGGTGGAGACCTTTGAACCCGATCTGGTGCTCTGTCTTGCGCAGGCTCCGCTGAACCGTCAGGCATTGAAGCGCCTGCGTAAAGACGGGGTGGCCACGGCCATGTGGTTTGTGGAAGACTACCGGCTTTTTACCTACTGGCGCGGGTTTGCACCATTCTATGACTTTTTTGCGGTTATTCAGCATGAGCCGTTCCTCAGCGAGTTGCGCGACATAGGTGTCGAGAATGCGCTGTATCTGCCCATGGCGGCGCTGCCTTCCATGCACAGGAAGCTGGAACTGAGCTCGGCGGAGCAGCGCAAGTACGGTTCGGATGTCTCCTTTCTCGGGGCGGGCTATCCGAACCGCCGCATTGCCTTCAGGCAGCTGACACATCTTGATTTCAAGATATGGGGAACGGAATGGGATGGTGAACCTCTGCTTGAGCGCCATGTGCAGATGAAGGGCGCACGCATTTCTTCTGAAGATTGTGTGAAGATTTACAACGCCACCAAGATCAACCTGAACCTGCATTCCAGCGTGGACGCCAGAGAACTGGTAAGCGGCGGAGACTTCGTCAACCCGCGCACCTTTGAGCTTGCCGCCTGTGGTGCCTTCCAGCTTGTGGACAGGCGCACGCTCATGCGCGACCTGTTTGATAGTGACGAGCTTGTCACCTTTGGTTCCATGGAGGAACTGCTCGACAAGATCCAGACCTATCTTGGCGATGAATCCGCACGGGTTGCCGTGGCGGAAAAAGCGAAGGCCCGCGTGCTGCGCGATCACACCTATGCCGCGCGTATGCGAACCCTGACGGAGTTCATTGCCTCGCGCCGCGAGGGCTGGCCTGCTCCGCGCAAGGAATCTGCCGCCCTTCCGGCGGATATCCCCGCGGAACTGCGCGAAGAGCTTGCTGCCCTCATGCAGCGGTTGGGCATTCCTGCCGATGCGGCATTTCAGGATATTGTCTGGGCCATCCGCCAGCAGAACGGGCAGCTTTCCTCTGTAGAAACAGCTGTGTTGTTTCTGGACGAGTGGAAGAAGCAGTACCAGCAATAGGTGTAAGTTTCAGCCTTTAAAATCTGTGGTTGAAGACTTTTTCAAATGAAAGCGGGAGCATACATGGTATGCTCCCGCTTGTATTCTCTAGTCCGGTTGTTTATCTGCTATTGTACGGAGTTTTTCTTTGTGTCGATGGGGCAGTCTGTATCTGCCTCAGCGTAGGCTATGCAGGTTAATGTGTCCTTGAAGGTTTCGGTATTCTCGTTCTTCCTGCTCGTATCTTCATGTTCTTTCTGTTCGGGACACGGGCAATCCGTATTAGCCTCTGCAAAGGCGGTGCAGAGCATTGCTTTTTCAAAGTTGTTTTTCAAGGTAGTATAGGGGGTAGCTGTCATGGCGTTAACCTCCTTATCTCCGGTAACAGTTCCGGTTATACCTTATAGAATAGGTCGGAAATAGGTTTTGTCAAGTTTTCGCAGTGTAACTATCACTATTTCAATGAGTTGCTAATCGAAATCATCATCGTGTTCATAGCTGGTTTCACTTGGAGGCAAAGCGGCCATTGCGGTATTGGGGGTGTGGGCTATCCCTCCAAGTGAGAAGAAGCTGATGGCATCGTTGAGATTTTGCGCCTGATCGGAGAGTTGCACGGATGAAGCTGCCAGTTCTTCCGAGGCGGACGCGTTGCTTTGCACGACGGAATCCAGCTGCTGGATGGCCTTGTTCACCTGTTCCGCACCGGCATACTGTTCGTTATTGGCAGCGGTGATCTCTTGAACCAGCCCTGCGGTTTCCCGTATGTTGGGGACGACCGAGCGCAGTTTTGCACCAGCTTCCTGTGCGATTTTTACACTGCCAATGGAGAGAGAACTAATTTCCGAGGCAGCCGCTCCGGAGCGTTCGGCCAGTTTGCGTACTTCCGATGCCACAACGGCAAAGCCCTTGCCGTGTTCGCCTGCCCGTGCGGCTTCTATGGCGGCATTCAGTGCCAGAAGGTTGGTTTGCCGTGCGATTTCTTCAACAATGACAATCTTTTCAGAAATGGTCTTCATGGCCGCTTCGGTCTTGTTGACCGCTTCTCCCCCTTCTTCGGCATCCTTGGCAGCCTGCAATGCCATTTGCTCTGTCTTGCGCGTGTTTTCTGCATTCTGTTTGATATTTGCGGTCATCTCTTCAACAGAGGCCGAGATTTCTTCAACCGCTGCCGCTTGTTCTGTTGCACCTTCCGAGAGGGTCTGACTTGATCTGGAAAGCTCTCTCATGCTCGTGTTCAGGCTCAGGGAGCTGGACTGCACACTGGCGACGACCCGGCTGGTCTGATCAATCATGGTCTGCAGAGCATGGCCCAGAGTACCGAGTTCGTCGTTGCCCGGCACGTGGATGTGGGTGTCCAGATTACCTCCCGCAACATTCTTGGCGGCTCCCAGGCACTGGGCCAGTGGAGCGAGAATGCGCTTTTTGAGGGTGATCAGGATAGCGGTGGCCGCAAGTATGGCAAAGCTGAGGCAGCTTGCCTGAATGATGAGCAGGGTGCGTATGTTTGCTTCCGCCTTTGCCTGCAGCATGACCACGGCCTTGTTCATGGCGGCCAGAACCTGCACGCTGAAGGCCGGGATCTTGCGGGCGACCTTGGTGTCGTTCTTCAACGCTGCTTCAATCATGCCCTTGTATTCGGTCCAGAGTTCCTTGCCGGTAACAAGCTGCAGGTGCACATCAGGTGGGGGGGCAGGGAGTAGGCCTTTGGGACCGGCCATGTCCAGAGTGAGGGGGGCGCTGCCACCATTTGCAAGTGCTTCAAGTGATACTTCAAATATCTGCATGGAAGAGCGGACCTGTTTCTCTGCGGCGGCTTTGTCGTCCGCACTTATGAAGCTCAACGTTTCCTTCGCAATCTTCTGGGTCAGCATGCGCTGTCTGCCACCAAGGTTGATGGCAAGCCCGTCTTTTGCCTGATCCTGTGTAACGTATACCGTACCGCCGAACATGACGACGATGATGAGGAACAGCGCACATACAGGAAGTATCAGTCGAAATCGAATGCTCACGGAAGCCTCCATGACCTGATCTGGTAGTTTTGATTACTAACCAGTATAATCGAAGTACCAATACTGAGTATGATATTTGCTGTATGAAGAAATGGAAAAGCCCCTGCTGCATGAAGCGGCAGGGGCCTGTCTGTTGTGATGCGGGAAAAGGGCGGGGCTTACGCGTCATGCGTGATCTGCGTGCCGATACCCTTGTCGGTGAAGAGTTCAAGGAGCACGGAGTTTTCAAGCCGGCCATCGATGATCATGGCCTTTTCCACACCTTCTTCAAGGGCTTCAAGGCAGCATTTGACCTTGGGGATCATGCCGCCCTGCAACACTCCCTGTTCGAAGAGTCCGTGAACCTGGCGCACTGTGAGCGAGGAGAGCAGTTCCTTGTTCTTGTCCAGTATGCCGGCAACATCGGTGAGCAGCAGCAGGCGCTTTGCCTTGAGCGCACCGGCCACGGCACCGGCCACGGCGTCTGCGTTTATGTTGTAGGTGACGCCTTCATCATCCACGCCAACGGGGGCGATGACGGGCACATAGCCGTCGCGCTCAAGCGAGCGGAGCAGAGAGGTTTCCACCCCGACCACTTCGCCCACCTTGCCAAGGTCGATAATTTCCGGCGTGCGCTTGAAGTTCTCTATTACCATCTCCATCTTGCGGGCGCGGATGAGCCTGCCGTCCTTGCCGGAAAGCCCCACTGCCTTGCAGCCCGCAAGGTTGAGCATGTTCACGATTTCCTTGTTCACCTTGCCCACGAGCACCATTTCCACCACGTCCATGGTGGCGTCGTCGGTAACGCGCAGTCCTTCGCGGAAGTGGCTCTGAATGTTCAGCGCTTCCAGCATTCTGCCAATCTGGGGGCCGCCGCCGTGAACGATCACGGGATTGATGCCCACATACTTGAGCAGTACGATGTTAAGAGCAAAGGCACGGCCGAGTTCAGCGTCCTTCATTGCATGGCCACCGTACTTGATGACGACGGTCTCGCCGTGGAACTGACGCATATAGGGCAGGGATTCGATAAGAACCCGCGACTTCATTTTGTCTTTTTCATGCTGGTCCATGCACTATGCTCCCGTACGGATCGGATTGTTCTGGCTGGGGTTACAGAATATACCGGCTGAGGTCGCGGTCTTCGCGGACATCGGCCAGTTGCTGCTGCACAAAGTCACGGTCTATCACAAGCGAATCGCCGGAACGGTCGGGCGCTTCAAAGGATATTTCCGCAAGAATACGTTCCATGATCGTATACAGACGCCGGGCACCGATGTTCTCGGTTTCCTGGTTCGTCATTTCGGCAAAGGCGGCAATTTCTTCAAGGCCGTCTTCGGTAAAGTCAATGCTGACACCTTCCGTGGCAAGAAGCGCCTTGTACTGGATGGTGAGGGCGTTGCGCGGTTCCTTGAGAATGCGCAAAAACTCTTCCTTGCCCAGAGCGGAAAGCTCGGTACGCAGCGGGAAGCGGCCCTGCAGTTCGGGGATGAGGTCAGAAGGCTTGGCATAGTGAAAGGCACCGGCACCGATGAAGAGAATATGGTCGGTGCGCACCATGCCATATTTCGTGTTCACGACGCTGCCTTCGACTATGGGCAGCAGGTCGCGCTGCACGCCGTCGCGGGATATGTCGGCGCTTTTGCCCCCGTGTTCGGAACTGGCGATCTTGTCGATTTCATCAATGAAGATGATACCCGTCTGCTCCACACGCTCGCGTGCAAGTTCCGCCACCTTGTCGGGGTCGATGAGCCGTGCTGCTTCCTGCTCGATAAGCAGGGCAAAGGCGTCGCCCACGCGCATGCGGCGCTTCTTGCGCTTGGCAGGAAAGGCCTTGCTGAATACGTCCTTGAACTGGGAGCCTATCTCTTCCATGCCCGGTATGGTCATGACTTCGAGATGCGGCCCGCTCTGCATTTCCACTTCCATTTCCACTTCGCGGTCGTCCAGTTTGCCCTGACGGAACATCTGGCGCATCTTGTCGCGCGTGGAATCGCCCGCAGGGGCGGGAGAAGGTGTGGGGGCGTCGAACGAGGTCATGGGAGGAGAGGAAAGGCGGGAGCCGGGCAACAGCAGGTCCAGCAAGCTTTCTTCCGCATTGGCCTCGGCCTTGGTGCGCACGCGCTCGGTCTCTTCTTCACGGATGAGGGCAATGCCCAGTTCCATGAGATCGCGGACCATGGATTCGACATCTCGTCCCACATAGCCCACTTCAGTGAACTTGGTGGCCTCGACCTTGACGAAGGGAGATCCGGAAAGCTTGGCGAGTCGCCGGGCAATCTCCGTCTTTCCCACTCCGGTGGGGCCCATCATGATGATGTTCTTGGGGGCTATTTCGTCGCGCAGGCCGGGTTCGATCTGCTGGCGTCTCCAGCGGTTGCGCATGGCTACGGCCACCATGCGTTTGGCATCCTTCTGACCGATGATATACTTGTCCAGTTCGGACACTATTTCTCTGGGGGTGAGAGAGCTCATGGAAACTCCTGAAAGCTTTGATTATCCTTGCAGCGGGTCGGAATAGTAGCAGGGGCGGAGGTGAAAGCCAATGAAAAAGCGGGCGTCCCGTTCGGAACGCCCGCCTGTCATTTCAGCGCTTACCGGGAAATGGGAATGGAGTAGAACTGCACTATGCCGCGTCGCTTGATCTGCAGCATTATGGCACCGCGCGGCTCGCCTTCTTCCTTCAGAACCTTCAGGAACTCGTCAACCGTGTTCACGGGTTTGAGGTTGGCCTGAAGAATCACGTCGCCGGGTCGCATATCTGCTTCGGCAGCAGGTTTGGTCGGGTCCACTTCGGTGACCAGAATACCGGCCACGGAGTCAAGTCCAAGTGCCTTGGCTTCGGTAGATGTTACCGCGCGCAGCTTGATGCCGAGAGAGGCAATGGCTGACTCTGTTGCGGGCTGGCTGGGTGCCGCCTTGGCAACTTCGCGGTTGCGTTCACCAAGGGTGATCATCAGCGTGCGGGATTTGCCTTCACGAAGGATGGTCAGCTTGGCCTTGTCACCGGGGGGCAGGTTTGCAATGGAATTGATAAGCTCGCTGGACGAGGTGATGGTCTTGTCGTTTACGCCGACAATGATATCGCCGGATTTCAGGCCGGCCTTGTCGGCAGGCTGTCCGGGAATAACGCCGGCTACAAACGCACCCTTGTCGGTCTTCAGACCCAGGGCTTTGGCGGTGTTTTCATCAAGATTGGTGATGTTCACGCCTATCCAGCCGCGACGGACCGTCTGTTCCGTCTTCAGCTGGTTGATGATGCGCTTGGCCATGTTGCTGGGAATGGCAAAGCCGATCCCCTGTCCGCGCGCAATGATGGCGGTGTTGATGCCGATGACTTCGCCGTCTCCGTTAATCAGGGGGCCGCCGGAGTTGCCGGGATTGATGGAGGCGTCGGTCTGCAGGTAGTTGTCAAAGGGGCCGGAACGGATATTGCGGCCCTTAGCGCTGACAATGCCTGCTGTGACTGTGTGGTCTAGGCCGAAGGGGTTGCCGATGGCCATGACCCATTCGCCCACTTCCAGATCATCAGAGTTGCCGAACTCTATGAAGGGCAGGGTGCGGTTGGCGTCCACCTTGAGCAGGGCGAGGTCGGTTTCCGGATCAGTGCCGATGACCTTGGCAATGAGTGATTCGGAGCTGTTCTTGCCGGTTTCAATGTTCACGCGGATGATGTCCGCATTTTCGATGACGTGGTTGTTGGTCACAACATATCCGTCTGCGGAGATGATGAAGCCGGAACCAAGTGACCGCTCCTTGCGGGGCTGCTGCTCACCGCGGTTGCCGAAGAACTGGTCGAACTGATCAAAGAAATCGTCAAAGGGGGTTCCACGGGGGTGGTTTCGCAGAAAGTCCTGCAGGCCCTTGTTATTGGAAATCTCAACGGTCTTTTCCGTACTGATGTTCGCAACGGCCGGACCGGCCTTTTTGGCCAGCGCGGTGAAGTCGGGCAGGTTGGCGGCAAGGGCCGTTGCTGCCATGATCAGCACCAGAAGGGGGGAAGTCACAAAGACTTTTGGAGTAAGGCGGTTCATTACGGTTCTCCTTGAGAATTCTGCATGAAATGGGTAGCAACGGCAGAATTTCAGACCTCATACATAATAGGCCGTTTTTTCTTATTGTAAACTCTTGGGATGAAAAAATGCCTGCGAATGTCTGCAAGGGCCTGTCTGAACACCTGGAGTAAGGATAGAGCCTCAGGGGCAGGGGCTATGTAACTGTTCTATTATAGTGGAAGAAGCAGGTTTGCGAAGAGCCGTATGCAGGAAGATGCATGAGGGAGTGCGGTAATGCCGTAAAAGGCGGGCTAAACATACAAGAAAAGGCCGGTCAAAGACCGGCCTTTCAAATGTTCAGGAACGCAGAACGCTACTTGTTCTTCAGGGCGTTCTTGAGAGCTGCCCCAAGAGAGTTAGAGAAGGCGGAAGTATCGCCGGAAACCGTGGTCTTTTCAGCCTTGGGTTTGCGGTATTCCTTCCACGAGTTGTCTTCTTCGGTCACTACGCCCACGGGGGCGAGGGTGATCTTGCGTTCAGCGGTGCGAACCTGCGCAACGGTTACCTGCAGGGTGTCGCCGGGCTTCACGTTGTCCAGATTGGCAGCCTTGTCGGCCTTTGCCATGTTGGACTTGGGCATGAGGCCGGTAATACCGGGAGCAAGTGCCACAAACAGACCGAAGTCGGTGCGGGATTCAACCTTGCCTTCAACAGTGGCGCCTGCGGCAAAGCGTTCTTCAATGCCTGCCCACGGGTCGCCTTCGGCTTCCTTCATGCTGAGGGAAACGCGCTGTGCGTTAAGGTCTATGCCCTTAACCTTCACCATAACCTTGTCGCCTGCGGCAACCATGTCACCGGGCTTGTGCACGCGCTTGGTGTAAGACATTTCGGAAATGTGCACCAGGCCGTCAATGCCGGGAAGAACTTCAACAAAGGCACCAAAGTTGGTGAGGCGTACAACCTTGCCTTCACGCACTTCGCCTTCCTTGAGATCTTCGGCAACGCGGGCCCAGGGATTTTCCATTACCTGCTTGGCGGACATGGAAATGCGCAGCTGGCCCTTTTTATCCGTTTCAATGGAAAGGACCTTGGCACGCACTACGTCGCCTTCGCTAACGACCTCATCTGCAGAGCCGATACGGGCCCAGCTGAGTTCGGAAACGTGAATCAGACCTTCGATGCCGGGCTGAATTTCGGCGAAGGCACCGAAAGGAGCAAGGCGTACGATCTTGGCGTCGACAACGGAACCTTCCTTGATTTCGGCAAGGAATTCGGCGCGCTTTGCTTCCAGCTCCTGTTCAAGCAGTACACGGCGGGACACAACAACGTTGCGACCGTTCTGTTCGAACTTGATGATCTGGAACTGGAAGGTCTGACCTACATAGGCTTCCGCGTCTTCAACGAAGCGGGTGTCGATCTGGCTGACGGGGCAGAAGGCGCGGCGCTTGAGCACCTCAACGTCGTACCCGCCCTTGCGGGTGGCAACAACGCGGCCTTCAACAGGCAGGTTTGCCCTGAAGGCGTCTTCCAGAATGGCAGCGCCACCAATGCCGGAAAGAGCCTTGGAAAGGCGGATTTCCTGGGCATTGGCTGCCATGACGTACAGTTCTACTTCGTCGCCGTCTTTCACGGCCAACTCGCCTGCATCATCAAGGAATTCGCTGCGCTCGGCAACTCCGTCTACCTTGGTGCCGGTGTCCACAAACACGCTGTCAGCGGTAATGCTGATGACCGTGCCTTTCACGCGGTCCCCAACCTTAAGGCTTTCACCCATGGAGCCTGTGTAGGCGTCCAGCATCGCTTCAAAACTTTCTTCAGCGCCATTCTGGCGGCTGTCGTCGGAACCGGCCATCCAGTTCTCCTTGAAAACATCATGGTTAAAAGTTCATCAAATTGCTTAGGGGGCTATATCTTTCATCCGCTCCAGAAGCAAGAACGAAAAAAGGGGAAAGGGCATATGTTGCTTCGCGAGCGAAGGCATGGCATGATTTGCACATAAACTGAATTATAAGGAGCATTCAATGGCAACAGCCAAAGCGCGTCACATTCTTGTCGATTCCGAAGCTACCTGCATTGAACTGAAGACCCGCATTGAAGGCGGCGAAGAATTCGCAGAAGTGGCAAAGCAGTATTCCAAGTGCCCCTCCGGTCGTCGTGGTGGCGAACTGGGCCAGTTCCGCCCCGGTCAGATGGTCCCCGAGTTCGACCATGTCTGCTTTAATGAAGCCGTAGGCGTGGTACACGGCCCCGTGCGTACCCAGTTCGGTTATCATCTGGTGGAAGTAACCGAGCGTTCGGAATAATTTTGCGTATGTTCAGAGTGCCGCAATTGCGGCGCCTGTGCAAGGCGGCCCCGATGGGGGCCGCCTTTTTTTTGTGCCTGCGAAAATAAAAAAAGGCCAGCTTGGGGCTGGCCGGATAATATCATACAGGCTGGCCCGTTTATGCAGCGGGAGAGGTTCCCTTGAATTCGATGGAGATGATCTCGTATTCAATGCGGCCCTTGGGAGCATTTACCACAACCTCGTCACCCACCTGCTTGCCGAGAAGGGCTTTTGCAACGGGGGAAAGGATGGAAATGCTGCCGTTGTTGAAGTCGGCTTCGTCAGGACCAAGCATAGTGTAGGTCTTCTTTTCACCGCTTTCGAGGTCTTCGACCGTAACGGTAGAGCCGAAAATGGCCTTGGGGCTGTTCAGCGTGTTGATGTCGATGACATTGAACTTGGGCATACGCGATTCAATGTAGTTGATGCGCGCTTCGAGCATACCCTGGCGTTCGCGTGCGGCATCGTATCCGGCATTTTCCGAAAGATCGCCTTCTTCACGGGCTTCTTTGATAGCCTGAATGATGGCCGGGCGTTCCTTCTTCAGTGCATCAAGTTCACGCTCGAGCTTTTTGAAACCTTCAACGGAAATCGGGATAGTATCCATTCTTTGCGTATCCTTAAATCGTACTAGTCTGTTTTATGGGAGTCGTCAGAACGGCGGTTGTGCCGGTGACAGCAGAGGGGCGGAGCCGGAAATCGGAAGACTTCGAACGACGTCGGCCGAAATGTCTGGGTAAGGCATTGTGGCCTGTTGGTCAAGGAGGAGTTGTATCTTAACTCGGTAACGGATGAAGAAAAATATCGTCCGGCCATTCACATTACTCGGAAAGAATGTATAAATATGGTTAGATGTTAGATTCCAACGCTGTCGTCTGCCTTTTGCCGGAGACGGGGGACATTGCCGACAGCTCAGGCTTTTGTATCAGGAGGATGGGATATGCCCAACTTGAAGATTTGGAAAAGCCAGCAATTGCAACGACTCAGAAATGACAGTGAGCGGCTTTTCGACAGATTGTGTTCGGATTTCGGGTTGCCTTCACTGTGTCAGCCTCTTGCCGAGGTTGACCTGACCATCAAGGATCTGCCCGATGAGGTGATCGTTGAGGCTCAACTGCCCGGCGTGAAACCGGAAGATCTTGCCATCGAGATTAACGGCGACATGCTTTCCATCAGTTGCACCCAGCAGGAAGAGGCAGCCGGAGAAACCAGAAGCAGCCTCATGGAACATCGTTTTAAACTGCCCTGCAAAGTGCGTTCTGAAGATGTGGTGGCCGAACTTACCGGAACCATGCTGCGTATCATAATGCCCAAATGCAGAAAGCCGCAGGCGCGCCGCGTACCGATACTGCTGAAGCACCGATCCTAAGCCTGCCAGGAGGTTACAATGACTGCGATCAGAGATAGAGCGATAGTTGCCTTGGAAGATCTGCGATGGAGGCTGGACCCGGCCGCATTGCCTTTTACCACGACGGACGAACTGGAGGCGCAGGAAGAGATTATCGGGCAGGATAGAGGGGTAGAGGCATTCCGGTTCGGTATGGGCATGGATGCCAAAGGGTACAATATATTCGTTACCGGCTCCGTTAACCTTGGCAAAATGGCTGTGGTGAAGCGCCTGCTGGAAAATTATACCCGTAAGCAGGAGACTCCTGACGATCTCTGCTACGTGAACAATTTCAAAACCCAGGAAGAGCCGATACTGCTGCGTTTTGTGGCCGGAAACGGCGTGAAGTTCAAAACCGCTGTGGACAAGTTCCTTGAAGGCATCAAGCGCGAAGTGCCTCAGCTGTTTGAAAGTCAGGAATACATCAACAGCAAGAATGCCATCATAGAAGAGCACGACAAGAAAACCCGCGAGTTCTTCAAAGGGCTTGAAGAGCGCGTTAAGGATGCCGGTTTTGTCATGGTGAACATGCAGATGGGCCAGATACAGCGCCCCGATATCGTGCCTGTCATCGACGGTGAGCCGGTTCACCTGCTCAAGCTTGAAGAGATGATGGAGAAGGGCCGCTTCCCACGCGAAGAATTTGAACAGTTGCGCGCCAAGTACAAGGAACTCAAGGAAGACATAGACGCCATTTTCCTAGAGGTGCGGACACTGCAGAAAGAGGTGAAGCACCGCAGCGAGGAAGTGGACAAGCTCATGTTCATGAACATTGCCCGCGAGCTTTCCGAACCTCTGCTCAATGGATGGCGGGATGCGGAGAAGGTGCAAAAACATGTGGAGGCCATGCTCGATGACATGGCCGAGAATCTGGATGCGATCAAGTCCATTGGCCAGCCGCAGCAAGGCCCCATGGGTATGAGTTTTCCTGGCTCATCGGCAGAAACGGTACTGCATCCCTACGGTGTGAACCTGCTTGTGGACAACAGCGAGAGCGAAGGCCCGCCCGTCATTGTGGAATCGCATCCCACCTACCGCAACCTCTTCGGCAGTATCGAAAGGGTGATGGATAGAAACGGGCTGTGGCGAACAGACTACAAAAAGATCAACGGCGGTTCGTTCATCAGGGCCAATGGCGGGTATCTTGTGATTAATCTCATGGATGCCATTCAGGAAGCCGGTGTGTGGCAGACGCTCAAGCGGGCGCTGAAAACTTCCGAGATTGAGATACAGACCTTCGATCCTTACTACCTCATGGCCACCTCTTCACTTAAGCCTGAGTCCATATCGATGGAGGTGAAGGTTGTCGTCATAGCCACCCCGCACCTGTACCATCTGTTGCGGAATTATGATGAAGACGTGGACAAGATCTTCAAGGTCCGTGCCGATTTTGAAGCGTCCATGCCGCGGGATGACAAGGCTGTCCGCGATATCAGCCGACTCATCAGGACCTTTGTGAACGAAGGTAAACTGATGCCGTTCCATGCCGATGCCGTTGCCTCGCTTCTTGAACACGGCGTGCGTATATCCGGCAGGCAGGAACGCATTTCCACGGCATTCCCCATTCTCAGTGACATAATGGAAGAGGCCAACTTTATTGCCAGAGAGGCAGGAGAATCCATCGTCCGCGGCGAGCATATTTGCAAGGCGAATGACGCACGCATTTATCGCACGAACCAGATGGAAGACCGTCTGCAGGAAATGATAGACCGCGGCAGCGTGTTTATAGATACCGAAGGTGCTGTCGTGGGACAGATCAACGGGCTGGCGGTATATTCCCTTGGTGACTATGCTTTCGGCAAGCCTGCCCGCATTACCTGCGCCACCTCCATCGGCAAGGAAGGAATCATCAACATCGAACGAGAGGCGGATCTTTCCGGCTCCACCCACAGCAAGGGCATGCTCATTCTCGGCGGCTATCTGCGCAAATATTTTGCGCAGGACAAACCGCTTACCCTTGCCGCTTCCATTGCCTTTGAGCAGTCCTATGGAGGCATAGATGGTGATTCTGCCTCGTCCACAGAGCTGTACGCCCTGCTTTCAAGCCTTGCGGAAGTGCCGATACATCAGGGTATTGCCGTGACCGGTTCCGTGAACCAGAAGGGCGAGGTGCAGCCTATAGGCGGTGTGAACGAGAAGATTGAAGGCTTCTTCAAGGTTTGCAAGAATCGCGGGTTGACCGGCGAGCAGGGGGTGATGATTCCCAAGGCAAACGTGAAAGATCTGATGCTCAAGGAAGAAGTGGTTGAAGCCGTGAAAAACGGCACATTCCGCATCTGGGCCGTGGCACATGTCAATGAGGGGATTGAGATCCTCACTGGCCGCTCTGCCGGAGAGCGCGATGAAGCAGGGCGGTATCCTGAAGGAAGTATAAATACCCTTGTCGATGAAAAGCTTCGCAGCCTTGCTGAAGGGCTGAGAGACTTTGCCAAGGCAAAATACGGCAGCGGAGAAAACGGCACGGATAATGACGAAAACAATGCCGAATAATCACCGTATTCTCTGATTACGCGAAAGGCCGCCTCTGTGAGGCGGCCTTTTTTCAAATGAAATGGCGTGTTTGGTTGGGCAAACAGTATGAGGGCCCTAAAAAAAACTTTCACAAAAGATCGATTTTGGACTAGAAAGGTCAAGTTTTCGTAGGGGAAACAGAGAAAACGGAAAAAACCTCTGAAATTACCGCTTAGTGCGCATCTTCACAAGGCGTGTGGGCCTTATCGGTGCAGGCTTGCGGCTTTTTTTTCCTGTGGTAATCTCCGCATGGATTTCGGGGTTTTTTCGTTAAACCTTCTACCTGTAAGGAGATGACTGATGGGCAAGTCTACTTCTTTGGGCAAGGTGGAAGTCGTGCTTACCAAACCGAACGGAGAGCGAATCGAAGTGGAAGTTGGTGAGAACGACATGGTGTACATTGACGTCGAAGCCGGCGAACAGTGTACCATGAACAAAGCACAGCGGTGGGCAGAACTGACTGATGAACGTCGACAGCAGGCGAGTCAGTTCATAAAGAGCATCCAACAGGATCTCGAGGGGCTGCTGGCCTGTTAACTTCCATTGCACGTCATGGAAAAGTGCCGCTTCCGGTTTACCGGAAGCGGCACTTTCCTTTTGTGGCTTGGAGTTACCAACGGCACGCATACGCGTGTTCCGGTTGCGGTGGTAATTCTCGCGGCAACGGCTTCATACTGCTGAAGCGTCTGATGGAACAGGTTGCGCAGAAATAGCTCGGATACTGGCATGTCAGGCACATAGGGATAAATTCTCTGCAAAAGGCAGTTGATCCGTTTTTCCCTTTGGAGCTGCATGACTTTTGGTGAAAAGCACATCCGTTGCACGGGCCATGTAACGATATTGGATTTTTCATGGTCGCCTCTTAACAGGGTTTATACGCATCGTTTACACTATCATACGGCTAAGTATTTTCAATGTTCATTCGACTTGGAAGGCAAATTATCATCACAATACCATGTCTCATACGAATTGAAACATGCTGCAACATTCTATTTGCGTTTATGTTGGCATTAAGCAGAGTTGCGACGCGTTTATCTGCTGTTTATGTGTTTCTTCATTGCCCGGATGCCAGTTGTGTAACGTACGCCCAGAGCCCCTGTTTTTCTGGAAATCCAAATAGTCTACCATAGCCGTTCGGTTTAGTTTTTCATTGTACCTACTCCTCAGGTAGGGTATGTTTTTTATAGTTGTTTGTTTCTGTCAGTGAATACTTCCTTACGGGGTGGGTGGCCCTCGCGGAAGCGTTTACCTGCCAGATAGGGTGGCTCTAATGCCGATATGTGCAAATCAGGGAGGCGTGCTATTATGAGGCTACTGACGAATAGTCGGTACGGAACAAGACTGCTGCTCGATATTGCCGTGCACGGGCGCGATGAGCCTGTGCTTATGCGTGATTCCGCGAAGAGGTTGGGAATTTCTCAGAAATATCTTGAGAAGATCGCCCGACAGCTGAAGAACGGTGGATATCTGACAACAAGGCGAGGGCCAAACGGGGGGCATATGCTGGCCGTGGACCCTGCTTCCATTACCGTGGGCGAGGTGGTTCGTCTGCTGGAGGGAGGCACAGACCTTGTGGGGTGCGGTAAAGACGCCGTTACCTGTTCCCATGCTCCCGGATGTCTTACAAGGCTGCTCTGGAAAGAGGCCAGTCTTGCCATGTACTCCCATCTCGACAAGTTTCGTTTTGGCGAGCTGGTTAACTATGCAGAAAAGGGGGTAAAGTTTGGTGATTACTGTGTGCGGACCATCACCGAGCATCCGGAATTCAAGCGGGAAATCCCTGTTTCGTCAAAGTGTTCTCTGGCAGATGTGACGTTGACAGGCCTGGAGGATTTCCTGTGATCCAGCCGGAATAACATAGATGTTGCAATGTGCCCTGCGTTACACGCAGGGCGCACCGTTAACGGATGGGAGGAGTGCCGTGTCCAGTTCTTTCCGGTTTCTGCGCGCTTCACTTGCTGTTCGTATTCTGGTCATTACGGGCATTACCTTATTCGTGTGCCTAGGGCTGCATGCGTGGTTGAGCATACGGTACCAGCACTCTCATGCCGCTCGCGAGCTCGTTGCAGGGGCCGACCGTCTGGGGCAGACCATTCTGCTGGGCACGCGTTATGCGATGATGGGCAATGCACGGCACGAGCTGGATCAGATTATCAGCGACGTTGCCAAACAGCCGGACATCGTTTCCATCCGCATCTATAACAAAGCGGGTGAGATCAAGTTTTCCAACCATCCCGAAGAAATTGATACGCGGACGGATATCCGGGATACGGCCTGCCATGCCTGCCACGTGACGGATACTCCCAAGACCAGCCTGACGGTGGAAGAACGCATCCGCATGTTTGATGATGGTCAGGGGCTGCCGCGCCTCGGCAGTCTTATGCCCATCATGAATGAAAAAGGGTGCGCAGAGGATGTCTGCCATGCCCACGAGCCGGGCAAAATGGTTCTGGGAGCGCTTGATGTGGTGCTCAGGGCCGATTCTGCCGAGCAGGATATTCTCGTATTTCAGAATCGCATACTCATGCTTACTGCCGGAGTATTTCTGGGTGCCTCCACACTTATCGTGATGCTGTTGCGGCGGTTCATCACGCACCCTGTTGCCAAACTCATCGAATCTGCCAGAAGAATAGGCAGGGGTGAGAAGGTCGATTTCGAGCACTTTGAAGGCGTGGGAGAAATCGGCGAACTGGCCTCGGCTCTCAGTCGCATGCAGAAAGAGGTGGCGGATAAACATGCGGCGCTGGAAAGGCAACGCAAGGAATATCAGCATCTTTTCGAGCAGGTGCCCTGCAGCATCACCGTACAGGACAGAGATTACAAGCTTCTGCAGTACAACAGGGAGTTCGCGGACAGGTTCAATCCGGCCTCGGGCATACACTGTTATGAAGCCTATAAGGGGCGAACGGATAAATGCCCCAACTGTCCTGTGGAAAAGACCTTTGCCACCGGCCTTGCCCATTGTTCGGAAGAGAGCAGGGTAAATCCTGACGGCACACGTGCCTATTGGCTGGTGCACACCTCCCCTGTGCTTGATGAGGCAGGCAACGTGGTCGCCGCCATGGAGATGAGCCTGGATATTTCAGCCCGGCGCTCCGTGGAAGAGCGCCTGCGTATGTCTGAACAGAAGTATCATGCTATTTTCGACAATATTCCCAATTCCGTTTTTGTGCTCGATGCCCAGACGCTGGAAGTCATCGACTGCAACACCACGGCCGAACTGGTCTATGGTGTGGAGCGGGTCCGCGTGCGCGGGGAATCCTTCCTTTCCTTTTTCTCTTCTGAAGAACAGGACAGATACGCCTCGCAACTGCGCGCCTTCACGGTTCTGAACAGGGCCCGCAACTTCCGGAAAGACGGCAGCCCCTTCTATGTGGATATCATGCTGTCTCCGGCTGAATACCATGAGAGGCAGATTCTGCTGGTGACCACGAACGATATCACCGAGCGGCTGGAAACGGAGCGCAAGCTCATTCAGGCCGGCAAGATGGCCACTCTGGGTGAAATGGCCACAGGCGTGGCGCACGAGCTTAACCAGCCTCTTACGGTGATCAAGACGGCCAGCAGCTTCATCATGCGCAAGCTGCGCAGGCAGGAAGAGATAGCACCAGAGGTGCTGAATACCATGGCCACGGAAGTGGATGCGCATGTGGACCGCGCAAGCCAGATCATCAACCATATGCGGGAGTTCGGTCGGCAATCCGACCTTACATTGGAGCTGGTGAACATCAATACGGTGTTGCGGGCTTCTTTCGAATTCTTCTTCAGGCAGCTCTCTTCCCGCGAAATAGAGGTGGTGTGGCGGCTTGATGAGCATGTTCCCCTCATTCTTGCCATGCCCAACAGGCTTGAACAGGTATTCATGAACCTGTTGCTCAATGCGCGGGATGCCATTGAAGAACGCAGCGCCGCAACGCCTGAGGCTCCGCGAAGGATTACCTTGACCACCCTGAATAAAGGCAGGGAGGTTGAGGTGGTAATCGAGGACACGGGTACCGGCATTCCCAAATCGCTGCAGAACAAGATCTTCGAGCCGTTCTTCACGACAAAGAAGGTGGGCAAGGGTACCGGACTCGGGCTTTCCATCAGTTACGGGCTTGTCAGGGACTTCGGAGGCAGCATTCATGCGGAAAATGCGTCTGGAAGCGGTGCCCGTTTCACGCTGCGTTTCCCGTCTTCTTCCGGGGCAACGGCAAGTGGCGGGCAACAGGATGTCGATGGAAGCGGGATATCCGGCTCCTAGTGTGCAGCATGGCCTGCAGGCCTGACAATATTGCAGTTGTTCAAGGGAGCAGATGGCAACAGTCATGACAGATTCTACAAATACATCCTTGTCCGGCCGTCCCCCGGCCACGTTGCCCGACCTGAAGCCGGAAGTGCTGCTGGTGGACGACGAAGTCGGTATTCTGACTGTTCTCGGGGCATTGATTGAGGACATGGGCTATGTAGTCCACAAGGCACAATCGGCCGAGAGCGCGTTGGAAATTCTGAGGCACAAAAGTATTCCCGTGGTGCTCACAGATATCCGCATGCCCGGTATGGATGGGATGCAGTTGTTACGTCATGTGCGCGAGAGCTGGCCTGCCATTGAGGTGGTAATGAATACCGGCCATGCGGACATGGGGCTTGCCATAGAAAGTTTGCGGCTCGGTGCAACGGACTTTCTGACCAAGCCGGCGAATGCGGACCTTCTGGAGTTCACGTTGCGTCGCTCAATGGAGCGGGCTGTTCTGCGTGAAACGGTGCGCAGGCATACCGAGCACCTTGAGAAACTGGTCGAACAGAGAACACGTGAACTGCTGCAGGCCGAACGGCTTGCCGCCATGGGCGAAACCGTTGCCGGTATGGCACATGCCATAAAGAACATTGCCGGAGGGCTGGAAGGAGCACTCTTTGTCCTTGAAAAGGGGCTGGAACTGAACAAGCGCGAGTATCTTGAACAGGGTTGGGGCATGGTGAAGCGCGATGTGACCCGTGTACGCGACCTGACCATGAACATGCTGCAGCTTTCACGCCCCATGGAAATCCGTCCGGAATTCATAGACCCCGACCGGCCCGTGCGTGAAGTGGCGGAGCTGCTTGCTTCCCGCATACGCGAAGCCGGGGCAACCCTCATGCATGCATCGGCTCCCCAGCCGGAAGCGTTGCTTGATCCCGAGGCCATTCATGCATGTATCATGAACCTTGCGACCAACGCGGTGGAAGCAGTTGAAGAAGCCATCCAGGCCGGAAGGATGGACCACGGCGACGGAAGAGTGATTCTGCATACGGAATGTGCCGGCGGCTATGTCTGCTACATTGTCGAGGACAATGGCCGGGGCCTGAGCGACGAGGTGTTTGCCAGCATTGACGACGGCATGTTCACCACCAAGGCACGCGGTACAGGATTCGGGCTTATGGCGACCCGAAAGGCCGCCCGTGAGATGGGAGGCGAACTGGTGCTGGAAAACGGCATTCAGGGGGGGGTACGCGCCATGCTCCGCCTGCCTTTGAAACATTGACCCCAAGCATATCCCTTTTTTGTGGGGTAAAGTGCCACTTCCTTCATCTATAGGGTGTTTCTTTTTTCTTGCACAAATGCTATTGATATGTGTGCAGTGCGCTTGCTGTGTTGCGGCATCTGCTTTATGGAATAGTGGCGTGTCTATTTCACGTGGAGAATTTTCAGAGCAGGAGTGGCGGTAATGTTGAATCAGATGAGAATAGTAACGAAACTGGCTATGGTTCTGGTAACAAATCTACTGTTGCTTATAGCGATGGGGATTACCGCGTACTACAGTTCAAGTGTTTTAAACACCCAGTTGGACGGAGTGTTCAACGTGGACTTCAAAGGTGCGACCTTTCTTCTTGAAGCCGACCGCGACCTGCATCAGGCCTTGATTGCCGAACGGAGCATGTGCTTTGCCGAGCCGGGAACCGAAGCGTTTGCCGCGCAGATGAAAGATTATTCAGACAATATAGGGCAGGCAGATACGCGGATAAACAAATTCTATGCGTTGATAGCCACACCCGAAACCAAAAAGTATGTGGACGCGTATTTCGCAGACAGAAAGAAGTGGGAGCCTGTTTCGAAGCAGGTTATAGATCTCATAAACAGTGGTGACCTTGAAAAAGCCCGGGGACTGTCTCTGGGAGAGGCCAAGGACCAGTTTGATGCCATGCGGGAGAATATTAACACGCTTACTGAAATCGTGAATACCATGGCTACGGCCAAGGCATCCGATTCCGAGAAGCGGTTTACCGAGCTGACCTACGCCCTTGTGGCACTCACCGTGGGTAGCCTGCTGCTGGGAGCGCTTATCACGATACTGGTGGCCCGCAACATAACCGTTCCACTGCGCAAGATGGTAGTATTTGCCCAGCAAATTGCCGCAGGTGATATGAAAGTCCGGCTTGATGTGGACCAGCGCGATGAGAACGGACTTCTCGCAAATGCCTTTCGTGACATGCTCATGCAGTTGAACCGAACCATGGAAGCAGTGGGGGAACAGACCCGCATTGCCGAGGAGAAGGCGAATCAGGCCGCCGTGGCCCTTAAATCTGCGGAAGAGGCAACCAGACTCGCAGAGCGCGCCAAGGCGGATGGCATGTATCAGGCTGCGGAAAGCCTTGAGGAAATCGTGAGAGAGGTTTCCGTAGCTGCTGAGCAGATGTCGAGACAGGCTGAAGAGATTCAGCGCGGCACGGACACTCAGGCAGCCCGCATTGCTGCCACGGCTACCGCCATTGAAGAGATGAATGCCACGGTATTTGAAGTGGCCAAGAACTCGGGAGAGGCAGCTGCGGCAGGCGACGATGCCAAGGTGAAGGCAAGCGAGGGTGCCAAGGTTGTGGAAAGCTCCATCGAGGCCATCCGCACGACACAGCGCCAGACTGAAGAGTTGCAGAAGCAGATGGATGAGCTCGGCCTTCAGGCTGAATCCATCGGCCGCATCATGGGCGTTATTACGGATATCGCTGATCAGACAAACCTGTTGGCGCTGAATGCGGCCATAGAAGCTGCGCGGGCCGGTGAGGCGGGCAGGGGCTTTGCAGTAGTAGCGGACGAGGTACGCAAACTTGCGGAAAAGACCATGACTGCCACCAAGGAAGTGGGCAGCGCCATTCATGCCATTCAGAATGTTGCCAAGCTGAATGTCACCTCCATGCAGAAGGCCGTGACCGATCTGAACAGGGCTGTTGACCTTGCAAACCGTTCCAGTTCCGTATTGTCGGAGATTGTCATGGGGGTGGAAAGTTCGGCAGAGCGCGTGCAGGGCATTGCTACGGCAGCGGAGCAGCAGGCAGCCACTTCGGAAGAGATCAACAGGTCTGTTGATGAGATAAACCGTATTACCATTCAGACCTCTCAGGGGATTGTGGAAAGCACGGAAGCACTCAATGCGCTTGCTGTTCAGCTTGGCAGGCTTTCTGAGCTTGTCCGTTCCCTCAAAGAAGAAGGAACCCGGTAGATTTTATCCTGCCCGATTGCACTCAGGTCTGCGATTGTGTCCGGAACTGCGGGGAGTAAAAGGACATGTATGAGGTGGAATGCGACGTTACAATGCGCGCTGATTGCCTGTTGCCTTTTCGTGCTTCTCCTGAGCCCGAATTCAGCCGGTGCGCTGACTATCTATACCGTCGATGAGCCTCCCGGAAACTACATTTCCACCTCTGGGGAGCTTGTCGGTATCTCCGTGGATATGGTCAAAGAGCTGCAAAGGCGGGTGGGCGATACGTCCCGCCTGGTCATTATGCCTGAGAAAAGAACGCTTGAAGAAGCGGCATGGCGGGATGATCTGCTGTTTTTCAGCTTTTCCCGTACCGATGAGCGCGAAAACGCCTTTCAATGGCTTATGCCTCTGTATCGCAAGGCGTGGAATTTCTATGTGCTGAAAGCGTTTTCGCGCAATAGCTACACTCTTGATACATTGCGCGGCATGCGTATAGGTGCCAAGATAGGTGATGTGCGCGAAGACTTTCTACGCAACAACGGTTTCAGGAAAGTGGAAAGTGTTACCAGCCACGCCTCGAATATTCGCAAGCTGGAACTCGGACGGATAGATGCCATGGTGTATGACAGCGTGGGCATGGCCTTTGATTGCAAGCAGCTGGGACTCAGTTTTGCCAACTACAGGGCCGTATACGAAATCGGGTATTCCGATGTGTATGTCCTTTTCTCACGGGCCGTAGATGAAAATCTTGTTGCCCAATGGCGAAAGGCCGGAAAGGAAATGATGAGTGACGGAACGTACGAGAAGATAGCGCTGAAATGGGCAAAGCTGTTGTCTGAGCAGTACGGGATACCGTCCACCATGGAAAATGGACTTCTCATTTTCAACTGACCGGGGCGTGGTGCTTATGGCCGCGCCTTTTTTGCGGGAACCGGCCGGCGATATGATCTGCTGATGCATTCAGCCGACATACCGGACAAGTCCCGTTGCAAAAGCCTGACCTCCCTTCCTTATGAATCCTGACTGAATGAATCCTGACTGAATGAACCCTGTCTGATGAACCCCGCCTAGCCGTTGGGGACAAGATCTATGCCTGCCAGTTCGGTTCCCTGCTTGGCTTCTTCAGACAGGCGTCTCGGCATGACCACGGCAAAGGTGCTGCCCCTGCCTGCTTCAGACATGACGATAATCCTTCCCCCGTGCTGCTGTACCACCTGATTGGCCACGAACAGGCCGATACCGGTGCCGGATGAGCCCTTGGAAGAGAAGAAAAGAGTGAAGAGCTTGTCGCGGGTTTCGCGGTCCATGCCCACACCGTTATCGCGGATGGAAAACTTCACCTCGCTGCCTATGCCCTTTACGGAAAAATGCACAAAACGCGGTTCCGGGCGGCGCGACGTCGCGCAGGCATCCACGGCATTTTCCAGTATGTTCACAAGAGCGGCGGATAATGCGCCGGCATCGGCCTCGAATGTGCCGGTATCCGGTGCCACTTCAAGCGAGAAGAATACGTTGTTCTCTTTTGCCTTGGGCTCGACAAGGGCGGCTACTTCTTCCGCCATACGCGAGGCCATGACCACTTCCCATTGCAGGGCGCGTTTCTTGGCGTAGTAGAGAATGTCCAGCACCATTTTGCGCAGGCGTTCCACCAGGTGGCGTATGTCCTGATAGCTGTCCTTGATGCGTTCCTTGTTATCCTTTTCTATGCCGGAACCCAGCCGGTATACACCGCCGTCAAGGGCGGTGAGCAGTCCCTTGATGCCATGCGCCGTGGAGCCGAGCAGCAGGCCCAGATTCGAGAGCCTGTCCTGCAGGATGCGCAACTGGGTTATGTCTGTGGACATCTCCATGACTTCCGTGATGTGTCCGTTGGCATCGCGTATGGGAGCCGTCCAGACAAGCACGTTGCGCTGCTCTCCGCGCTTTGAGGTTACTACCGTCTCGAACTGGTGCGGCTGTCCGTCCTCGAATGTCTTAAGCACGGGGCAGCCCACACAGGGGCTTGAACGGTGGGCATAAATCTCATGGCAGAATCCGCCCACATCATCGTCAAAATCGTCCCGGAAGAGCCGGTTGCTGGCCACGATCTTGAGTTCGCGGTTCTGTACGCTGATGTAGCAGGGCGATTCCTCGAAAAGCTGCTGGTAGCGGTGGCGTGTAAGGCGCAGTTCTTCCTGCAGCCGTTTCACTTCCGTGATATCGGCGGCAATTTCCAGCACCAGCTCTATTTCGCCGTTGTTGTCCAGAATGGGTGCCGCGTTCACGATAACGGGCACGTCGTTGCCGTCCTTGTCGCGGACGAACTCCTGGCAGCGCTGGCCTTCGCCTGTTTCCAGCACCTTGCGTACGGGACAGGCTTCGTCACCCGTGCCTTTGCAATAGGGATACACGTCCCAGCTGCGTGCACCTATGCCTGATGCAAGACGCTCTTTATACAGAGGGTTGGAGGCGATGATCTCCATCTTGGCGTTGTGCACGGCGACAAAACAGGGAAGCTGGTTGAACATGCCCTCGGCACCGTCAATGGAATTGTACAGCGCGCGCATGCCGTCGGCGAACCCCTCGGCAACCTGCAGTGCCGCCAGTTGGCGTTCCTGTTCGACAAGGCGGGCTGCCTGCCCTTCAACCATCTGTTCAAGGTTGTCAGTATGCTCCCGCAGCCGGGCGCGCATGGTTATGCGTTCGTGCGCGCGATTCAGGGCAATTTCCAGCACATCGTCGTTGATGGGCTTGGTAATGAAATCTGTAGCGTCTTTCTTGATGCTCTGGATGGCAAGGTTCATGTCGCCATGGCCGGTGAGCATTATCACTTCCGTTTCCGGCGATTTCTTCTTGATGCGCTCGAGAAGGTCAAGGCCGCTCAGGCCCGGCATCTTGATATCTGTAAGGACAATATGGGGCCGGACTTCATCAAAGATGCGCAGGGCTTCCTCGCCGCTGGCGGCGGTGTGCACACTGTACCCCATATCTGCCAGCGACAGTCCGAGAACGGTTCGGATGCCGTCTTCATCGTCTACGAGCAGTACGACATGCTGCATGGAATCCCCTTGAGCTCGAGTTGAAGTGGCTGAGGAGTATGTGTTCTGTATCTACAGCTATGTGATTTCATACCCTTTTCGTAGGAAATGGGCAAGGAGGTAGTCGGGCGCCGCCGCGGCGGCGCCCGATTGGTGTCTCGACCGGTTCTGCGGTGCTGGATGCGCCTTGGATTAGTCGTCCTTGAGCGCGTCCTTGTTGTTCAGGGTATCCCTGATTATTTCCAGCAGCTGGTTGGGGTCGAAGGGTTTCTTCAACGATGCCACCGCGTTGCGGATGGCCAGATGAATGCCCGAAAGACCGCTGATGACAATGACCGGCATTTCCTTGAATTCCGGCTCCTTGGTCATCTTGCGGTAGAAGCGCGGGCCCCATTCGTTGGGCATTTCAAGGTCCAGCGTAACGAGGTCCGGCTTTTCCTTCTTGAGCAGCTCCAGTCCTTCCGCGCCATCGGAGGCGGAGCACGTGGCGTATCCGTTATCGCTCAGGATATCCACAAGGTATTTAACGATGTAAGGATCGTCGTCTATGACAAGGATCTTGTGCGGCATTGCTACACTCCCTGGGTTTCCTTAGCCCGTTTTGGTATCGATCGGGGGCGCAGGCTGGTCCACCAGTCCGCGAACAACTTCCAGCAGCGGCCCCGGTCTCGGGGGCTTCTCCACATATGCGTCGGGAGGGGGAAGCTCCTCCGCTGCCAATCCAATCATTTTAAGTGCGTGGGCGAATCCCTTGGCCGCCACCGCGGAGAGCATGACCACGGGAATGTCCCGCAGTTCCGAGGTTGTCTTCAACCCCTTGTACATCTCAAGTCCTCCGCGTTCCGGCATCATCACATCAAGCACTATGCACGCCGGCCGCTTGGTGCGGGCCTTTTCCAACCCTTCTTTTCCGTTTCGGGCGGCTATAACCTGATAACCGCCCGTTTCGAACAGAGTTTTCAGAAAGAGCCTGAAGCTGAGTTCATCGTCCACCACCAGAATACAAGGCCCACCCATGAGCACCTCCGATGTTGAGGTGTTCCGGGCGCTACGCGCGCGCTACACTGGCTACGGGACAGGCGGAACGTATGACCACCTGTTCCACCGTTGAGCCTATGGACGCCTCTTCAGGTTCCACTTCCTTGGTGTGGTGAGCCATGATGATAAGGTCCGCCTTCTTTTCGCGCGCGAATTTCAGGATTTCAACATACGGTGTTCCTTCCCAGATTTCCACGTCGTAGTTGTCGTAGTCACCCATCTGGGAGATGTAGCGTTCCTTGATCTTTTCATGGGCGCGTTCAATGTGCCGCTCTATGTCTGCCTGACCGGGGAACACGCCGAGCTTGGCGCTCGTGATGTCGAAGGCGTGGAAGATGTAGAGCTTGGCACCGATGGTCTGCGCCGTGCTGTTGGCAAACTTGAAGGCCTGATCTGCCGCCTTGGAAAAGTCCGTGCAGTACACGATGTTGGAGAAGAGGTTCCAGCAGGTGGTACAGGGACGGTTCACGATGAGCACGGGTGATTTGGCCAGACGTGCCACCTTTTCCATGGTCCGGCCCACGATGGAGCGGGCGCGTGCCGATTCGGGGTCGTCATCGCGGGTATTGGCACCCATGACGATGAGGTCCACATCTTCCTTGCGGGCAAAACGCAGAATCTCGGTTGAAGGCACACCCACGGAGAGTTGCATCACGGTGTTGTCACCATATTCTTCAAGCTGTTCCGCATAGGTGGTGCGGATTTCTTCTTCAACCCATTCCCGGTAGTCGCCGTCCACTGCCTCATCTTGGCCGGTACGCAGGTCGCGTACCGTGGTGCTGAAGCCCCTGCTGGGCACACCGAGTACATGGAGCAGATACAACTTCGCGCCGTTGCGCTTGGCGAGGTCAAAAGCGACCTTGGCGGCGTTGTCACAAGCCGGGGAAGCCGATGTAGCGAACAGAATCTTCTTAAACATACGCTACCTCCTGAGGCTGCATTGTTGAGAACCGCCCTGGAAACCCAGTTCCCATGCGATTCCTTCAATTATTTCGAAAAGGGAGAATGTTGTGTCGCATTCCAGCATGCTTGTCCGGTCGCCGAAGACCACGTGGCGCAGTCTGCCGAGCCGGATGGGCATGTCCAGAAGCATGTTCAGGCTGTGAAAACGTATTTCGCCGCTTCTTGGGCCTGTTCCCTCGTCGGGGAGCATGCCGCGGAACGTGGTGAAAACGTTCATCACAGGTTCTCCGGGAGCACCGGTAAGCTCCACGGTCTTGGCAAAGACCAGCTCCGTGAAGTCCGGGGTGGTACATCCTTCCGTCGGACAACGCTCGGCTTCGGCTTCGGCAGCTGCAAAAAACTGACTCATGCGGCGCAGTTCGGGGTGCCGGACAAGAAGGGCGAAGAACGATCTCAGGGAGAATTCCTCTTCCAACTGCACGCGGTTGCCGAGGCAGGAAAGAATATCCGGTTCCGCCGGCACGGGGCGGGAGGAACGGGTATCCGTTTCCAGAGTGCTGTTCTGCAATCTGCCGTCTTTTGAAAGCGTTACCATGTCCATAAAGCCTGTCCTTCTGTCCGGTTCAGGTTAGGGATGGCGTTTGTCGTGACAACCGCTGCAGTGCGTGGGCCCCTTGTTGTTCGCTTTGTGGCAGTCCATGCACTGGCGGTGGTAGGCACGGCGCAGAGGCGTCTGCTTGCTGGTGCCTTTCACGGTGTGACAGTCTGCACAGGGCGTTCCTTCCGAGGATTCATCCGCAACCAGCTTGCCCTCGGTCCCGCTGTGGTGACAACGTATGCACTTGTCTTCCAGATTGGCCTTGGCATTGTGCTCGTCGTGGTTGAAGAGCGCTGCGGGGCGTGTTGCCGGTTGCAGGGCTTCCGGCCGCAGTTGCTGCAGCTCCTCCTGCGCTGATACGGGTGCGAGGGAGAGCCCGAGCACCAGAAGCAGCAGAGAAGCCAGCAGGGCGAGTATATTGCGTACACGCTTGTTCATGTTGGTCTCCTTTCGCTATTCCGGTTCGGGCTTTTCCATCAGTTCGTATATCAGGTCGCCGAGGAACTTGGTGTGAATGCCGAGCTGATAGTGATGAATGATGTCTTCAAGGCCGCCGTGGCAGTTGTGGCAGGGGGCCACCACGACCTTTACGCCTGTGTCGCGCAGCTGGTCAGCCTTGATTCTGTTGCCTTCCAGCCGAACGCTCTTGAAGGGCGGGCCGCAGTTGATGACGCCGCCACCTGCGGCACAGCAGTAGTTGTGCTCACGGGTGGGGGACATTTCTATTACTTCCTTGCACAGGTGGTGTGTAACTTCGCGCAGCTTGTCCATGAGGCCGCGGCCGCGGATGATGTTGCAGGGATCATGGATGGTTACGGGCTCTTCGAACTGGCGGGTGAGACGGATCTTACCTTCGTTGAAGAGTTCCCAGAAGTATTCCACGGAGTGCACGATGGGAACGGGGTGGTTCTTCCAGCCGAGCCAGCGGTTGCCCACATCGTACACGGAGCGGAAGGCGTGACCGCATTCCCCCATGACGATGCGCCGTACCTTAAGCTTCTGCGCCGCCTCGAAGTGGTTGCGTTTGAGCCTGCCCATCATCTCGAAGTCGCCTGTAAACATGCACATGTCGCTGTTGTCCCAGCCCGGAGTGGAGGGCATGGTCCAGTCGGCTCCCACGTGATTGAATATGGCGGCGGCCTGATAGATGAGCTGTGTGCGGAACTTGGGTTCCGGTGCGATAACCGAGTAGAAGATTTCCGCCCCTTCCACATCCAGCGGTATCCGCAGGTCAGGGAATTCGTCGCGGGCTTCATCTTCCTGCCACATGAGGCTGTCAATCCATTCGTCTTCCTTGACCCACATCTGGTTCATGGTGGCGGAATGGCTGTGGGCCGTATCCTGAATGTACATGGGGGTTACACCCAGCTTGTGGCAGATGCGGCGCACGGTGCTTATGATGTAGCCCGTGTCCACACCGATGGGACAGTAGTGTACGCAACGGCGGCAGAGGTTGCATTCCGTGTAGGCGATCTGCGCTATGCCGTAGACTTCTTCCGGAGTAAGACGGCCGTGCTTGCGGAATATCAGGCCCATGGTCTGTTCGACCTTGCCCACCGGAGAGTAGCTGGGGTCCATGTCGTGCGACACGCAATAGTGGCAGGCGGGCGCACACATGCCGCACCGCATGCAGGTTTCAGTGTATGCCTTGAGTCGCGCACCGGTTTCGCCCTGCAGGACGCTGTTGATGACCTGTTCGATACGATCCTGGGTGAGCGAGGCGGTAGCGCGTTTAAGCTCGGTATCCTCTATCTTTCTATCCAGAATGGACATGTAATACCTCCTGTTGTGCTGCTACCAGTCCTGTACATGGCGAACCGCACCGAATTCCGACGCGATGTAGGCGCGGGTGAGCGGCTGGAACAGGGCATGCGAGAGGCGGGTGAAGGGAATGGCCACAAGCATCACCTCGCCGCTCAGCACGTGCAGCAGGGTCATGATCTGACCGTTGCCGAACTGCTGTGAGGCAAGAAAGCCGGTGATGAAAGGCGCTGCCGCAATGGACAGAGCCAGCCAGTCCTTGCTTGTGGTGACAAAGCTGACCTGTGCGTTGGTGAGCCTGCGGTATGCAAAGTAGATACAGGCACCAATGACGATCAGGGTAAGCACATCCGATACGCCCTGCGGCAGCGAGGGAAAGCTGATGCCGAAAGCGTAGTCCCACAGCACCTCATGACCTGCGGTGAATATTGCCAGTGCGAAAAGGCAGATATGGAACAGGAAGGTGGCTACTGTGATGGCCGGATTTTCCTTCCACCCCAGCGTGCCGAAAGGCGTTAGCCATCTGAAGATGGACCGCATGGCGTGTGGCAGACTCATATAGCTGATGAATGCCGCTTCCTTCTGCCTGGCCAGTTTGATCATGGACCAGATGCGATACGCCGATCCGCCAATGAAGATGACGAAGGCTGCCCATGCAAGCGGTCCGGTTACGAAGTTGTACAGAGTGTTCATGTCCTGCCTCCACGGTTAACGGGGTACATCCGCCACGATGCGGAGCAGGGTGTTGTTCCGCATGCCGCGGATGAGCACCTTGGAGCCGTCGGGGCTGAAGGTGGGGTCCCAGGCCTTGTCGAACTCGCCGTCTACCTGTTTGTCGTTCACCATCACGGCATACTTGCTGCCGGTGCGTACTCTGGCGGCAAGGCTTTTTCCGTCATGGCTGAACACGGGCTTCCATGCCATGTCGTAGCGTCCCCGCCATGCTTTGCCGTCCAGCATGACATGCCACGCCTTGTTGTCGTGGTTGCCAAGCGCTGCGGCCCGGGTGCCGTCTGCCGAAATGACAAGGTCGGTGACAACCGGCGCGGTGATGCTCCACGGCTTCTCGTTCACGGCCACGGTGAATTGCCCGTAATCAGGCGCGACAATGGCGTAGAGCTTGCTGCCGTCGGATGAGTATTGAAGGTGCCAGCAGTTGTAATAACGGGGTTTCCAGAGGATATTACCGTCTTCCGCTATGCCCCATTTACCGCCCTGGCGGACAGGGGCAGCCACGGAGCTGCTGTTGGGATGGAAACAGGGGTCCCACACGCATTGGAAGTGGATAGGCCACGGGGTGCCTTCCACTGCGATGGTGTAGTCATACAGGGTTAGCCTGACCTGAGCTGCCACCCTGTGGGCATACGGGCTGAACACGGGATTCCATGCGTTCATGAAGGTGGAATCCCAGGTTTCTCCGTCCACGGCAACGGTGTAGGCACCTTCGCGGAAGGTTTCCAGATCGGCCTGACCCAGGGATTTGACCTGCACCACGGCGGCAGAACGCTTGCCGTTGGCGCTTAATACAAATCCGTTGGCGTTTTCATAACGGTTTTCCCACACCGCCCCGTTAACAGACATGCCGTATTCCATGTCCTGCTGAACGGCAGCGGCAATGACGCCGCCCTCTGCACTGAACTGGGGATCCCATATGAAGCCGTAACGCTCTTCCCATGGCTCGCCGTTTTCAGCCAGAGTCCATTCCTCGTCCTGTTGCACGAAGACGCAGAAACGTCCGTCGGGCGAGAAGCCGGGCTTCCACGCCTTTTCGAACGTATTGTCGTGTACGGTGTCATTGAATCGCAGGCCGAACTCGCCGCTGTCGATACAGACGATGGCGGCGGCTGTTTCTCCGTCGGGAGAAACGTGAATTTCTTCCTGCCATTTGTGCTCCTCCATGGGAGCCAATGATTCCGCGACGACACGCTCTCCGTTTTCCCAATCCCATGATTCGGAAAAATGCATGCACGCCTCCTTGTTACACCAAATGATACAGATTTTTGTATCTCTGATACGAGCCTGTTGCATGTGGCCATGTGGCAACTATTTGGCCTCATACGTATAACTCTATCTTTCGAGTATGGTTATCACAAGAGTGCAAGCTGTAAAGGCATTTTCATTAAATAGTAGGGTACGTCTCAGGTATGAAAAGAACACTACAACACTAGTCTGGAATTAAGTTTCCAAAATTCAGTGTGTTGGTGTGCGATGTGTTTGTATGCAATATGCAACTTGCATGGTTTTGAATGAACAGAACTTCGCAAGTATAGAATAAATTCATTAATCAACAGTAATATACCTGGTAAGTAGAGAATTGTGTGTGAGCTTCAGGCGTTGGAAGCAGGAGAGGGTGGGCTCGGAATCGGACAACAAAAAAGCCGCACTGAATGCGGCTTGAAATGACTTGCAGTGGTGCGCCCGACAGGAATCGAACCTGTGGCCTACGACTTAGGAGGTCTTTGATTGTATTTTCAGGGTGTTAGGTTGTGTTGCATTTAGCTGGAGGAAGATACCGGTTTTGTGTTTTGTACCTAATTGCATGCTCTTGCGCTTGTTATTAGCTGTAAGGTAGAAAACACGAAGAAGGCATGGCGCGCGCGAGTTGAGGATTTTTAGGGGGGTACTATCGAGAATCACAAACGCGAAAGCATTTGCTCCCTTGTTTAAATAAATGGACCTGAATGGGTCTGGTACCGCAAGAGAATTTTAAGATATTCAGAAAGGACAGCTACAGCGATGCGTAATCCAGATGAGAATGGCTGGGTAAGCTCCTCGGCCGCCTGGCTCGACAGAATGCCAGAACGAGGTGATTTTGCCCGCGAATTTATCCTTGATACTCCGATGATGGACCGGGTCAAGAAATCGGGGGCAGCGACAATGTTGGATGTCGGATGTGGAGATGGGCGTTTCTGCCGAATGGCCGAACGACTGGGCATTATCACGACTGGTATTGATCCTGTTGAAGATTTTCTCCACTATGCGCGGCAAACAGACCCTTGCGGTCGATATCTTACCGGCTTTGCAGAAGATTTACCATTCGGAGATGCCGAATTCGACCTCGTTGTCTTCTATCTTACCTTGATTGATATTAATGATGTGCGTGCGGCGATTCGTGAAGCGGCTCGGGTTACCAAACCCAAGGGAACGATTTTGGTCGCCAACCTAACTAGTTTTTATACATCAAATGGCACTACGGGGTGGGTAGAGGGGGCAGATGGGCGTGAGTATCATCCGCTCGGGAACTATCTCGAGGAGAGAGCGGACTGGGTTGAATGGGACGGGCTGCGGATACGGAACTGGCACAGACCGCTCTGTGTTTACATGTCTGCTTTCCTTGATGCCGGGTTGCAACTCACGTTTTATGATGAACCCGCTCCGTCAGGAGGGCCGCAAGAGCGCATTAGCCGCTACCATATGACGCCATTCACCATGATGATGGAGTGGCGACGATGCTGATTTACTATGCGCAGAATTATAGTGTGAGGCTCAAACCAGTTAGGCGGCTCTTTGGCCGTCTCAGACTGTTGTTGGATCAGCAATCAGGCTCGGTGTGCATGGTGTTTACAGACCGTCAGCAGCTTCCGGATATGAGCGATGCCCTGCAAACAGGAGGCTGGTTCTGAATTCTAGCGTTAGGTTAGCAAAAAGCGAAGGGTTAGCATGTGTGTTTATGCTAACCCTTTGTTTTAAATGGTGCGCCCGACAGGAATCGAACCTGTGGCCTACGACTTAGGAGGTCGTCGCTCTATCCAACTGAGCTACGGGCGCATGCTCGACCAAGAGTTGATGGTCTGTGCAAGAGGTCTGGATTTGTAGGTTATTGCGTCTGTGGTGTCAAGTTTCGGGATGTGGCTCCGTTGCTCGCAGCAATGATGCGGGCCTGCTGCTCGTGGCAGCGATGTGAGACTTTGCTCGTGGCAATGATGAGGTTCTGTTGCTCTCTGCAACACGGGCATCCGGATTTGCTCCGCCTGCATGGGGATGGGAGTGCACTGCGCAGGGGGAGTATCATCGGGACAGGGTTGGAGGCTGCCACCCTTGACTTTTGGTGGTGGGCATGGTTCCAGATGCTGCATGACGAATATAGCAGCAGATTCGATTATCGGCACTTCTTCAGATTCCCGGCCGGTGAGGGGACGATTGGCCCCATCCCCCACGGGGTTTATGCATCTTGGCAATGCATGGTCCTTTCTGCTGTGCTGGCTGGCTGTACGCAGCAAGGGGGGAACCCTTGTTCTGCGTATGGAGGATATTGATCCCGACCGGTCGCGTACCGAATTCGCAGACGGCATAATGCGCGATCTTGAATGGCTGGGGCTTGATTGGGACGAAGGCCCTGATGTGGGTGGTCCATATGGTCCTTATGTGCAGAGCGAGCGTTACGGGCGTTACGAAGAAGTGCTCGCCATGCTGGAGGAGCAGGGCCATGTGTACCCCTGTTTCTGTACCCGCAAGGAACTGCGCGCGCTGGCTTCCGCACCGCATGCGGAAGATTACGGGGCCGCATATCCCGGAATCTGCCTCAATTTAAGTGCGGCCGAGCGTCGCGAGCGCATGGAGCAGGGGCGCAAGGCGGCTCTTCGCCTGCACTGCGGCGACCATTTCATCGGCTTTCACGATGTGCTGCGTGGGGATGTCTGCCTGACATGGGAAGAATGCGGCGGTGATTTTGCCGTGCGCCGCTCGGACGGTGTGTTTGCCTATCAGCTTGCCGTGGTCATAGATGATGCGGACCAGCACATCACGCAGATTGTGCGCGGAGACGATATTCTGCACTGCACGCCCCGTCAGGTGCTGGTGTACCGGTTGCTGGGTAAACCGGTGCCTACATATGCCCACGTACCCCTTGTCTTTGATCACGAAGGCGAGCGGCTGGCCAAACGGCATCGTCATTTCGAATTATGCATGCTGCGGGAAGCGGGCATACGGCCCGAGGCAGTGGTGGGCTATCTTGCCTGCCGTGCCGGATTGCAGCCCGAACCCGCACCGGCTAGGCCCGAAGTTTTCCGCTCCCGTTTCAGGCTGGAGGATATCCCCCTCGCCCGTGTTGAGCTTGAACCGGACATCCTTGATATTATGTCTCGGCTGTAACGAGGCTCCAAGGGGCCTTCGGCTACCTTCTCATATTATGTTTCGGGACATGACCCCCGTGGCCTGAAGACCGGCATTTGCGTGCTGTCTGTGTTGCCCTCTGTGCTTTGGGCGTTGTCCGAGCGTTATTTGGGCGTTATTTGGGCGGCAGTCTGGAGGTAGCCTGACGGTCGTCTGAAGAGCATGCGCCGTAAACGCATACAGCGGAGGGAACCCGTTCAGACCGGATTGTTCGTGGTAAAAGGAGAACAGGCTGCAAGCACCGCGGTATGGCGGGGTTTTCCCTTGCCGTTGACGGCGTGTCGTGCTAGCGGAGATGTTCCGGTAATCGCGCGCCGGTAGGTTTGTTTGAAATAACAGTGTGTTCTCTGTGTTTTCAGAGGGGATTGCGCCAGGGAGGCATTATGAATTTCGAGACTATCTTTACCCGTGAGAAGTTGGACGTGCTGTTTCCGCACGACAGGACAGACGCTTTCTTTGATGCCTTGTTTGGCGGTGCAGAAGACGGTTCCTACGACATCTCAGTCGATTTTGTGAAGGGTGACGCCAAAGAAGCCCAGTTTGCCTTCGTGCTTCGTCAGCGTCCCGGAAAATGTCTTGCCTGCAACCTTACGTATGGTCTGCCGCAGGTGTTCATGAGACACCCCATCATCAACCTCAAGGGATTTGCCGAGTCCGTGGCGAAAGAGATGCAGCTTGATCCTGCCGCCATTCGTTATGAACTGGGCCCCACCAGGGAACATTCCCGCGAGGTTCATACCATTCCCATCTACATACGTTTCAACTAGCGCTCGTCCTTTACGTTCGTTTTTGTCGAATGACACTGCAAAACGGCACTTCAGGGTGCCGTTTTTTTATGGAGTGATTCCGTGCTTCTTCAGCAGTTCATACAGGTGACCGCGGGAGACCCCTGTTATTTCAACGGCGGCCGGAATGCTGCCGGATACGTGCCTGAGCACGTCGTTGAGATACTGTCGTTCCGTCTCGTGGCGGTGTTCCTTGAGCGACACAGGTGCGTTCATGCTTTGCGGATCATTTGGGACCGGAGTGGAATGAACAGAGGGAGATGATGCTGCATGGGAACCGTTGCTGCCGTTTTGACCTGCACTCATGCGGGCAACCTGAACCCTTATTTCCGTCGGTAGCTGCCGCGCAAAGAGAATGGGGTCGTCAAACGATGCGGTGCAGGATCTGTCCAGCGCATGTACCAGTTCGCGGATATTGCCGGGCCAGTCATACGTGTTTACAGCTTCCAGAAAGTCTTCTGAAGGGGTTTTGCCGCACACGCCGTATCGGGCACAGTGCTTGTCCAGATAGTGGGTTATGAGCAGAGGAATGTCGCCATGCCTTTCGCGTAGCGGCGGCAGGGGAATGGTCATGCCGCGCAGCCGGTAGAGCAGATCCGAGCGGAACAGGTCCAGCCGTACCATTTCATGAAGATCCTTGTTGGTTGCGGCGATGAGGCGGAAGTCGCTTTCCGCTTCGCGGCTGGCACCCACGGGACGGAATCGTTTGGATTCAAGTGCACGCAGAAAAGCCCCCTGAATGGGAAGGGGCAGGTCGCCGATTTCATCCAGGAAAAGGGTGCCGCCGTGCGCCAGAGTGAGCAGGCCTTCGCGGCTTCTGTCCGCTCCGGTAAAGGCTCCCTTTACATGGCCGAAGAGCTGGCTTTCCAGAAGGGATTCCGTAAAGGAGGCACAGTCCAGCGTCACAAACGGTTTGTCGCGTCTGCGGCTGTTCAGGTGAATGGCGCGTGCAAACAGCTCCTTGCCGGTGCCGGTTTCTCCCTGAAGCAGCACATTCACGCTGGTTGAGGCGGCCTCCTGCGCGAGTCCCAGTGCCGTTTGAAGGGCAGGGCTGTTGCCGATTATTTCCGGCCTGAGAAAGGTTTTGACTGAGTTCGTGTTTTCTTTCTGCTGGCGGAATGCCAGAGCGCGGGTAAGCGAGAGCTTCACCTGATCCATCATCAGGGGTTTCTGCAGGTAATCCCACACCCCGTGGCGCACGGCCAGTTCTGCTCCGTCGGGATCCCCGAATCCTGTAATCACAATAATCTCGGGCTGGCTGGGTAATTGCTTGAAGTCCGGCAGGTGATTCAGGCCGTTTCCGTCCGGAAGCAGCACATCCAGATATACCAGATCACATGCCGACTGGGCGGCGAGCAGCAATCCTTGTGCAATGCTCGGTGCGCTCAGCGCCTCGTGGCCCATGCTGCCGGCAATTTCAGCGAGCATGGTACGCACCATCAGTTCATCATCAACAATCAGTATCTTAGACATGAGGTGTCTCACCATTCTTCAGAAGGGTGTTGATATGGGCCGTCAGTGCGGGCATACATTCAAGCATCGCTTTAAGTTCTTTGTCGGCGCCGGGGCTTTCATCAACACAGGATATTTCTATTTTCTTTGCAATTTCATGCAATTGCGTTGCAGACAACATGGCTGCGGAGTTCTTGATTGCGTGAGCCAGCCTTCTGGCTTCGGCCCAGCTACGTTGCTGCAGGGCTGTTTCCAGTTGAGAGCAGCGTTCCGGCACCTCTTCAAGAAAGGCTGCACACAGACGGAGCAGCAGTGCCTTGTTGCCTCCCATGGCTTCAAGGGCTTTTGCCATATCCATGGGGGCAGCACTATCGATGGTTATGCCGTTGTTCGATTGTGTGGACGTTGTTTCCGGCGCTTCCGGTACGGAAGGCTTGGTATGAGCGCGCGGGGGCGTCGTCGGTACTCTGCCAGTTTCTGGGAATAATGTGCATAACGTTGCTGCCAGCGAATCGGCTGTCATGGGCTTGCTGACATAGGCGTTCATGCCTGCTTCAAGAAAACGTTCTCTGTCGCCCTCCACAGCAAAGGCCGTGACTGCAATGACCGGCAGGTCGGCCGGTATGTCCGGATGCACGCCGGAGCGGATGGCACGGGTTGTTTCGATGCCGTCCATTTCCGGCATCTGCACATCCATGAGCACGGCGTCGTAGCGGACTTTGCGGAGAAGATTCAAGGCCTCGCGTCCGTTGGAAGCCACGTCCACGCTGTGCCCGAAACCGCTCAGTATTTCCTTGAGATAAGTACGGTTCAATTGGTTGTCGTCTGCTACAAGCAGGTGGAGCCTGGGCACATCATGGTTGCAGGGAGTAGGGTCTGATTCGGGTACCTCAGTCTCCGAAGGTTGGAACAAGGCCGTGAACGAGAATGTGCAGCCTTCTCCCGGTGAACTTGAAACACTGATACTGCCCCCCATCATCTCCACAAGCTGGCGGGTGATGGCAAGGCCGAGCCCTGTTCCCACCTGTCCGGTGGCCAGTGCCTGTGATCCCTGAGTGAAGCTGTCGAAAATGGTGGCGTGCTGGCTCGGGTGAATGCCCATGCCGGTATCGCTGACGGAGAAAGAAAGCATGCATCCTTCATCTGACCGTTTCACCAGATGCACGGCAACGGAAATGGTGCCGCGCTCCGTGAATTTGACCGAGTTGCCGAGCAGGTTGCCAAGCATCTGCCTGAGCCTGAAGGAATCGCCCAGCAAGGTATCCGGCACGTCCGGTGCGATGGAATAGGAAAGGGCAATGCCCTTTCTGGTGCAGGCAAATTGCACGACCTTCAGGGAGCTTGCGACCAGAGCGGAAAGCGAGAACGGAGCAATGGACAGTTCCATGCGGCCCGACTCTAGGCGCGAAAAGTCTGTGATGTCGTTGACGATGTCCAGAAGCGTTTCGGCAGAAAGTTGCAATTGTGATGCGTATTCATCTTGTTCCGGGGTTGTGGCGTCGCGCCTGAGCAGCTCGGCCATGCCGATGATGCCCGTGAGGGGGGTTCGCATGTCGTGGCTCATATTGGCGAGGAACATGCTCTTCATGCGGTTGGCAACTTCTGCCTGCTCACGCTTGCGTATGACCTGAAATGCAGAGGTGCCAATGCCTATGAGACCCACAAGGCCGATGAGAAAATAACCAAGCCCCATGCGGTTTATGTTGTCCTGCCCGAGCTGCAGGAGCGGAGCAGCGGCAATGGAAACGCTTATGCCGCCACGTACGCCTCCTTCCTTGTCATCAGGCCCCTTGTGGCAGGTAAGGCATGACTTGGTGGCGAAGAGGGGGGCCATGTAGCGGAAGCGCGCTGTCTCATCCAGTTCGTTGATGAGTTGGAAGGCTTCCTTCTCACCTCTCTCGAATTGTTTCAGGGAATTATGTTCCCAAAGATCGGGAGCGTTGTTGGGGCGCAGGGGTTTCAGGCTGGTTATGTGAAAGCTCACCCCTTCGGTATCGGCAAGAATTTCGGATATCTGGCGAGTCATGTAAGCCGGATTGATCTTGGTGAGCCGCTCTCCCTTGGTGGTGACAATGTCACGTTGAGGGTCATCCAGATAAGGGTTGGGGCTGACTCTGTCTGTCACCATCACATACACGCCCCCGTGGGCCGAGTTCCACTCTCTGGTGGAAACGATCTGCAGAAAGAAGGCTCTTGCCTGCCGCAGTGCAATGTCGTTGACGTGCTTTTTCTCGCTGACGGCGCTCCAGCTGAACAATGCCAGCAGGAGGAGTGTCCAGACCAGCAGGAATATGCCGGGCAGCACGGGAATGCTGTGCTTGATCCTCATGGTCAGTCATCCTGTTGTATTTGTTGTTTGTCCGAAAAATATGAACGCTGTTGTCATGAAAATCGGACATTATCGTCAGATATTTATGACACGGTGCGGACTTTACGTCCAGTACCAGACTAATGTTTCTTTTAACGTTGCGTTTTTATATTATTTTTATATATTCATGTAACATCGTCAGTTGGCACACATTTTGGACTAGTCTGCACATAACGTGTCGAACTGTCGACCAAAACACATGCCGTTGTGTCGTTGTGAAGTTGAAACGTTGTGAAGGGAAAGCCATTCAGGAGGATAGTAATGTCGTTGACCAAAGAAGGGAGTTCCGCTCGAAGGTGGAGAGCCATGCTGCTGGCCGGGTTGGCCGGTGTGGCGCTGACTTTCGGTGCGGGGCTGGCGATGGTGACAACCGACAGGGCAGCTTTCTGCGGCAGTTGTCACGCCATGGAAGAGGCGGCGCTGACGCACAAGCAGTCGGTACACGCCAAACTGTCATGCAACGAATGTCATGCGCCGCATAACCTTGCGGCCAAAATTCCGTTCAAGGCAGTTGCAGGCACAAAGGACATCTATGCCAACACCTTGGGAACCATTCCGGATCTTATTCATCCTCAGGGAAATACCCTGAATGTGGTGCAGGCAAACTGTGTGCGCTGCCACTCAAGCACCGTGATGACCGTGAATATGGGAAGCAAGGATAACTGCATGTCCTGCCACCGCCATGTGCCCCACACCCCAAAGAAGCCAATATCGACGAGGAAGGCTGCCGATGCTTAAGAAATTCTCTGCCGTTGCCGGTGTTATCGTCGTGGGTGCCGCCATTGCGCTCACTGGTTGTTCCGATGCCGTGGAACCGGTCACTCCGACCTACAAGACAAATCTGGACAAGGCTGAAATACGCAATTCCGAATTCGGAAAGGTGTTTCCGCTGCATTATCAAACCTACCTGCGTAACGATGAAGACAAGATCATGACCGAATACGGCGGGTCCGTGCCGTATAACAAGCATGACAACGTGAACCCGCTGCCCAAGGGCTACAAGCACGCACAGCCCTATCTGAAGAACCTGTGGCTCGGGTATGCGTTCAGTTTTGAGTATCGTGCTGCCCGTGGCCACACCTATGCCATTGAAGACATTCTCAATATCGACCGTATAAACCGTTACAGCGAGAAGGGCGGCCTGCCCTCCACCTGCTGGAACTGCAAGACGACCATGATGCCGGAGTTCATCGAGAAATATGGCGATGATTTCTGGAAAAAGGACTTCAACGAGTTCCGTCAGGCCATGGATGTGAAGGACCATGCTATCGGCTGTACCAACTGCCATGAAGCCGAGACCATGGAACTGCAGCTGTACAGCGAGCCGCTCAAGGAATTCCTCAAGGTTCAGGGCAGGGAATGGAAGGACATACCGCGTAACGAAAAGCGCGCCCTCATGTGTGGTCAGTGCCACGTGGAATACTACTTCCAGAAGCCTGAATTCGGCGCGGCCCAGCGCCCTGTGTTCCCGTGGACCGAAGGGTATGATCCCGAGAACATCTACACGTACTACAAGGGGCATGGCGATTCCAAGATCAAGGGATTTGAAGGCCAGTTCTATGACTGGATTCATCCTGTCTCCCAGACTCCCATGCTCAAGGCCCAGCACCCCGAATATGAAACCTGGATCAACGGTCCGCACGGCTCCGCCGGTGTTTCCTGCGCGGATTGTCACATGACGTACAAGCGTCTCGACGGCAAAAAGAAGATTTCCGACCATCAGTGGACCTCTCCGCTGAAGGACCCGGATATGGCTGCCTGCCGTCAGTGCCACACCGACAAGACGCCTGAGTACCTCAAGGGCCGCGTGGTGGATACGCAGGAAAAGGTGTTTGCCCAGCTGCTCATCGCTCAGGAGGTCTCCGTACGGGCGCACGAAGCCATCCGCCGTGCATCCGAGTACACCGGGCCCAAGTCTGCAGACTATGATGATCTCATGATCGAAGCCCGCGAATGGTGCCGTAAGGGGCAGTTCTTCTGGGATTACGTTTCTGCCGAGAATAGCGTTGGTTTCCATAACCCGACCAAGGCTCTGGATACCCTTGCCAAGTCTCAGCAGTTCAGCCAGAAGTCAGTAGATGCGGCCGTCCGCGCTTCCAACTTCACCATTGCGAAGGATCTGGCCGGTGACATCAAGACTCTTGTTCCGCCGATTATGGAACACAGCCGTGAACTGATGATGGACCCCGCACATCTGCAGACGCACGAATGGCTCAAGTACCTCAAGCCCTTCCCCAAGGCGCAGCAGGTATGGGACGGCAACAAGCGCCTGATTCCCGCTCCTGAAAAGAGCTAAAGCAGGAAACAGAATATGATTGGGCCCCCGCAAGGGGGCTCTTTTTTGCAGAGGGTAGAGCAGGACATGACTGCGGACACAAAAAAAGCGGAAGAATTACCTTCCGCTTTTTAGTGCAACCAGCATGCAAAATTAGGCTTTGATGCTTCTTGAGATGAATCGTACCATTTCGTCATAGAGGCTCGGAGGAGCATACGGCGTCAGCAACTTGGTACGAATTGCACCAACCAGGTTACACTGGATGGCGGTTGCGGTTTCATGGGGAGGCAGGTCTTTCTTTATGGAACCGTCCTCAATGCCGCGGCGTACGTGGTATTCCAGTTCGCGGGGAACCTGATTGAATTTTTCGTACATGGTGTCGCGGTCGGTCTTGGTTTTCATGTCCGAATAAGGGGAGCAGCGGACCAGAACCATGAAATAGGAATCTTTCTGAATGGAGAATTCCAAATACTCCCGGCTGAAATTGACCACAGATTCGTAGCCGTTTTCACCGCGTGCGCACGCCTCGCGCAGGTGGATCAGAAAGTTGTCCAGAACATCCAGCCCTGCGGCAAGAAACAGCTTTTCCTTGTTACCGTAGTGATGGGTAAGAAGACCCAGCGCAACCCCAGCGCGTTCGGAAATCTTCTTGAAAGTGGTTTCAGCGTACCCGTACTCCCCGAATAGCTCTTTGGCTGCCAGAAGCAGCGCATCCTTTTTCGTCATTGTCATACACTTGGCCTATCTTTTATGTGGTTCAGGCAATATCCGGATGCAGCCCATTGCATCCGACGGAAGAATTGCCAATCAAGCCTTAAGTTATAACACTGTTTGAGCACCCAAAAGTCCATTAGCTCACAATAGTCGAACAGTCAATCAACAGCTGCAATACTCTTGCTTTCCTGCATAAAGTGTTACTTGCATGGATTAGCGCCGAGTACTTTGTTTTGCTGCAGTTGTATCTTTGCCGTTTCCTCAAGCTGCGCAGGACAGAAATTATTCAGATATGAGACAATGCTGTTAGTCAGTTGTCAGAAATGGCTGCTCCGAGGTTCTCGTAAAAGAAGAGCCCCCTTGCGGGGGCTGAGAGAGAAGAGGAGCGTGTTATAGAAAAATTCTTAACAACCTGACTGCGAGCCACCTGTTGCTCTGCCTGATGATTGCGGAAGGTATCAGAGAGAACCAGTTCTTGCCAAACTGAGCGCTCAAACAGTCGATGGCTAAAACTAGTCCCCGCACGATCTTCTGTCAATATAAAATGGGGTTGGTGAGATGAAAGAATAATCTGAAGAAAACGCAATGCCCTGAATATACAAGGGGTTTAGTGAAAAATATTATTGCAGAAAATGATAGTGTTTACGCGCACAGTGCTCGCACTGCGTCGTGATCATGCGGCAGTGCAAGGCGGGTTAAGTCCACTCTTTGAGTGATGCGCTAATAAAATCGCATACATGCTGATGCTCGGCCTTGCCGTTGCCTTCAATGACCATGGGGTCGCCGAATCGCATCATGACGGGGTGAGAAACCGTGATCGGCCCGAAGTCTTTGATAAGCCCGCCGGTACCCCACGCATTGGTTTTCAGCGCAAGCGGCACGACGGGAACCCCCGCCTTTTTCGCAAGCTTGATACCAATGGAATTGAAGGTTGCAGGGTTCAGCTCGTCGCTGCGCGTCGCCTGCGGAAAGACCACGACGGAGATGCCTTTTTCAAGGCGCTGCACTCCACCTTCAAGAACCGCTTTAAGGTCTTCTCGCGGGTTGGTCCGGCCAACGGCAATGGGGTCTCGCGAATGCATCACCCATCTGAAGAAGGGGTATTTCATCAGGCTCTGCTTAACGACAAAGGTTACATTGCGGTAGGGTTGTATCACCGCGGGGAGCACAAACGTCTCCAGTGTGCTCATGTGGTTGCCCACGAAGACGCAGGGGCCATCAAGCCGGGTAAAGGCCTGCAGGTTCTCGAAATGAAAGGTGCCACCCACACGCTCAAAGGCGCGTACAATGGCCAGACTGCTTTTGACCCATTCTTCGGGGGTGAGTCTGTCGTACTTGGCAAGACGGGATGCTGCCCCGACAATGGCAAGCATGGACGGATAGAAACACAGATTGGGAAACAGTCTGGCTATGGGGTTGGAGGCATTTTCAGGAGTAGTATAGGTATTGCCGTACATTACTGGATAAACAGCCATGGCCTTTCCTTCAATCGTGTAAGAGGTGAGCATGCATGCCCCGTCCGGCAGGGGGGCCATTCTCCGGTTCTGTGGTGGCCGGTACGTGGAGCAGGCTGTGTAACGGTTCTGTAACAGTCCGGACGGCGCGAAAACTACGCGCTCTTGCCTGCAAATGCAATCATCCTGTCTTTTTTGAGAAGCATCTGCCCGAAGACCTTGGCGCTGTAAGGATTTTGTCTTCTGTGCTGGACAAGCTGCGCTTTTCACGGCAAAAGCTTCACAAGCCTAATGATGGCTGAAATTTCCAACTTCGGAGAGCTCATGAGCCAGAACGAACCGGATAAGATTATTTATTCGATGATGCGCGTGACAAAACGTCACGGACAGCGCGAAGTGTTGAAAAATATTTCCCTTTCCTATTTCTACGGTGCCAAAATCGGCGTGCTGGGCCTTAACGGTTCCGGTAAATCTTCCCTGCTCAAGGTGCTTGCAGGTGTGGATAAGGATTTCGAGGGCGAAACCGCGGTTTCTCCCGGGTACACCATCGGCTACCTTGAACAGGAGCCGCTGGTTGATGAAACCCGCACCGTGCGCGAAGTGGTTGAAGAAGGCGTTGGCGATGTGATGCAGGTCATCAGGGAGTTCAACGAAATCAACGCAAAGTTCGCCGAACCCATGGAACCCGAGGAAATGGACGCTCTTATCGAGCGTCAGGCCGTTGTGCAGGAACTCATGGACAACAAGGGCGGCTGGGATATCGATTCCCGTCTGGAAATGGCCATGGACGCGCTGCGTTGTCCCCCTGCGGACACCCCTGTTTCCGTGATTTCCGGTGGTGAAAAGCGCCGTGTGGCCCTGTGCCGTCTGCTTTTGCAGAATCCGGACATCCTGCTCCTCGACGAACCCACCAACCATCTGGACGCAGAATCTGTCGGCTGGCTGGAGCGTTTTCTCCAGACCTTCCCCGGCACCGTCATTGCCGTAACCCATGACCGCTACTTCCTTGATAACGTGGCAGGCTGGATTCTTGAGCTTGACCGCGGCCGCGGTATTCCGTGGAAGGGCAACTACTCCAGCTGGCTGGAGCAGAAGCAGCAGAGACTGTCCGTGGAAGAGAAGCAGGAATCGGAACGTCAGAAGACCCTGCAGCGCGAGCTGGAATGGATACGCATGTCTCCCAAGGGGCGTCATGCCAAATCCAAGGCACGCATCAGCGCTTATGAATCCCTGCTTTCCACTGAGTCAGAGAAGCATGCAAAGGATCTGGAAATCTACATTCCTCCGGGACCGCGTCTCGGCAAGTCCGTCATCGAGGCTGTGAATGTTCAGAAAACCATGGGTGAGAAGCTGCTCGTGGACAACATGAACTTTCTTATCCAGCCCGGTTCGGTTGTGGGCATTATCGGTCCGAACGGTGCCGGTAAATCCACTCTGTTCAAGATGATTACCGGTGACGAAAAGCCCGACGGCGGCGAGCTGAAGCTGGGCGAGACCGTAAAACTGGCTTATGTGGATCAGGGCCGTGACACCCTTGCCGCAGGCAAGTCTGTGTATGATGTCATCTCCGAAGGGTATGACACCATCAAGCTGGGTACGAGAGAAGTGAACTCCCGCGCATACTGCTCGCGTTTCGGCCTTACCGGTTCCGATCAGCAGAAGTCGGTGGACGTGCTTTCCGGTGGAGAGCGCAACCGTGTGCATCTTGCCCGTACGCTCAAGTCCGGTGCAAACGTCATCCTGCTTGACGAACCCACCAACGACCTTGACGTAAACACCATGCGTGCGCTGGAAGAAGGCATTGAGAACTTTGCCGGCTGCGTGCTGGTCATCTCGCATGACCGTTGGTTCCTCGACCGTATTGCAACGCATATTCTCGCCTTTGAAGGCGATTCTTCCGTTGTGTTCTTCGATGGTAACTATAGCGAGTACGAAGCGGACCGTAAAAAGCGTCTCGGCAAGGATGCCGACCAGCCCACCCGCATCAAGTACCGCAAGCTTACGCGCTAACGCGGTATATTGAACTGATTCCTGAAAGAGGCGGACATTGTCCGCCTCTTTTTTTTGCAAATTATAATTGGGTACAGCAATACAGCATGTATGGTGGAGTCTATAGTAGCTTAATACTTGTGATGTCGAACCTTTTACGGAGCGGACTGCTCAAAGGGGGTACGTATGCGATGGTACAAGCCGGCCCTGTGGACTATTGCAGGAGTGCTGCTGGGGTTCCCCATCTTCAGCATGACCTATTACACAATGGTTCGCACCTCCACGCCCGGCTTCTGTGCTTCCTGTCATGAAATCCGACCTGCATGGGAGGCTTGGAAAACCTCCACCCACGTCAACAACGCACAGGGGATAGTTGCGGACTGCATGGACTGCCACCTGCCTGCACCGCACGATACGGTGAACTTCTTCTACTCCAAGACCTATCATGGGCTGAAGGACGTCTATGCCCATGTCATGATGAGCAACCCTGTCGAGGAATACGACAGGGCAGCCATGCGTGAACGGGCATATGAAAGCTTCAATAATGAGCAGTGTCAGAAGTGCCACCGGAATATTCTGTATATCCCCGGAAACAGAGGAGCAATGCTGGCGCATCGTACCGTGTTGTATCCGCGTCCCGGTTACGAGCGCAAATGCGTGGATTGCCACAGGAATCTGGTTCATGTGGATCGTCCGCATTACCAGTACAAGCAGTTTTCACCTCCGTACAGGGCTACGGGACTCAAGCTCTAGTGAACAATCAGGTAACTGAGGAGGCTTTCCCGATGAAATGTATGTCGTTGAAGGGCTGGCTGTTGCTGATAGCGGTTATGCTGCTGGTTGTGCCGGCAGGCACCGCCAAAGCTGCTAACAACTATCCGAAAATGAAGGAATATCGTATTGAAAGAAGCATGCCGGATCAGGCTGTTGCCTGTATCGAGTGCCACCGTGTGACCACGCCCGGCCTGTTTGCCGACTGGGCGGCCAGCAGGCATGCCTCAGCCAACATTACCTGTCTTGATTGCCATCAGGCTGCCGATGAGGATGCCGATGTCTCCAAGGCGCATTTTGAGTATTACAGCCGAGGTGACATGCCTTACGGCAAGGCGCAGTACAAGATTCCCGTTGCGGCTGTGGTTACTCCCAAGGACTGTTCCCGTTGTCACCCCGACGAAGTGACTCAGTACAGCCGTTCCAAGCATGCAAACACCATTGAGATAATGTGGAAGATAGACCCGTGGCTCAACAAGGGCATGAACTCGGATAACGAGCGCAAGACCGGCTGTTACTACTGCCACGGTACCATTCTGAAGATTGAGAACGGTAAGCTTGATTCATCCACCTGGCCCAACGTGGGCGTGGGCAGAGTGAACCTTGACGGTTCGCTGGGCTCCTGTACCAGCTGCCACACCCGTCACCGCTTCTCCGTCATGGAAGCCCGTAAGCCGGAAGCCTGCGGCCAGTGTCACCTTGGTCCGGACCATCCCCAGATCGAGATCTACAAGGAATCGAAGCACGGCGACATCTATGATACCTTCGGCGACCAGTACAACTGGAATGCCGCCGGTGGCACATGGACGGCAGGTGTTGATTACCGCGCCCCCACCTGTGCGGCCTGTCATATGTCCGGTTCCGGCAAGGTTATGACCAGCCACGATGTGACCGAGCGTCTGTCTTGGGAAACGCAGGCCCCGCTGACGGTTCGTCCTTCCGAGTTTGCGGCTTTCCCCGCCAAAACCGACTGGAAGGTCGAAAGAGCGAAGATGAAGGATGTGTGTCTGCAGTGTCATGGCAACGCGTGGGTCGATGATTTCTACGTTGATTTCGACAAGGCCGTCGAAGAGTACAACGAGAAGTACTACAAGCCTGCCAAGACCATGCTGGACGATCTGTACGCAAAGAAGCTGCTGGATAACACCACGGTCTTTGATGAAGAACTTGAAGTGGAATTCTATGAACTCTGGCACCATGAAGGCCGCCGCGCACGCATGGGTTCCATGATGATGGCTCCCGACTACGCATGGTGGCACGGTTTCTATGAGTGCAAGCACCGCTTTAACCGCTTCATGGAAGGCGCAAGAGAGCTTATCAAGCACAACACGCCTGCATACCGTTATCCCGACTTCCCGAATACCGGCGGTGATACCACCAAGCCTCCGGCAATATTCGGCAAGAAGTAGAACCGAATCCGGGAGAGACTGGCAGTCTCCCCAATATCAAGCGCCCCCGACCTGGAGAGATCGGGGGCGCTGTATGTTTGTATGGCGGAAGATGGCTATTGGCCGAGAACCCGCAGATAGGAGCGGACCCTGCGCACGCCTTCAATTTCCTTCGCGTACTTGATGGACAGGTCAATCTCGCGCTGGTTGCCCACACGGCCCATCAGCAGGACATTGCACTGGATGACGGCAACATCCACGTTGGTGGACCAGATGCGGTCGTCGGAGATGAGTTCCTTTTCCAGTTCGCCGCGAATCATCAGGTTGTCTGTGGTGCCGCAGCCGTCATCCTTCACCTTGGGCAGAAGGTAGTAGGTAACGTTGGTCACACCATCCACATCCTGGGCAATGGAAATGGCGCGGGCGCGCTGTGCATCACTTTCATACTCACCATAGAGGTAGGCATGGCCCTGATACACATTGGCCCCTATGTCGAGTATGCTGACCAGCTTGTCTTCAAGAAAGCGGGCCTTGATTTCCGCCGTGATATACTTGTCGGTTGCAACTGTTTTAACATCCCGTTCATCAACGCTTGTTTTGTAGATGGCACAACCCGAGGAAAGTGTCATAAGCATGAGTGCTGCCAGAAGCAGTAATACGCGCTTCATCATGATATCTCCCGTTTTGATTCAATGTCCTGCTGCCTGCGGTTCATGCCCCCCCGGTCCATACCGCGCCCAGCGTCATAAACACCTACTACATCATCCGTTATGGCAACGGATCGCGCACGGCGGTAGTAGCGTACCAGATTCCGATAATCCGATTCATAGCCTTCGTAAACTTCCCAGCCTGCGCAGCGGTTCTGCACAAGATCCCGTGAAAGGCACATGCACAGCGGGTCTACGTTGGTGGGACGGAAAAGCTCCCTTCCTTCCACATGCTCAGGCAGGTAGCCATTGGCAAACGCTTTGCTTACATCAATGCGGGCGATCACGAGTTCCGCATCGGGATACCTGCCGAAGATGACAAAGGCTTCGGGGGCCAGAGTGTTGTCGTCATCCAGAAAGATAATTCGTGTTCCTTTTGCCACCCGCAGCAGAATACGGCGTATGCCGTTACCGAAATGGCCCTGTGCGGGCAGGTTCATAAACCGCAGAAAAGGGTAGTCGCACACTTCTGGCCCTTGTACGCCATCATAGCCGATAAGCATCTCAACAGCCGAAGCATCAAGCCCCGCATGCAGCATCGCGGTATGAACACTTTCTATGGCCTGTGCAAGGGCCAGAGGGCGTTTGCCCGCGCTTGGCGTTATGATGCTGAATATGGGGCCAGTTGCCATGTGTGGTACCGCTTACGATTTTCTCTTGTTCAATTGCCGGAACCACGCCGCTATGCGGGGTTCCATACCATGTTCCTTGGGTTGGTAGAAATGTCTGTCTTCAAGCCCGTCGGGCAGATACTGCTGTTCCACGTGTCCTTCAGGATAACTGTGCGGGTACAGGTAGTTCTTGCCGTATCCCCAGTCTTTCTGAAGCTTGGTGGAAGGATTGCGCAAGTGCAGCGGCACAGGACGCGGGCCGTTTGTCTTGATTTCTTTGGCCGCCGCAAGATAGGCCGCATAGGTTGAATTGCTCTTCTTTGAAAGTGCAAGATACACCACACACTCCGCCATGGGAATGAATCCTTCAGGCATGCCCACGAATTCTATGGCCTGCTGGCAGGCAACGGCAAGCTGCAGGGCCATGGGGTCGGCCAGACCTATATCCTCCGATGCGGAAAGAATGAGGCGGCGGGTGATGAAACGGGGGTCTTCCCCGCCTTCAAGCAGGCAGGCAAGGTAATAGAGCGCGGCATCCGGGTCACTGCCGCGGATGGACTTGATGAGTGCGGATGCCAGCTCGTAGTGGTTGTCGCCGTCCTTGTCGTGCCGGATAACCACTTCGGGCAGGGCGGAGCGCAGCTTCTCGAATGTGCGCGACTCTTCGGGCAGGGCCGCCACATATTCAAGAAGGTTGAGCATGGTGCGTGCGTCACCGTGCGCAACGCCTGCGATGAAATCGTAAGACTGGTCTTCCAGTGTGAAGCCGCTGGATTCCGCGCCGCGCCGTGCAAGCTGGATCATCTCCGGTCTGCTCAGAGGACGCAGACGCAGCACGTGCAGCCGCGAGAGCAACTGGCGGGTAACGCTGAAAGAGGGGTTTTCCGTCGTTGTGGCAATCAGCGTAATTTCGCCCGACTCGAGCAACGGCAGAAAGAAGTCCTGCTGGGCCTTGGAGAAACGATGCAATTCGTCCAGCACCAGCACATCCACGCCGGTGAGGGATTTACGCAGTTGCTGCAGGCCTGCCTCCGGCGCGCTTACGCGCAGCCAGTTTTTGCCTGTCTGTCGGGCAAGCAGCAGGGCCAGTGTGGATTTGCCGCAGCCGGGAGGGCCGAAGAGCAACAGGCTGGGCAGCCGGTTGGCATTGCCAAGGGCGGTTATGCGCGCCTTCAGATGTTCCTGGCCGACAAAGTCATCAAAGGATTCCGGGCGGATTTTGTCCGCAAGCGGCTGGCGTACGCTCACGGCCTGCCTCCATTCTCTGTGGGAGACGATGCGTTCAGTTCGCGGTGCCACCAGTCCAGCCCGAGGCAGAGCAGGGCTGCGGTTTCCCACCGCAGGATGCGGCGACCAAGGCTGACGGGGGTGAAACCGCCTTCGGTAAGAACGCGCACTTCTCGGTCGGAAAAGCCGCCTTCCGGCCCGACGACAAACAGGGTTCGCCCGTTACCGCCGAGCATGGCAGGCGAAAGCAGGGCCGAGGGAGACTGTCCTTCCCACAGGATGAGGGTGCGGTCGAATTCCGGTGCCAAAGCCACCAGCCCTTCAACGCCTTCGGGAATGGTACGCAGTTCAGGCAGCCACGGGTTTACGCTCTGCTTGGCTCCGGCGATCATCTGGCCTTCCCACGATTCCTTTATGTCTTCAGGAACATGCGACTGGGAACGGTCCGCCTGCCAGAGCCACACCCCGCCTGCTTCAAGTTCCACAGCTTTTTCAAGCAACCAGCCGCGTCGCACGGATTTGGCCCAGCCCAGAGCAAGCACTGTGGACCCCGACGGGGCAGGATGTTCAACCAACACTTCAAGGGTTAGCGCAACACGCTGCTTTTCCGTGGCGGTAATGCGGAATGTGCCTTCGCGGCCTCTTCCGTCCAGCAGGCGGATAAGGTCGCCTGCGCGGGCGCGCAGTACCTTGACGAGGTGCCTGGCTTCCTGCCCTTCAAGTGCGTATGGTTCCCGCCATTCTTCGGGCGGCAGATAGAACGTTTTCAAGAATCAAGACTCCGGAATGGGTAAAGTACTGTGGCGCGATACGTAAGGTCGGTAACTCTATTGCGCATTCTTAACAGGCATGGGGCGGTCTGCCAACACCAATGCGTCCGGTTCCCCTTACAAAATGGACGACAGATCGCAGCAAAAAGGGGCGGCCAAAGCCACCCCTTGAACAAGCATGGAGAAACAGGCGAGCCGGTTAGTCTTCAAGCTTCTTGCGGGCCGTGCCGCCCTTGAAGAAGGGCAGTTCGGACCGGGTTGCTTCCAGCCCTGCACGGGCGGTCTTGACGACAAAGTCCGTTTCTTCGGCGTATTCCTTGGCCACGTAAGCAAGGGCCACGGAATTACCCACAGAGGGGCAGAAGGAGCCGCTGGTGACAATGCCCACTTCCTTGCCGCCCTTCGAGTCGGGCAGGCAGACAACGTCGTTGTGACGTGCGGCCCTGCGGCCGGGGATGGTGAGAGGAATGAGCATTTCGCGAACTTCCGCATCCTTGCCCTTGCCGATGTATGCGGCAGGCGACTTGAGCAGCCAGCCCATTCCGGCTTCGGTGGGGTTGTGCTTGGTGTCAAGGTCCTGGCCGTAGAGGGGCAGGCCGACTTCAAGGCGCAGAGTGTCGCGTGCGCCAAGGCCCGCAGGTTCTACGCGGGAGTCGGCATTGAGCTTATCCCACAGGGCTGCGGCATTGTAGGCGGGCAGATAGAATTCATAGCCCAGTTCGCCGGTGTAGCCGGTGCGGCTGATGATGATGGTGTCGCCGTTGAACTCGGCCGTCACATGGCAGAAATACTTGAGAGAGCGGAAACCGGAACCCATGACGGCCTCAAGCACATCGTAGGCATCGGGACCCTGCAGGTCGATCTTGGCGGTCTGGGAGGAAATATCGGTAAAGGCGAGCGAGGCGGGCAGGTGGCGGGCTATCCATGCGAAGTCGGATTCGGTACAGGCGCCGTTGACCACCAGCATGTAGTCGTCTTCTCCCATGCAATAGACGATGAGGTCGTCAAGGATGCAGCCTTCTTCGTTCAGCAGAAAACCGTATCGGCATTTGCCGGTGCCGAGCGTGTCCAGATTGTGGGTGACGATCTTGGAAAGGGCGTCCTTTGCACCTGCACCCTTGAGCGTGAATTCACCCATGTGGCAGATATCGAAGATGGAGGCATGCTCACGGGTGTGATTGTGCTCCACGATGATGCCCTTGTATTGTATGGGCATATCCCAGCCGGCAAAAGGGGCCATTTTGGCGCCCTGAGCCTTGTGCCACGACGTTAACGGAGTTTGGAGCAGGTCAGACAAGGCGTCCTCCTGAGCGGTTGATGGTGGATGTTGTGGTGTGGTTGCTGGTTCCTTCAGAATCACACGGCCATATTAGCGATTCTGACTGAACTCGCGACGAGATTTGCGGATTGCTTTGAATTCGTCAAGTAGGGAGACGAGTTTTCTGTACTGTTTTTTCATCTCCATACCGTAGGGCGTGAGCTGGTCATCCCTTTTTTCAATGTAATTGCGGGTCAGGTAGCGGTCATTGAGAATGGATTCGGCAATGGAGATAACGCTGGCAACCAGTTCATCAAAGTAGCTTACGATTTCGAACTTGAGACCGTGGAGCAGGGTTGCCGCTTCGGTCAGCATGGTGCCGTAGCTGATACGTTCGCCCTTGAATTCGCGTGTGCGCAGGTCTTCAAGCACTTTGATTTTACGGGCCTGCTGGATAAAGCTGTAGCGTGTCCATACTTCCTGATACAGTTCGTTCAGGTTCCCGAACGCCTCGTAGTTGTCTGGCGAGAGCAGGTAGCCATCCAGAACCTTGACCACGTTGCCGAAAAATTCGTCGGAATAGCCGATAATTCTGCGCTGGTGCTTTGAGAGCCATGCGTAGAGGAATTTGAGCCGCTTCTCGTCCGTATCCGTGTTTTCGACAATTTCATTACGCTTGTAAGTGATGCGCCCCATGTGTTCGCCCCGGACAATGTCGTTGAGGCGAAGGAACATGTTGGTCGTGTCCTTGATGATGTTGAGATCATCGATGACCCTTCCGGTAAGGGGGTGGATAACCTCCTGCATCATCACGGAAAGGGCGCGTTCCTGCCGCACGTTGTCCGGGTTGAATTTGTGCTGTGCGTAGGTCACGCGCAAAATGACAATGCGTTTTTTTTCGTCCACGAAGAAGCCGCCTTCTTCCAGACGCCGGATAACCTCTGTCTGGTCGTCGTGCACCTTCACCAGCGCAATTTTTTCAACCAGCGGGTAATGCTTGCGCTTAGGGGGAGTATAGAGCGTTGTCAGGGTGCGGTCGCTCTGACCGAGCACCCTGATGAGGAAGCGTTCGCCCATTTTATGCAGGCGGCGAGCAAACAGGGCACTGGACGTTCTGCGCTCCGAAACAATGGGAAAGCCGTAAAGCTCCATCAGGTACTGATAGACGAACAGGCGGTTACGTTCGTATTTTTCGTTGTCGCCAATGGAAAATTTGCCAGCGCGCATGCCGAACCGCTTGATTTCCGCATCCAGTTCGGAGGGGAAGGAGGCGTAGATGCCAGAAAGGTAATAGTTGCCGAACGAATCAAGCGCCATCACCTGCGCCCTGTCCATTTCTAGGATGAAGGGGAGCAACTGGGGGTAATGGTCAAGGACGGATACGTCATATTTCATGAAGCGTTGCTTGAACGTATCCTGAATCTTTTTGGGCATGCGGTTCTGCATGGCCTGAACGTTTTGTGATATAACAGTTTGCTCAAGCGGGCATGACTTGCCTTCTGCTGTGGCAGTTTCGTCCATAAGGGAATGCAGGATGTCGAACTGGAAAATCTCGGAGAAATAGTTGATCTGCCTGTCAAAGGCGACAAGTGAGAAGCCGGGAAGATTCTTGTACTCCCACATGTCCGATTCAAACGAGGGCAGCAGTTCCCTGTTGTCAACTATGGGATAGTCCTCATTCTCGCAGAAGGGCTTGAGAAGGCAGAACTTGGTGTGGACAATATCCAGAAATTCTTTCAGCTCTATGAGTGATGTCAGATTTATGGGCGCAGCAAAGGTATTGTGGGTGTCCCAGGGGATGCCACATTGCGAAAACGCCTTTTTCCAGTCGAAACTCATGAAGCTCAAATCCTGTGGAGGCATGAAGTGATGAGGTGTGTGCGCCATGGACGTGGCGTCCTGCTTACCTTTCAAAGCATCATATTGTATTATCTAAAAAATTTCTACCATTTCATGAAAAATGAAGGCTCCGGATTGTGGGGCAGTTTTACAAAAAATTACTAAATAATTTCATGATATTAACTGTGGTAGAGTGGTGCCCTGTTTCGGCTGGAGGTTCGGGGAGATTGAAACAACCGCAGGATTACTATACTAATATTAACAATTGGGAGCCCTGTTGACCTGTTCTTCGTCCAGTCTTCCTTCTTTTCATGGTTGTGGCGCTTCCCCGCCCACTGTTATCATGCGGGATATACTGCGGAAGAGCTGGTGAAATCTGTTATCCTGCGTCTCAGGATTGCGGAAAGCTCCCGGTCATAGATAAAGCATGCTAAGCATAGCCGGTTTCATGTGATCCGGCAGGTATATTTTAATGAATACCAAGTCCTGCTATGAGCGCATCCTCGGAATAATCTGCAGCGTTTTTGATGCGTATTCAGCTGTATTGATAATGCCCGACAACTCCGGAAGAGAGTTTGCCGTTGCGGGCAGCTTCAGTCTTGGCGACCTTGTGAACAAGGGAGCCCATTTTGTTCCGGGCAAAGGGCTTGTCGGATGGATTCTGAGCAACCAGGGGCCGATGCTGGTTAACGACTTTGATACGCGCCAGTATCATCTGGGGTACTACTCGAATAACGAGGAAACCAAGATCAAGGCCTTCATGGGCGTTTCCCTGAAGAACGGAACCGGGGCGCTCTGTCTGGACAGCAAACGCCAGTATTCCTTTTCCAACAAAGACCAGAAAATCCTTCAGCTGTTTGCCGATCTTGTCTACGAAGTGCAGTCCAGTTCCTGCCTTGCGGCGGAACAGGTAAATCTGGGAAAGTATTACAGCTGCCTGCAGTTGATTTATGGCCTGCGCAAGCGACATAAGAACTGGTCCAAGTTCCTTGAGCAGTATCTCGGCATCATGGCCGAGACCTCGGGCTTTTCCTACTGTAGTTTCGCCTCGCGTGACGAGGCCGGTCAGAACTATTATATCGAGGACGAAACACAGCCGATTGTACAGGGCGAGGCACAGGCCATTCCCTACGGCACCGGGCTTGTGGGCTGGGTATTCAGAAACGGCAAGCCTGTGTTCATGGGCGGGTCCGACTCCGGCACACAGTCTTCGCCGTTGTATGGCAAGCTGGCAGCGCATCCCGGTTTTCAAAGCGTTATTTGTCTGCCGCTGACAATCGGGCGCATAACCCGCGGTGTGCTTGTGTTTGCGAGCGAAAATCCAAAGGAAATTCCTGAGGAGCTCAAGGTTTTCTGTCAGATGGCTTCTGAACATCTGGCATTATTTCTAGAAAACCTGTATTTACGGAGTCGGTTGCACGAGGCTGCACAGCAATTACATCAATTGCAGCAGGCTGCAGCAGAAAAAACAGAGCAGTCTGAGGAACTTGAATTTGATTTTTCCACTTCGACCCAAGAAGAGAGTGCCTAAATGTTCGGCAAATTGTTAGGACTGTTCGGCAAGGATCTTGCCATGGACCTTGGCACCGCGAATACCCTTTTATACACCAAAAGCGACGGAATTGTGCTTAATGAACCTTCCGTTGTAGCCATTGATAACGACCGGAACACAGTGCTTGCCGTAGGCAAGGAAGCTAAAGAATTTCTCGGTCGTACCCCTCAGCGCATCCGCGCCATCCGCCCCATGAAAGACGGTGTTATCGCCGACTTTGAAGTCACCAAACAGATGATCGCTTTTTTCATCAAGAAGGTGATTACCGGTTTCTCCCTTGCCAAGCCGAACATCGTCATCTGTGTGCCCACCGGCATTACGCAGGTTGAAAAACGAGCCGTAATCGAATCCGCCCAGCAGGCAGGAGCACGCGATGTGCGCCTTGTGGAAGAGCCCATGGCCGCGGCCATAGGTGCCAACATGGCCATTCATCAGCCCCTCGGCAACATGGTGGTGGATATCGGCGGCGGTACTACCGAAGTGGCTGTCATATCCCTTTCTGCCATCGCCTATGCCGAATCCGTGCGTGTGGCCGGCGACGCCATGAACAGTGCCGTGCAGAGATATTTTCAGGAAGAGTTCAAGCTGCTCATCGGCGAAAACATGGCCGAGCGCATCAAGATCAGAATCGGTTCCGCCCATCCGCTGCCGGAAACGCTCTCCATGGACGTTTCGGGCAAGGATATGGTCAGCGGCACCCCCAAGTCCGTACTGGTGACTGACGGACACGTACGCGAAGCCCTTGCCGATCCCGTAAAGGCCATTGTCATGGCCGTGCGCAAGTCCCTTGAAAAGACCCCGCCGGAACTTGCAGGCGATATTGCCGACAACGGCCTGCTGCTTGCCGGTGGCGGAGCGCTGCTGAAAGGACTCAACACGCTCATCACCAAGGAGACCAGCCTCAAGGTCGTCATCGACGATGATCCCCTCACCACGGTGGTTCGCGGTACCGGCCGCACCCTTGATGATCGCAAGTTCTACAGCAAGGTGTATATCAACTAGACTTGCCCCTTCGACAGAATGGCGGCCTTCGGGCCGCTTTTTTGTTGTGAAAGGGTAAAGGAGTGCATGATGGATACAGCAGCATACGCCTCTATTCTCGAGGCAGCGACAGCCGCCGTGAAGGAATCCGGCAGCATTATTCAGGACAGCTGGTACAAGCCCCGCAAGGTTACCCTTAAAGGCCGCATTGATCTGGTGACGGAGACGGATGTGGCAGTGGAAGAAGACCTGAAGCGCCGCCTGCATTCCATTTTGCCCGAGGCGACCTTTCTGGCGGAAGAAAGCGCCGGAAATGCCCAGCTGAGCGATCTTGCGTGGATTATCGACCCTGTGGACGGAACCACGAACTTTGCCCACCAGATACCCTTTGTGGCTTCATCAGTAGGGCTGTGGCACAAGGGCAGGATGGTGGCGGGTATTGTGAATGCGCCCATTCTGAACGAATGCTTCACCGCGGCCAGAGGGCACGGGTCCGCAGTGAATGGCCGGCCCATGCAGGTAACGGCTACGGACAACCTTGAGCACGCACTGGTTTCCACGGGGTTTCCCTACAGCATCTGCGAGAATGTTGAAGAAATTCTGCACTGGCTGTCCAAGACTTTGGTGACAACGCGTGGTGTTCGCCGCTGTGGTGCCGCTGCCCTTGATTTTGCCTTTGTGGCAGCCGGAAGATATGATGCCTTTTACGAAATAGGCCTTCGCCCGTGGGATACCTCTGCAGGCTGGCTGCTGGTGGAAGAGGCGGGCGGCCGGGTCACCCAGCTGGATACCAATCTGCCTTTCGAGTTGTATTCCCGTGGGGTGCTTGCGACCAACGGCAGCCTGCACGACACCATGTTTACCTTACTGAAGAAAGACTGATCAGGGATTTTTCATAAGAGGAGTATGGCAGGGACGGTGGCAGATGGTGTCTCATCTGCTGGCAGATTCTGTATCGGCTGACTGTCGGGTCGCTTGAGTCAGCAGCTGTCAGGATTCAGTTCGTCATCAGATCAATTGTCATCAGGCAAATCGTCTTCTGATGAATCTTCATCTATTTCGACATCCGCCAATTCGTCATCAGTCAGTTCGGCGGGATCGCCGATATCGGGAAGGTCAGAAAAGAGATGGCCGTTTTCGGCAGCCCAGATGACCGCAGGGGTGAGCAATTCGCGAAAGCCTTCGTACATGGCGGCGAACTCTTCCTGATCCAGAAACAGGCCTTCGGCCACTTCTTCAGGGTTGGGGCAGGGCTTGTCTCCCCCAACCCGGGCAGAGAACAGGGATATGACGGCAAAGTCCGTTTCCGGAGTGGCCGGTATCTGCGCAAGCAGATTGACCTTGCCGGGAAAGACTCGCAGCTCCTCGTTCAGCTCGCGAAGAGCCGCATGTTCACGCGATTCCCCGGCTTTCACGTGGCCGGTGGATGATAGGTCCCAACGGCCGGGATACAGCTTTTTGGTTTTTGCACGGCGTTGCAGATAGAGCCGTCCGCCATCGTCATACAGCAGTGTGAGTACCACCCGGTGCCGAAGGGGCTGGGTGTGCACGTCATTAACAGGCATGACCATGAAAGGCTTGTCGTTTTCGTCGACAACTTCCACGAATTCGGTAATGTCTTCTATGAGTTGCTGATAAATAGTTTCAATCATGTTTAACTGGGTCGGGTTGTGCTGTGCGCAGCCGCTGAACCCGCGTTGGTAATATGTCAGATACCACATTGCCGAAGGAGCAGGGCGGGCCGGTTTCTTCCGCCGGGGAACACGCTGATGAACTGGCTGATGGTCAGGGTAATAATCAGGCCAAAGTTCAGGTCAATGTACAGGCTCGCGAGCAGGCCGGTGACCCGAAGACCGCAGCCGCAGCTGTTTCCGCGCAGAATGCGGACTTCTTCAAGCTCGGGCCGGAGCATATAACCGAAGTCGCCGAACTGGAAAAGCGCTGTTTTTCCATGCCCTGGCAGGAAAAGCAATTTCGTCTTGCCTTCGAGCAGCATGTATTTTCCATATTCGGCCTGCGGCAGAATGGTGCTCTTGTCGCGTACGTGGCCGTATACCATACCCCGTACGAACTGGAAATCCTGAACATTGCCACGCATCCCGATCACCGCAGGCAGGGGCTTGGCAAGCGGCTTCTCGGTCTCATGTTGCAGATCGGCGTGAAGATGGGCATAGAGACTTCCGTGCTGGAGGTTCGCCGCTCGAATGCCGCAGCCATTGCCCTGTACGAAAGTTACGGCTATGTGCAGTGCGGCGTGCGCAGGCACTATTATACGGATACCAACGAAGACGCTCTTGTTTACACCAAAAGCCTGCAGGAAGATGCCGCATCGGCATGACGGACGCATGAATCATTGCGTGTCCGGCATTCTTTCGCATACTATAGTTGAATTGCACACAATGCTTGCAGATAACTGAAGGAGACGACGGAAATGAAGAAACTGATGGCCGCCAACTGGAAGATGTACAAGACCGCTGACGAGGCGAGGGAGACTGCGCGCGCACTGGTGGATAAAGTAGGTTCATTGCCGCAGGATCGTGAAGTGCTCATTTTTCCTCCTTTTACCGCACTGCACGGCACCGTTGAGGCTGTGAAGGGCGCTGCAGGATTCAATGTGGGCGGGCAGGATGTGTATCCGGCTGACGAAGGCGCCTTTACCGGAGAAATTTCTCCGGCCATGCTTGCCGCCTGCGGCTGCAACTGGGTGCTGACCGGCCATTCCGAACGTCGCCATGTGCTTGGCGAATCCAACACCTTTGTAGGACAGAAAACAGCCTACAGCCTTGCCAAGGGGCTCAAGGTATGTCTTTGTATTGGCGAGAAGCTTGAAGAGCGCGAAGCGGGCAAGCTGACGGCAATCATTCATACCCAGCTTGAAACCGGGCTCAAGGATGTGCCAGCGGATATTTCTCCCGAAGTCATTGCCATTGCCTACGAGCCCGTCTGGGCCATCGGCACGGGCAAGGTGGCAGGCCCCAAGGAAATCCTTGAAGCCCATGCCATTGTGCGTGAAAAGCTTGTTGCCATGTTCCCAGCCACGGGGGCACAGATGCCCATTTTATATGGTGGCAGCGTGAAGCCGGACAACGCTTCGGAAATCGTAAGCCTTGACAATGTCAATGGAGTTCTGGTAGGAGGCGCTTCTTTGCAGGCTGATAGCTTCAGCCGCATAGTGCTTGCATAAAATTGGATTTCAACGATCTTCGTTGTTCCTAGGAGGACATTCTCAGTGGAAAACCTGATTCTTATCCTGCATATCGTGGCCTGTGTCGCCCTGGTTATCCTTGTTCTGCTTCAGGCCGGCAAGGAAGGTATGGGTGTCATCTTCGGCGGCGGCAGCCAGTCCATGTTCGGCAGCGGTGGCGCCGGCGGTATGATTGCCAAGCTGACCGGCATCATGGCCGTAATCTTCCTGTTTACTTCCCTGAGCTACAACTACATGACCGGTCATTCCTCCTCCGACGAATCCGGCATCATTGATGTGAAGATCGAAGAGAAGTCCGCACAGGACAAGCCCCTTCTTCTGGAAGAGGCTGCCCCCAAGCAGGAGCCTGCTGAAAAGCCTGCTCAGTAATATGGTATTCGGGTCTTGATGACCTTGCTATACACGGGAAATCGCCGGGGTGGTGGAATTGGTAGACACGCTATCTTGAGGGGGTAGTGGGAGAAATCCCATAAGGGTTCGAGTCCCTTCCTCGGCACCATAAGGTAGAAAGGCCTGCAGCTAATGCTGCAGGCCTTTTTCCTTTGCAAGTGCGTCCGGGCAGGCGTTGCATCATTTGCCCAGAAATTCGTTAATACAGCTCATGAGCAACTCGGGTTTTTCTTCATGAATGGTGTGGCTGGCAAAGGGGACGTTCAGCAGGCAGGCACCGGCTACCATGTCTGCAATTTCCACCGCCTGCTGACGGGAGATGAGCATGTCGTCATCTCCGCGAACCACAAGCAGGCTGCCTGTGATGTCGCGTATCATCTCGCCGGGATACCCCACCGGACCGGTATCAAGCCACAGCCGGAGTATCTGGTCCGTGAGCGTGCAGAAATCGGGCTTCGGGTTGAGCCGTTGGTAGACGTTGTAGCTTTCCGGAAACATGGCCTTCCAGCTTTCTGCTGTTACTTCCGCAAACAGGGCGCGCGCCGGGTCATCCTCAGCGAGATGCCAATGGGAGCCGATGGTGACAAGCTTTTCGATTGTGATGTTGCCTTCAGCCGCCAGACGAAGCCCGACAATGCCACCATCACTGTGACCGATAAGGCTTGCGGTGGTGATGCCCAGATGTTTCAGCACTTCTTCCACATCTTTCTGAATTCGGGCGTATGTGAGTGGTACGTCGCCCAACGTGGATTTTCCCTGTCCGCGGCTGTCTATGCCTATGAGCAGGTAGTCTGCTTTCATGAAGGGAAGCAGGGCATTGAAGGTCTCCATGTCACCGAAGCCACCGTGGAGCAGGACAAGCGGTTTTCCGTTCCGGTTTCCCCGTAGCTCAAAATAGATACTTGCACCTTCCACATCAAGGTGCTGGCCGTCGGCATGATTGAATAAGGGCATGGAAGATGCTCCATAGTTGAATTTACGTAAAAGGAAGCGCGGCACTCCGGGGGCAGACCGGAATGCCGCGCGGAGGAAACAACCGACCGGGGAAGCCTTTTCGAGAGTCGGTGTATTTCGCGCAAGTGATGGTTTATATAATGCAACAGCAGAGGGCCAAAAAAACGGGGCTGATCCCGCATGCATCTTTCCGCTTTGATAGGGGCGGGCCAATACATTACCGCAGAGAGTCGATATCAAGCGGGCGTCCGCAGCAGGGGCAGCTTTCCACCCGGTGTCCGGCCTTGAGTCCTGCGGAGAATATCCGGCAGGCAAAGGAATTGCTGTTCATGATGTAGTCGACCAGAACCATGAAACCACAGGTGCAGAAACGCTTTTGCATGACCGTTCTCCTTGTATGTTGCCTTCTTGTTTATTAAAGTTAACTTTGCTGTTCCAAAAAAAGGGCATTGCCCTTTTTGTTTCCGAAAAAATTAACGATATTCCCGACTAATCCATACTATGCGCCCGATGACGCGAAAACTCTCAAGCTCGTCTCCCCGAACCTGAATGGGGGAGTAGTCCGGGTTGTCGCTATGCAGGACAACCTCTCCCATTTTGCGTTCAAGGCGTTTGACCATGACAGTCTCTTCAAGGCCCACGGCGTAGATGGAACCGGCAAAGATGTCCTTTTGCGACTGGTCCACGAGAACCATGTCGCCTTCCCGAATTTCGGGTTCCATGCTGTTGCCGAACACATCCATGAGGACCATGGAACCGGGCTTTCCCTTTCTGGCAAGCCAGTCCTGTCTGAAGATGTGCTCTTCCACCACGGCTGCCTCCACGTCAAAGGAGCCGCCGCCGGCGCACAGTCGTGCGTAGACCTTGGGTACTGTCGCAATGGCCGGAATACTTGCCACCTGTTCGTGCTCAGAATGAGTGGCGTGGGCGGGGGAGGCGGTTGCAGCGGCATCCGCTTTTGCACGCTGGGGCATCCCCTTCCCGAATTCAAGCCAGTCGGGATTCAGGCCGAATTGACGTGACAGGGCCAGAATCCATTTGGAAGGCACGGCATCGCGGCGTTTCGCCTGTGTAATAGCGGAACGGTTCACTCCCAGCGCCGTTGCAAGATCCTGCTGACTTTTGATGCTTGTGGCTTTCTCCAGTCTGCGGAAGAACGTGTGGAAGTCCAGTTGTGCCATGCTTTCTCCTTATCGTGTTGCTCTGTTGCTGTTTATAAACAAGGTTCTCATCCTGTGGCAAGCTTTTTTTGAACATTTGTTTATATAAATATCCATTGAGTTGATATGGTGCTGATTATAAAAGAAGTTTTAAATAAAAACGCCGGAGGATTTCTCCTCCGGCGTTAACAATGTGCGATGGCTCTGTTTATTAAACCAGATTATCAAATTAGATTTTTGGGCTAGATTCCCCGGCTTTTACTTGGCCTGTCTAGCTGGCCTGTTTATCTGATCCCTGTATCTTGTCTGGTATCTGGTTTAGCTATCTGCTCAGACAACTGGCCCAGTTGTCTGGGCGGGCTGTCTATTTGTCGTGCAGTATAACTGTCACGGTCACAGGCTTCCTTCTTCCAGCGCAGTGAGGTCCGCATACGTTTCGCGCTTGCGGATGACCTTGACGGTATCACCATCCACCATCACCTCTGCGGCACGCAGGCGGGAGTTGTATTGCGAACTCATGGAAAAGCCGTACGCCCCTGCAGAGAACAGGGCGAGCAGTTCCCCTTGCTCCACGGCGGGGATGGTTCTGTCCTGCGCAAGAAAGTCGCCTGATTCGCAGATGGGGCCGACCACATCTACATCCCGCTGCTCCCGTCCCTGTGGGACAACTTCCGCAATGCGATGGAAAGACTGATACAGGGAGGGGCGCACCAGATCGTTCATGGCGGCATCTACGATGACGAAATGCTTGCTGGGAGTATCCTTGGTGTACACAACCTCGGTTACCAGTATGCCGGAGTTACCGGCGATGACGCGGCCGGGTTCAAGAATAAGCGTAAGTCCGGTTCCCTTGAGGCGTTCCGTGACGGCTCTGCCATATTCTACAGGGTGGGGCGGCTCTTCCGTATTGTAGGGGATGCCAAGCCCGCCGCCAAGGTCGAGGTAACGGATGTTTATTCCCTCGGCCTTGAGGGTTTCGTAGAATTTCATGACCCTGTCCAGCGCTTCGAGGAAAGGTTCAATGCTGGTCAACTGTGAACCTATGTGGCAGTCGATGCCAATGGGCTCGACACCTTCAAGCTCGCCGGCTCTGCGATAGGTCGCCAGCGACTGTTCAATATCAAGCCCGAATTTGTTCTTTTTGAGTCCAGTGGAGATGTAGGGATGCGTTTTAGGGTCCACATCCGGGTTTACGCGCAATGAAATGCGGGCAACCTTGTTCAGCTCGCGGGCAACGGAGGCAATGCGCTCAAGTTCCTGCTTCGATTCCACATTGAACATCAGGATTCCGGCTTCCAGCGCTTCGCGTATTTCCGTGTGCTTCTTTCCCACACCCGAATACACAATGCGTTCAGCGGGGACTCCGGCCTTGAGCGCCCGGTGCAGTTCACCACCTGAAACAATATCCATTCCTGCGCCGAGCGAGCCGAGCAGCTTGAGGATGTTGATGTTGGAGCATGCCTTCACCGAATAGCAGGTAAGGTGCTGAATGCCTTCAAAGGCGGAATCGAACGCCTTGAAGTGATGCGTGAACGTTGCCGAGGAATACACATACAGCGGCGTGCCATATTCCTGCGCAAGCTTGCGTACGGGCACGTTTTCGGCATGAAGTTCCCCGTTACGGTATTCAAAATGATGCATGCGTGCCTCCTGTTGCGGAACTGTTTATTCCATTTCCACACCACGGACGGTGGAAGTGGCGTGTTCCAGCGTACCGTAGACGTTTACCCCGACCAGTCTCCAGCGATAGGCACCGGATTTGCGGGTGGGGCAGTAGAGCGTGGAGAAAGCACCCTGCTGGGAGGTGATTCCCAGCTCTTCAGGATGATATTCCACCCGTTCGTTGGGGTTGAAGGGGCAGGTGGGGCAATCTTCCGCCGAGCCTGCGGTCTGCAGTTCAAGTGCAATATACTCTATGTTGCGCAAATTGCCATTCAATTCCGCTTCGACCCGGATGCATCCGGAAGCAGGAGTGGCGTTGGCCCGAACCCAGCTGAAGCTGTCACTGGTGTCTCTGGGTTGCGGCCAGCCTTTTTTGCCGCAGCCTGCAATCATGGGTGAAGCGGCAAGCAGGGCCACAAGAAGGCCGGAACAAAGCTTTGTAAGGGTAGATCTAGTCATCGTTATCCTCGCTTGCAGTGCTGCCCCAGAGCATTTTCCATTCGGTCAGGCGTTTCAGGGCATCCATTGGTGTCATATTATCGGTATCAATATCGCGCAGAGCCGTGAGCAGGGGATGCACAGGGGCTTCCACCACCGGCTTTTCCTTTTGTCTGGGCGGTTCCGGTGCGGGCACCCCCGGAAGAAGAGACTGGGCCGGACGCGGCGGCTCAAAATGCTGGCCGGAAGCCTTTGCCTTGCGTTCAAGATCTCCGAGAATTTCCTTGGCACGGCGGACGACTCCGGCGGGAACTCCGGCAAGTTTGGCTACTTCTATACCATAGCTCCGGTCCGAGGGGCCGGGGACGAGGCGGCGCAGGAACACGATATCGCCGTTCCATTCCTTGATGGCGATATTCATGTTGTGCACGCCGGGTATGGTGCCTTCAAGCGCCGTCAGCTCGTGGTAATGCGTGGCAAAAAGCGTGCGTATGCCATCGGACCTGCGGGCCAGCTCCTCAACCACGGACCATGCCAGAGACAGACCGTCGAAGGTGGATGTGCCGCGGCCGATCTCGTCCAGAATGACGAGGCTGCGTTTGCTTGCCTGTCGCAGAATGCGGGCTGTTTCCATCATTTCCACCATGAAGGTGGACTGCCCCTGTGCCAGATTGTCCGATGCGCCCACGCGGGAGAATATGCGGTCTGTCAGACCTATGCGGGCTTCACGGGCCGGAACGAATGAGCCTATCTGTGCCAGAATGCAGATAATGGCTGCCTGCCGCAGCACGGTTGACTTACCGGCCATGTTGGGGCCGGTGATGAGCAGTACGCGGCGTTTGTCATCTATGCGCAGGTCGTTGGGAATGAAATTGCTGCTTCCCTGCACGGCTTCCACAACGGGATGACGCCCTTCAACTATGGTGATGTCCTGTCCGCTGTGCAGTTCGGGACGGGTCCAGTTCCATTTGCGCGCTGTCTCGGCAAGGCCTTGCCAGTAGTCCAGCCATGCGAGCATGTCGGCCATGAACAGCAGGCGGGGACGGGCCTGCGCCACCAGATCGCGCAGTTCCTGAAACAGCTTGTATTCAAGTGTCTTGCGGGTATCGGAAGCCTCAAGTAATTTTTCTTCCAGCTCCTTGAGGCGCGGGGTGGTGAAGCGTTCCGCGTTGGCCAGCGTCTGCCTGCGGATGAAGTGTTCGGGTACGGATTCCCTGACAGCGTTGGACAGCTCGAAAAAGTAGCCGAATACCCTGTTATACTTCATCTTCAGCTTGGGCAGGCTAGAGCTCTGCTGTTCTTCTGCCAGCAGTTCCTCAAGCTTTGCCTCGCCATGCTCTGTCAGTTCAATCAGCTCATCCAGTTCCGGTTTGTAACCGGATTTGAAGAGTCCGCCTTCCGTGAGCAGATGAGGCGGGTTGTCCACAAGGGCTCTGTCCAGCATGTCACTGTAGTCGAACATGTCGTCCCAGTTGGCAAGCAGGCGGGCAAGGAAGCCGGGAAGGGACAGCCCCTGATCTTCATCGGCGGTGGTATAACCGCCAGTAGTATCCGGTTGCTCCAGAATTGTGCGGATGCGTGGCAGTGAATCGAGGCTGTTACGCAGCGCAATGTAATCTTTGGGCGTGGCCCTGTTGAGCTGTATGCGCGTGCTCAGGCGCTCGATGTCATATACGTCCCGCAGAGCAGTGCGAAACTCATTGCGCAGGCTGTCACGCGATGCGAAATGTGCAACCGCATCAAGCGTTTCACTGATGGGGCCCAATTCCCGCCACGGGTGGCGCAGACGTTCTTCAAGCAGACGCCCGCCCATGGGTGTCTGTGTCTGGTCAAGGACGTGCCAGAGGGTACCCAGCCCTTTTCTACCATCAAGACGGCGGAATATTTCAAGGTTCCGCTCTGTGATTTCATCAAGGATAAGATGCTTGCTCAGATTGAGCAGTTTGAATTGCCCAAGGTGTGTGAGTTCCTGCTTCTGGGTTTGCCCAAGGTAGGTGAGCAGCGCTCCGCACGCGCGGGTAAGCTCCTTGTGCTTTTCAAGGCCGACAACTGCAAGGTCTGTAATGTTGTGTACCTGCATGACGCGGTCGCGACTGCTGGCATAGTCGAATGCGGGGCGCGACGGCATGCGGTTTATATGCGTATTAACCAGCGCAAAGGATTCCGGCACGGCAACCGTATCCGGCACCAGCAGCTCGCGTGGGCCCATCTTCTGAGCCCATTGCCACAGCTCGTTGATTTTGGTCACGGAAAGGCCGGACCAGTCGCCAGTGGAGTAATCCATCCAGGCAAGACCACCGCTGGCTGCCGCTTCATCCCAGAACAGGGCGGCAAGAAAGTTGTGTCCCTTGGCGGCAAGGTTTGCGTCTTCCACCACGGTGCCGGGGGTCAGCACCCGTTTTACGGCGCGTTTGACCAGCCCTTTGGCTTCCTTGGGGTCTTCAATCTGCTCGCAGATGGCAACCTTGTGGCCCTTTTCAAGCAACTGAGGCAGGTAAGTTTCCGCCGCATGATAGGGAACACCGCACATGGGGATGCGGTAGTCGGCATTCGGGCTTGAACGGCTTGTCAGGGCGATCTGAAGATCACGGGCCGCAATTTCTGCATCCTCGAAAAAGAGTTCGTAGAAGTCGCCCATGCGGTAGAAAAGCAGGCAGTCCTTGTAGTCTTCCTTGATCTGGAAGTACTGCTCGAACATGGGGGTAAGCTTGGGAATTGCGGCGTCGCTCATGGTATTGTTCGATTCTAACGTCATGAAAATGTGGTGAAAGTTATGATGATGTCCAACTGCTCAATAGGGGAGAGCAGAGGAACGGGATGAAAAATCAGTCTTGCAGCGTGATTCTGAAAGCGGCGGAATGCCAACTGCGGCAACGCGGGCAGACATAGAAGGTATGGGAACGGCGTATGCCACAACTGCTGCACACGAAGCGTTTCACCTGTTTTGCCTGTTCCACGAAGAAGGCAAGATGGTTGCGAAAAACCGGCGAAAGGGGCTGGTCATCCATGGAAAGGCCAAGAAGCTCAAGCCGTGCCGCCCAGAAATCGGGGCTGAGCACCATGGTTTTTGCGAGCCATGCGTTGGCTTCTTCAGGATTCCCGCAGCGCAGCAGAAAAAGAGCCCCGTAGTACTGCAGAATAAGGTCAGGTGCCTGCGCCTCCAGAGCGGGCATGACCGCCTCGCAAAGGTTGGCGGTGAACTCGCCTTTGCTTTCCTTGGTCGCCTCGGTCTTGGAGGGAGAAAAGGAGAGCATGCCTTCCAGCAGCAGGAAGCGCATGGAAGGAGCAACGGAGCCAAGCGCCTGCGTAAGCAGCAGACCTGTTTTTCTCCATTCCCGATCGGTGGTGGCCAGCGAAATAAGCGCAAGCCATGCCTCGACCGAGCCGCTGTAAACTTTCAGGGCCTTGTGCAGAAGTTTTTTGCTGTCGGAAACGGCACCGGCATCATACAGCTCTTCCGCATGGCGGACCAGATAATGGGCCTGAGCAATTCTGTGATCCAGCTTGCCGTAAAGGCTGGCCGCATTCTGAAAGCTGCCGGTTTCGGCATAGAGCCGTGCCATGGCCCTGAGCAGTTCTTCCGTTTCTCCGCCGAGCTTGCGGGCCTGTTCAAAAGATTGCATGGCGCGGTCCATGAATCCGCCGCGCTTGTAATCGTGGCCGAGCTCGAAATAGGCCCGGGCCTTGAACTTGTCGTCAAGACCCGGGCGAACGATCAGATTGCTCCGTATCTGGACCGCCCGTTCAATTTCCCCCTGAGACCGGAAGAGGTTTCCGAGGGCGAGATAGATCTCCACGGCGTCCGGATCATTGCGGACAGCCTGTGAAAGCTCGTTGATGGCGGCGCGGGTATCTCTCTCCCCCGGAGGAGTACCTCTGACGGGAGAAAGAATGGTGTTTCCCGGTTTTCCCGTGTGGGTGCCGGGCCAGAAACGTCGCAATATGGACACGGATTATTCCGCCTTTGCCGCCTCGGGGGCAGCAGCTTCAACAGCCATGGGCTCGGCGGACTCCAGCGGCTGGGTGCGCAGGGCGTTCACTTCTTTCTCAAGCTTCTTGGACTGCTTGCGTGCCTTGCGGACAGCAGCACCAAGACGGACGCGCTCAATGAAGAAGAACAGAACCACCACAATGGCACCAAGGGCAAACGCGCCCAGAATCAAGAAATAGATGGGCAGGGGAATGGTCGACCACGACTGGAAGAGCAGGTCGAACTTGAGGGTTATTGTCTGGGAAAGTTCCGCGGTGTTCTGCTGGAAGAAGACCATGGTAAGGAAGAAAACAATAACAAGCCCCAACACCTTGATAAAACGCATATATTCCTCCTGAGTTGGCTCGTGCCGGGGCGGATTGTTCGTGTGGCAGACCCGCTTGCCGACCTTCTGATTTGTTATGCAATATTATAACTCGTCAAACAACGGTTTTAATGCCTTGTATGTTGAATGCAGGTGTTCCGGAATGACACGGGTTTCGTTCATGACTGCCATGAAGGAGGAATCGCCGTTCCATCTGGGCACAAGGTGAAAGTGCAGATGTTCGCGGATTCCCGCGCCGGAAGCTTCGCCCAGATTCAGTCCCACGTTGATGCCGCCGGGATTGAAGTGCTGCTTGAGAATGCGCACGCACGCCTGCAGCAGGTCCATGTTTTCATGGGCCTCTTCCGGTGACAGGTCAGCCAGGTTCATGACATGCCGGTAGGGCGTAACCATGAGATGACCGTTGTTGTAGGGAAACTTGTTCATGATGACGAAGTTGTGCTTGCCGCGATACAGGATGAGGCGCTCTTCGTCTTCATCTGTATGTTCGGGCAGACAGAACACGCACGAATCCGGCTTGGGACCAAGAATGTAGTCAAGCCGCCAGGGAGCCCATAACACTTCCATGGTTCAACCTTTGCTTTAACTTTCTCCGGGCCGGATCGCTGAGCGGGTTCCGCCCGAACCCATTATAATTCTGTCATTTCAGGACGTTGTCTACATACGGCTTATTGCCGGTATAGCGGCATCCGGTTCCACACCGTTCATCTTGCATGATCAGGCGAGGTTAGTTGGGTCTACACGCGATATGTCGCAAGGGCAAGCCTTTAGCGGCATCGGGCCTTGCAAGGCTGTCCACTTGAACTTCAGCTTTCTGTCGCGTTTCTCAATGTTCCTTTGACTGATCAGGAGAGGAATTCGGGACGGGATTCGAATCGGAATTTGAGCCGTCCCCATCCTTGAATTCTTCGGTGCGTTCTTCAAACGGTTCATCGTCGGAAAAAACGGCATGAAAAGGCTCTGTATCCGGTTCAGGACCGCGGCAGGTCTTTCTTCTGGCCAGATAGTCGGCATCTTTTGCAGTTTCTTCACGCACGAGAGACTGCGCCATGTCCAGCTGCATCTGCCGTGTGGGGGCCGCACCATCAAGCTTGGCTGAGAGAACGCGGGAGAGAATGCGTCCATACGCCGGCCCGGGCGGAGCGCCCATGATTCGCAGATCTTCTCCCGTTATATCTACCTTCATGCCGCGCAGGTGGGTGAGATAGTGAGAAATACTTTTGCGAAGCTCATCTACGCGCGTTCGTGCCATGATGAACAGCAACCCTTCAACCCGGATGGGAGAAAGGGTTCTGTGCAGCCCGCTCATGGATCTGTCGTGCCGCCCCCAGTTGTTGAGCAGAGTTATGCCCTCGCGGATATTCTCACGCAGCATGAGCAGGTCGTCTTCCTGCCGCTTGGTGAAATGGAACCGTGCGGTCACCTCCTTCACTTCGGGATAGGTGGCATTGATCAGCAGTCCCATGAAATAGAGCATCCACGGCTCGGGAGCGTCGGCAAGATAGAGCAGCCGGTACCAGTTGGCCACGTTTTCCAGCTCCTCAAGGATTTGTTCCTTGGTGGGAGTGAGGCGCAGCTGGGGGTGAATGATGGTCAGCAGGCCGAACTCGTCCATGCGGCGCAGGCAGGCCAGAGGGCGGGCTTCGTGTAGAATGGCATCCACTTCATTGAAGATGCGGCTGCCGCTGAGCTTGTCCATGAGCCCGAGCTGTAGAGCGTTCTTTATGAGCCGCGTGGTTTGCGGTCCTATCTGGAATTCAAAGCGCTTTTCAAAGCGGATGGCGCGCAGAATGCGGGTGGGGTCTTCCACAAAACTCAGTGAGTGCAGAACACGCAGCATCTTGTCCTTCATGTCGCGCTGCGCGCCGAAGAAGTCGATAAGGCGGCCGAACTGTGGCTTGTTCAGCTGAATGGCCTGTGCGTTAATGGTGAAATCCCGCCGGAACAGGTCCATTTTTATGGACGACAGTTCAACCGTGGGCAGCGCGGCAGGGTACTCATAGTATTCAAGGCGCGCCGTGGCTACATCCACCCGTTCCTCAGTGCCGTTGTCATCCTTGTAGATAACGACGGCCGTCTTGAACTTGTTGTGCGCGCGTACACGACCGTTCAGCACCCGTGCCAGCTCGCGGGCGAAGGCTATGCCGTCGCTTTCCACTACCAAGTCAAGGTCGAGGTTGCTGCGGTTGAGCAGCAGATCCCGTACGAACCCGCCAACGGTATATACGGGCACTCCCAGAGAGTCGCCAAGATTTCCGGCCACTTCCAGCAGCGAAAACAGGCGGGCGGGCAGGCGTTCGCGCAGGAGCGATTTCACGTTTCTTTCGCGCCGCTTTTCAGGGAGCAGCGTCTCTGGAATGCGCGCCGGTTCTTCAACTATGGTGTTGATGATGTCCGTGCGGGTGATGACGCCTATGATGGCGCCGTTATCCACCACAGGAACAAGGCGCTGGCGGTTGCTCACCACGATTTCCATGACCGGATAGAGGCTGTCTTCGGGGTGCACGGTCTGGATGTTGCGCTGCATGTAGACGCTCACCGGCATGTTGCCGAGCCCGTGGGTTATGGCCCGTGTCGCGGTCTGATATTCAAGGTAGCCCGCCACTTCCGAATGATTTTCGTGCTTGATGATGGGGACGGCCTTGAGCCCGTAACGGTTCATCACTTCTTCGGCGTGGGTGATGGTCGAGGCATCGTCAATGGTTACGGCCGGTGCGGACATGTGGTCGCGCACCAGCTTCTGTTTGTTCACGGAAGAAAACAGCAGGGCAAAGAGTTCATCCTTTACTTGAGAAAGAGTTCTGTCCTTCACGGAAACGGAAGCGGCATAGGCATGCCCGCCACCGCCGAGGGATGAGCATATCTGCCCCACATCCACTTCCGGCAGGCGGCTTCTGGCAACCACGTGTACGCGATCGCCCATACGGCCCAGCGCAAAGAGCACTTTAAGGTTTTCCATATCAAGCATCTTGTGTGCCAGCAGGGCAAAGTCTCCCACGTAATGCTCTATGGTTGCCTCGGCCATGACCACGGAAACCCCGTTAATGTCATGGGTGGTGGCACTTTGCAGCATGGCGCTCAGAATGGAGACCTGCTCCGTTGTCAGGTCGCGCGTCATGAGTTCGGAGATGGCGTTCAGGTCCATGCCTTTCGTTTTGAGCCACGCCGCCGCCTGAAAATCGTGCTCGGTGGTGGAGGCAAAGGAGAAGGAGCCCGTGTCCTCGAATATGCCCAGACCAAGCAGGGTTGCCTCTTCTTCCGAAACAGCAATGTCCTTGTCCCGCAACATCAGGGTGATGATGGTGGTGGTAGCCCCCCAAGGTTCATACACACTCTGGGTTGCGGGCAGATCATCGTCCGACGCGGGATGATGGTCGTAGAGCAGAATTTCGAGACCGGGATTATCCAGCGCAGCTTCCACATGAGGAATGCGTGAACGCTGGCGGGTATCAACGACAATGAGTCTGCGGACCGTTGAAAAATCAATGTCCTTGGACTGCTTGAAGTTGAACATGTAGGTGGCACTTTCAATGAAGAAATTGCGCAGGTTCCGTTCCTGACTGCCGGGGAAGACCAGCACAGCATCGGGATGGAGCTTGCTGGCCGCCACCATGGCCGCAAGGGCGTCAAAATCCGCATTGGCATGTGCCGTAATGAGAACGGGAGCGGGAATCTGATGCCCGTTGCCGGTTTTGTTCGTGGTGCCGGGCACGTCTACATCCTTGATCGGGGGTGGTATTTGCGGTGCACCTGCCGGAGCCTGTCGGCCTGTACATGCGTGTAGATTTCTGTAGCCGCGATATCAGTATGACCGAGCAGCAACTGCACCGTTCGCAGGTCCGCGCCGCCGTCCAGCAGGTGCGTGGCAAAGGAATGGCGGAAGGTGTGCGGTGAAACGCTTTTGCGGATTCCGGCTTCCTGCACGTAACGCTGAATGTTTTTCCACACCGCCTGGCGCGTGAGCTTTTTGCCTGAGCGGTTCAGAAAGACGAAGTTCTGGACGGGAGAAAAGGCCGGCCGCCAGTCCCGCAGGTAGATATCAAGGAATTTTGCGGCCGCTTCGTGTACAGGAACAATGCGCTCCTTGCCCCCCTTGCCGAAGACGCGGACAAGGCCGGTTTGCGCGTCGAAATCGACAGGCGCAAGCGAGATGAGCTCGGAAACGCGCAGGCCCGCTGCATACAGCAGTTCCAGCATGGTTCTGTCGCGGAATCCAAGTTTGGTTTTGAGAATTGGCTGGGCGAGAATGGCTGCTACCTCTTCCTGCGAGAGTACATCCGGCAGGGTCTTGGGCAGCTTCGGGTTCTCAAGGTACTGAACCGGATTGTCGCTTAACACCCGTTCTTCAAGGCAGTAGGCGAAAAAGCCGCGCAAGGCGGAAAGATGTCGCGCAAGACTGCGGCTGTTAAGTCCGCGCCTGCGCAGATACATGACATAGAGAAATAGTGATTGGTCTGTCACGGACTCAAGCTGGAAGCGTTTCTCCTGAAGAAAGATCAGAAAGCTTTCCATATCCGTGGCGTACGAGGCAATGGTGTTTTCGGATAACCCGCGGGTTACGAGAAGATGTTGAAGATAGCTGTCCACAAGCGGATGCGTGGTGGGAGTGGTGGGTGCCTGAGTCATCAGTGTTCCGTAGTATTTCGTTGCTGCAAAAGGTGCATTTCAATTGGTTTAATACGTTACACGGTGTCGGTGTGCCAGACAAGGGTAGCCCGTGAAGATTTCTCGCGGTTTAATTGGTCTGACCAATTGACAGTGGTTCAAAACAAGAGGAAAGTGGTCTGACCAATTTGGTTATAATCACGCAAAGGAGTTTCATCATGGACAGCATCATTCTTGCCGCAGCCGGGATTCTGGTCGGAATAGGGGCCTCGTTCACAGGCCTTGGCGGCGGTTTTCTCACCGTTCCTCTGCTGCTCTTTCTCGGTTATAACGCCCAGAAGGCCGTGGGTACTTCGTTTCTGGCTATACTCATCATTTCCATATCCGCGCTCATAGCACACAACAAGCTGGCCAACATCGACTACCGTGCCGGTATTCTGCTGGGTATCGGCGGCATGATCGGCGCGCAGATCGGTGCAAGGCTCATTGAAGGAGTTCCGACCGACGTGTTCAAGAGGATCTTCGCCTTCGTGCTTGTCGGGCTTGCAGCCTATCTGTTCCTCAAGAAGTAGGAACGCATCAGAGCCGCTATCATTATTATAGAGTGACGCGCGAAGGGGGAGGGTATCTGCCGAAAACGGTTTGTTGCCATGGCTTGCGGGCTCAATAAACACTTGTTTTTTGGGCCCACAAGTGGCATATGCCACACAAGTAATTACAGAAGGAACAGGGCTTATGGCAGAGCCCTTCTTTTTTTACCGGCAAAAGGGATTGAAATTTTAAGGAGAACGCAACGCCATGGCACAGTTCCAGCTTGCAGACCGTTTGGCAAAACTGCCCCCCTATCTCTTCGCGGAAATCGACAGAATCAAGGCACAGGTTGCCGCCCGCGGTGTGGACATCATCAGTCTGGGAATTGGCGATCCCGATATGCCCACCCCCGATTTCATTATCGAGGCCATGAAGAAAGCGGTGGAAAAGCCTGTAAACCATGCCTATCCTTCCTATGTAGGCATGCTGTCTTACCGTGAAGCCGTTGCTGACTGGTACAAGCGTCGTTTCAACGCCGACCTTGACCCCAAGAGCGAAGTTGTAAGCCTTATCGGTTCCAAGGAAGGCATTGCCCACTTCCCGCTGGCGTTCATCAACCCCGGCGACCTGGTGCTGGTGTGCACTCCCAACTACCCAGTTTACAACATTGCCACCGAATTTGCCGGCGGTATCGTGAAGTTCGTGCCTCTGACCGAGGACAACAGCTTCCTGCCCGACCTTGATGCCATTGATGAAGAAACGTGGACCAAGGCCAAGGCAATCTTCGTGAACTATCCGAACAACCCCACGGCCGCCATGGCTGATATGGCGTTCTACGAAAAGCTCATCAAGATCGCCAAGCAGTACAACGTGATCGTTGTGCACGACACCGCCTACACTGAAATCTACTACAACGAAGACAACAGACCGCTGTCCATCATGTCTGTTCCCGGCGGCAAGGACGTCGCCATCGAGTTCCATTCGTTGTCCAAGACCTACAACATGACCGGTTGGCGCGTGGGTATGGCTGTCGGCAACCCCCAGCTGGTTGCAGGCCTTGGCAAGATCAAGGAAAACGTGGACTCCGGCGTATTCCAGGCCGTGCAGGAAGCGGGCATCGTGGCCATGCGCGACGGCGACCCCTTCACCGCCGAGCTGCGCAAGATTTACAAGCAGCGCCGCGATATCATGATTGCTGCGCTACGCAAGGCCGGCATTCACTGCAACGTGCCTGAATCCACCTTCTACATCTGGTGCCGCGTGCCCCAGGGCTACACCTCGTCCGAATTCGTGACCAAGGTGCTGCAGGAAACCGGTGTGGTTATAACCCCCGGTAACGGTTTCGGCACTCCCGGTGAAGGGTATTTCCGCATTTCCCTGACCGTGAATGACGCTCGCCTTGAGGAGGCGGTATCCCGAATCGTCAAGCTGTAGAAGCATTTATCTGCCTCGGTTCCAATATGGGAGATACGGATGGCAACCTTGCCCGTGCCGTTGAAGCCATAGCTGCGTTAGACGGCGTGACGGTCAAAGCCGTTTCCGGCGTGTATCGCACCGAGCCGCAGGAAAAGAAGGAGCAGGCCTGGTTTGCCAATCAGGTGCTCTGCGTTTCCTGCATCGGTGCCATGGACCCCGAGTCGCTTCTTACCTCTTTGCTGAACATCGAGTCTTCCATGGGGCGCTGCAGAAACAGCAGCGCCCCTGAAGACCGTTTCGGCCCCCGCGTCATTGATCTTGATCTGCTTTTATTCGGTGATGTGGTCATGGAGAGCGAAAAGCTCATTCTGCCTCATCCCCGCATGCAGCAGCGGGCCTTTGTTCTGGTACCGTTGCGTGAAATTGCCCCCGAACTGACTTTTCCCGACGGAAAAACTCTGGTACAAGCCTTGAACGCGTTGCAATATCGCCTTGAAGGCGACCAAATCTGGCAATAACGACAAAGACAAGGGTAGGCCAATGCTCATCAAGTTACTCATTTTCGCCGTGTGTGGCTGGGCTCTCTTCAAGATGTTCACCAATGACAGCAAGAAGAAGTCCGACAAGGACGCCGCCAAGAAGGCGAAGGACATCGAACGCAAGGTAGCCACCGGCGAAATGGTCAAAGACCCTGTCTGCGGTGCCTATGTTTCCCTTGATCAGGAAATTCGTGTGCGCGACGGCGAGAATATCCACCGTTTCTGCAGCTACGAATGTCGTGACAAGTATCTGGCTCAGCTGGAGCAGGGCGGCCGCGAAATTGCTGCCGAGGCCAAGGAAGAAGCATAACCGTTCTTCTGAGACCGTACAGTTTTTCATGTATGAGAGGATTCCTGCCGGATTCCTCTCTTTTTTTATGCCTTCTCTGATTTAACTGGCTGAAAGAGAGGGCTTTTTATTGTCATTCGCGTTCTTCACATGCTAGGTTGGCTTTCAGGATTGTTTCATTCGCGCGAACAACATGATCAATCAAGCGAGGCGACATGGAATTCTTCATCGATACAGCGAATCTGGACGAAATACGTGAGGCGCAGGCCTACGGACTAATCGACGGGGTAACTACCAACCCGACGTTGTTTTCACGGGAAAAGGGCGACTGGCGCGAGATAGCGCAGGCTGTCTGCAACGAGGTGGAAGGACCTGTCAGCCTTGAAGTTGTAGGACTCAAGGCTGAAGAAATGGTTCGGGAGGCGAAGGAGCTTGTCAAGTTCGGCTCCAATGTCGTTGTAAAAATCCCCATGATTCCCGAGGGGATAAAGGCCGTACGCACCCTTACGGAGATGGGCATAAAGACCAATGTAACACTGGTCTTTTCGCCCCTGCAGGCATTGCTTGCCGCCAAGGCCGGAGCCACCTACGTCTCTCCCTTTGTGGGAAGGCTGGATGGTATCGCGCAGGACGGCATGCACCTCATCCATGAAATCATGACCATTTTCAACAACTACGGATTTGCGACCAAGGTGCTTGTTGCAAGTGTGCGGCACCCCCGCCATGTTGTGGACGCTGCAACCATGGGAGCACATACGGTGACTGTGCCGTTCAAGGTGCTCATGTCTTTTACCCAGCATCCGTTGACCGACAGCGGTCTTGAATCGTTTCTGGCTGACTGGAACAAGGTCGTTCAGAAATAAGCTCTTCACTCTCTGCACAAAAGGAAAGCGCTCCGGTTTCAGGCCGGAGCGCTTTTTTGCGTTTTAAAAGGCTGCTAGTTCCACAATCCCTTTTTGTCTCCAGTAGCGCCGGATGAACCACACGCTTGCAAACAGAAGAAGAACAAACAACGGCCAGCCCAGTAGCCATGCAGAAAAAGACACAACCTCATTGGCCGGGGCAGTATCTTCTCCGGAATAGAGAATCAAGGCCTTGAGGAAAAACAACAGGGACCAGCCCAGATTCACCAGCCGCCACCCGCGATTGTAGTACGGGGAATTGCGTAGCTGTTCCGGGAAAAAATGTTCATGCAGCAAATCTTCTGCAAGCCCCTGAAAGAGCGGAAACCGCAACAGGGCAAAAAACAGCAATCCGGCACCGAGTAGCAGGGCATAGAGAGCAGGGGATTTGTCCGCAAACTCATGCCGTTCCAAGAATAGCGCCGCGAACTCCACAAGAACCAGAAGGGCGGCCACGCCGGAAAATCCATCCAGTCTGCTGTCGGCCACCACTCGCCAGCCGAGCACGCAAAAGCACACAGCCGTAGCCCACATCAAGCCTTCAAAGGGAAAGCCGATGCTGTTCATTATGCCGTATACGCACAGAGGGATGCCGAGCCCCGTGAACATGCGTACCAGCTGCGCTTTTCCGGCCATGCGTCGGAGTAATTTGAATACAGAGTTTGTCATGCCGTACCCGTTTACAAGTGTGAAAGGCCCCAAAACGTCAGAACGTTACCCGCACAAGTAGTTGAGCACGGTCCTTCAGGTGACATTCATACGAAGGCTCACGCGAAGGACAAGTAAAATGATTCGATGGAGAAATGAGTATGTGCCTCAGGGGATCAATTACGTCAACCCGCCTAATCAATTTGATTTTTCATTGAGTGATCATTTTTAAACCAGTTTGTCCTTTGCCGAAAAAAGGGCCGGCACCTGGCCGACCCATAGCATTCTCTGTAGTTGCAGGGTGTTCAGACTAGTCAGTGGCGATCATGACGCTGGATGCCTTGACCATGGCGTATGCCTTGCCGCCGACCTTGAGTCCGAGCCTGTCGCAGGAGCTTTTGGTGATGATGGAAACGATCTCGACCCCGGGGGCAACTTCAAGAACGAGCTCATTGTTAACGGCTCCTTCCTTGATGGACTTGATCGTACCTGTGAGCAGGTTACGTGCGCTGACTTTCATATGTGATCTCCTTGTTTTTGTTACACTAAAATGGGCAAATTCAATCAATACAGCTCACTTTGAAAGTGAATGTACTTCATACAGTACACCATGCGCTGGAAATGGCAAAATGGAAGACGATAAATTTTTCATGAAATGAGAGTCGCGATTTGTATTTCAGGGCCGCAAAATCGATTTGTGGCCTTCGTTTTTTCGGAGTGAAAATGAGAAATTGGGAGAGGCACAAATTTTGGAAATTGGCCTGTCAATTTGTCTGGCGAGAGTGCCGCAGGCTATCAAACAAATTCAGGCGGAGATGTTGGGGGAATCTGAAAAGGAACAGGTTCCTATGATGTGCAGTGTGACCGGTGTCTCGAAACCAAGACGTCGGACTTTCATACGGACCTTTGAATGAAACGGAGCATCCGCGAAGCCGGAGCAGAATAAAAGAGCTGAATAAATAGATGATCGTCGCGGTGTCATGTCTGCCATTGGCGGATATAAGACAGAGATCCCAGATCTAGAATGCCAGCGCGATGAGGTTTCAAACAGACAGCGTGCGGGACGGCAGACTGTGAGCAGAATGCGAGAGGATTATATGGAGAGCTGAGTGAAGAGAGCGCATGCCCAAAACACGGTTTGCAAAGGGAGATACTCAAGCTTATTTATGTCTCATAATGTAAATTATGTTAACTTTTAAATATATGAAAGCTTGCAATATCAGCCCATTACTCTCTTGTGGACTTTCGTGAAACAATCGGTAAGTTTTCCACACAGGCCCTTTGGTTTTGCTTTAACTTTCTGCTGTCTGGTGACCTTTTGGAGCGCCTTGCCTGTTCCCTTCCCGGAGTGTGGCTACCTTGAACTTTGACCGAAGATGGCGTTCGCAAATCGCTTTAACGCTACTATGGTCCTGAGAGCTTTTACTCCGTACGTCGTTGCGTCGCTTGCATTGAAGAAGCGGGATGCTCAGTTTGAACATCCTTCATATTTGCCTTTTACGGGGAGAAAATGAATTTTGCCGAGTTCGGTCAGGACTTCTGCCCTTTTGCTTCTTACAAGGGCATTAAACGACAAAAAGCCATGGTGTGAGGCACCATGGCTTGAATGAATAAGATGAATGAAGGGCTATCGCAGATAGTCTGTGGTGAATTGCTCTTTGACTTGAACTTCTTATTTGCTCGTCATGCGGTATACGCCATCCCAGTTTTCGCCTGCGGGCACTGGAGGTGTTTGTTTGTATTGCTTGCACCGGGCAATGAAGACTGACGATGGCGTTATCGGCGAATCCGGAAAGCGTTCATATCCACTGGCTGTGGAGAAAGCCGTGATTGCCTTGTCCCACTCCTGCGCCTGATAATGGACCATACCTTCCGCAAAATACGTGAAGAGTGTCTTGTCTCTCTCTGTCAGACCGCCTTTCAAGGCCACCAGTTCATACACGTTGACCGGTTCTGATTTGCCCACCACGGCAATGCGGTCGATAAAGCGGGTTTCCACAAAATCATGAACTTTCGCGGTGTTCCCCCTGCCGTCCTTGAAGGAAATCTCCAGAGTATGTTCACTGACGGCAGTGTAAATGCCCAGCTGCTTTGCGCCAGCCTCCAGCCGTGCTGCAAGGTTCACCGGATCGCCCATCATGGTGTAATTCATGCGCATTGCGCTGCCCATGTTGCCCACGACCATCTCGCCGCTGTTAATGCCGATGCGCATGCGCATCTGATGGACGTTGACTGGCCATTTGCTGTTTTCCGGCCAAACTTCCTGCGGGTATCCCTTGATGTTGCGTACTTCAACCGACGGATCAATCTGCTCTGAAATCCACTTTGCACGGAGTGCCTGCAGCGTGTCCTGCATGGCCAGCGCCACACGGCAGGCACGTAAAGGATGGTCGGCAAAGTTAATGGGAGCCCCAAAAAAGGCAATAATTGCGTCCCCTTCATACTTATCAAGGGTGCCACCTTCTGCGATGAGTATGTCCGTCATTGCTGAAAGGTACTCATTCAACAGTTCAACCAGTTGTGGTGCCGTGAGTATTTCGGAAAAGGTTGAGAACTTTTGAATATCCGTAAAATAGGCTGTCATTACGCGAGCTTCTCCGCCCAGTTCAGGCATGGTGCGCTCTGCGATCATCTCTTCAATCAGCTCGGGGGAAAGGTATGACTTGAAGGTTGCCGTGAGGAATTTCTTATGGCCCTCTTCCCTTCTGAACTTCATCAGCGTGAGCAGGGAAAAGTTGACTGCAAGGGTGAGCAGGGCCGTCAACGGTGATAGAAAGAAGCCCTGCGTGGCAAAGCTCCACTTCGCACCAAACAGCAGCCCTGCTCCCATGGCTATACAGAATAGCAGGGCCGGTATGGCACCGGTCAGAGAGAGTATGATGGTGGAAGTGACACCGACAAGAAGGATTGTGTTGAACTCCAGTACCCGTGCAAACCAAGGTCGGGTTATGAAGTCACCTTTGAGAATGGAATCGAGCACCGTGGCATGGGCCTCAACCCCCGGAAAAACTGGATCAAAGGGTTGCGCCCGCAGGTCCTTGAGTCCGGCTGCTGATGTTCCCACAAGAACCAGCTTCCCTTTAAGTTCATCCTTCTTCAGTTTCTGCTCGAGCAGATCCGCGGCGGAAATGTATCTGAATGCTCCACCTTTTCCTCTGTATTTCAAGAGCATACGGCCCCTTTCATCAAGTGGAATCACGCGATCGCCGAACTTGATGGATTCAACACCGCCCTGCTTCATCTTGAGGATTATCTGGGTGTTACCTGTGGCCTGCATGAGCATGGCCAGCGCAAGGCTCGGATAGATCTGTCCCTTAAAGTAGATGATGAGGGGCGTTCTGCGGAGCATACCGTCTAGGTCCGGTACGGTTGTGAAAAAACCTGCCCCGCGTGCCGCTTCGCCCAGAACTGGCAGGTTGCAGATGGCCTCCGGCGCGTTGTAGAGGGCGTCTTCCGGCTTGGCGGCCCCGTCTTCTGCCAGAATAACGGCCTTTACGGGCTGCAGCACGCACGGCTTTTCTGTGGCACCGGAGGGTTCAAAGTTGAAGTGATATCCAAGAACAAAAGGCCCGCGCTTCAGGTTGTCTGCCAATAGACTGTCGTTATCCAGCAGAGCATCTGGAATGCCGGAAACCTTCAAGTTAACCTTTAGGTCTTCGGCAAGAGTCTCCCTGAGAACACGAGGGGATGTGCGGTCTTCTTCCGAAAACACAATATCGAGGCCCACAGCGCTTGCCCCGTAATGCTGTGCCATCGCCAGAAGCATGGCCACCCTGTAGCGCGGCCATGGCCACTGGCCGTATGTATCGAGCGATTTTTCATCGATATCGATGATGACGGGAATGTCCGTTGTCTCGTGCGTATGCGACTGTATAAGCAGTTCGTCATAAACCTTATAGACAAGGCTTCGCAGAATGAAGGGATTCCAGAGATAGAAAAGGAGCATCAGAATGGTGACAAGAAAACCCGTGACAAGGACGGATATACGCCCGCTGAATACGGTTTTCAGCCCCAGACGCAGCCTGCGCAAGGACAAGTGCATGAGCGCCCTCTCCTTTTCGGGAATAAGGTGTTTCCCGCCAGAGACAATTCACGGCCGCACGGTATTTGAGGACAGGCGCTACGGGAGGGCCGGCTTCCTCAGGCGTTGCTTGCGGAACGGTCTTCCGATTCGGGCCTGGTTTTCCACCGTTTATGCATCCAGAACCATTGTTCCGGATACTTTCTGACATATTTTTCAACAGCACCAGTATAAAATTCAGCAACTTGGCGGATCTTTTCTTCACGTGTGCCTGTAAACTTGTCAGGCGAAAGCGGCGAATCTACATGAAAGACATAGCCCCCCTGCTCGTCCCGAACGAGGAAGACCGGCACGACAGTCGCGTTGGCTCTTACCGCAAGTACGGCCGGCCCCATGTTTACAGCGGCTGTTTCGTTCAGAAATGGCAGAAATATGGCCTCATTACGCGGGCAGTTATGATCCACCAAAAATGCAGAAAGCCCGTTTCTTTTCAGTGCCTTGAGAACAGTGAACACAGCCTGACGGTGGTCTACTACCTTGGCCCCCTGACTGCCCCTGAAATGACAGATAAGCTCATGCAGGTTGGCATTTTTGTTCTTGCGCACCACGACCAGAGCGTCTCTATTTCTTGTGGCGATGAAGCTGCCGAGCATACCCGACATAAGTTCCCATGAACCCAGATGAGCGGTTGCCACCACGACCGGCCCCTGCAGATTCATGACTTCTTCCAGCACGCCAGGTCGCCCTTCCCGAATGGAGCTGCGGCAGAATTCTTCATCCACTCTGCCCACAAGAACCAGTTCGAGGAACGACTTGAAGTTGTGGATGAAGCTTGCCTTGGCAATTTCTCTGGCCTTATCTGCCGGAACATCAAGGTGCTTTTCTATGGCGTTGATGGCGAGCCTGCGTCGGGACCCGACAAGGTGCCACATGCAGGTGCCCAGAATCCGGGCCAGCTTATCGGTGCCGCCAAATCCGAGCGAGGGAGCTATTTCAGCAATGAAAGAATAGGGAAAACGCATGAATATTCCGTTAATTTACAAAGCGTTGAGACGTTCTTCGAGTTTCAGACATTCCTGTTCGAAGGCTTCTTTATCCAGCGTGCCTTCCGGCACATGATATGGTTCGCCAAAGGCTACATGAACGCTGGAAAATGGAATGGGAACCTGAAAATTGTCCCAGGCCCGTTTGAACTTATAGCTGGAAGCCATGTGGATACGCAGGGGAATAATGGGAGCGTTTGTGCGGTTTGCCACAAAAATGGCCCCCTCTTTCACCTTGTGTCTCGGGCCTCTGGGGCCGTCTACCGTGATGCAGCAACTGATGCTGTCGCGCTGCATGGCTTTTGAAACTTGAAGTAAAGCTTTAACTCCGCCGCGGGAGCTGGAGCCACGGGCCGTTCTAAAGCCAAATCGTTCCATGAAATTGGAAAGCAATTCGCCGTCTTTGCTTTGACTAATGATTGCAATAAGTTCCAAATTTCTTTTGGCGTGAATTACAGGAAACAACTCGTCGTGCCATAAAGCAAACACCATGGGCGTGCGCTGCGCGGCAAAGGCGTCCACGACCTCTCTCCCCGATTCCGTGAAGCGGAGAGAGGAATACATTGCACGCACCATCCAATAAATGCAGGGCGACACCACTGAAAGGGGCAGCTTCATTACGCGAGCTCCTCTACCATGGGGCAGGAGGCCGGTTCGACGGATTCCGGAGTGTTGAACTGCATTGCATACAGCTTCGTATAGAGCTGACAAGTACCCAGCAATTCTTCATGCCGTCCCTGCGAGATGATTCTGCCGTGATCCATCACCAGAATCCTGTCTGCGGAAAGCACGGTGGAGAGCCTGTGGGCTATGACGATGCTTGTGCGCTCTGCCATCAGGTTTTCAAGAGCCTTCTGCACTATGCGTTCGGATTCGGAATCCAGCGCGCTGGTCGCTTCATCAAGAATAAGCAAGGGAGCGTTCTTGAGGATGGCACGGGCAATGGTCAGCCTCTGTTTCTGCCCGCCGGAAAGTTTGGTGCCGCGTTCGCCTACTACCGAGTCGTACCCGTCGGGCAGTGCTTCGATAAAGTCATTCGCGTATGCCGCACGGGCTGCTGCACGGACATCATCCTCGGAAATGCTCGCCTGTCCGTAGGCGATGTTCTCGCGGACGGAGATGTTGAACAGGAAGGCGTCCTGCGAAACCATGGCAATATTCCTGCGCAGGGTTGCAAGCGTGTAATCGCGAACATCCAGCCCGTTGATGAGAATCTGCCCCTGCTGCTGTTCATAAAAGCGGGGAATGAGGTTGACGAATGTGGTTTTGCCCGCCCCGCTGGGACCGACAATGGCCACCCTTTCACCGGCACGGACTGTAAAGCTCACGTTATCCAGAGCCGGGGCTTCACAGCCGTCGTAGGCAAAAGAAACGTTGCGGAACTCCACTTCTTTCAACGGCGGTTCAAAGGGAACGGTTCCGTCTTTTTCTTCAACAATTTCAGTGGAGTCGAGGATTTCGAAAACTCGTTCGGCACCTGCAAGAGCACGTTGAACGTCAAGGTTTGCGGAACTGAATTTTTTCACGGGGGCATAAAGCAAGCCGAGTGCAGCAAGGAAGGACATAAGCCCCCCCACGGTCATATGGCCTTCAATTACACGCATACCACCCGCAACGAGCACGGCACCGGCACCAATGGCGCCGACAACGTCCATGACAGGTGAAGACAGTTCACTGTAGACGACTTCCTTGACGGCTATCTTGACGAGGCGGCCGTTTTCCTTGCGGAAGTTCTCCCCTTCCTTGCGTTCGGTATGGAAAGCTTTCACCACGCGGATGCCGCTGAAAACTTCCTGCAGGAAGACGGAAATGTCGGCCAGCTTGACCTGATTCTTGCGGCCAAGCTTACGGAGCTTGCGACCGAAGAATGCGATAGGAAGAATGGCCACCGGCAGCACCAGAACGGCCCATATGGCCAGATACCAGTCCTGATAGAACACGACGCCGATCAGCGCCACCATAGTGATGAGTTCCCGCGCCATCATGACAACGGAGGGAAGGCTGGAACGGATGAGAATGACGTCCTGAATGATGCGTGACATGAGGTTGCCCACCTGTTCCCGCTCAAAGAACTTCATGGGCAGAAAGATCATTCTGTCGTAGAGTTCGTTACGCAGTTGCTCCAGCACCTTGAGGGCGCTGTAACGCATGAGGTAGTTCTGAACATATCGTCCTGCGGCTTTTACGGAGAAGATGCCCACAGCCGCAAAAGCGACAAACATGAGTGAACTCATATCCTTGCCGTTCAGCCCATCGTCGAAGGCGGGCTTGACGATGTATGCCGTGCCACCTTCTGCGGCGGAAACCATAAGCATGGCTATTATGGCTATGGTAATCCTGCGTGAGTAGGGTTTGAAGTACCCCAGGCAGCGTTTGAGAAGAGGAAGGCTCTTTACATGTTCACTTTTTTTGTCATATTTCGCCAATTCGGACATGAAATGTATTTCCCGGCCCTTTCGGGGGCTTTGTTACTGCAATCTTCTGCTGTTTTAACTTGACCGGCCACGTGCGGCTGGTATCTCCTAAGTGAGGAGGATCACAATGCCAGAAATTGAACTGAACTGCCAGAACCTTGCGTGCCCTCAACCTGTTCTGGAATGCAAAAAATTGATCGAAAGCTCGGCTCCGGCGGGGTTTTCCATACTGGTTGATAACGAAGCTGCCAAGGAAAATGTCACCCGCTTCGTTTCCGGCAAGGGATATTCCGTTGCCGTAGAGACCATTTCCGGCGGTTGGCGGCTTATTGCAACCGGTAGCGGCAAAGAAGGCTGCGACTGTGAAGTCATGACGCCCGCCCAGATGGCGGCTGTTCAGCAAGAGCAGAAAGTCTGCGTTTTCATTGCTTCTGATGTTATCGGTGGCGGTGATGATGTGCTGGGCGGAAAGCTCATGAAGAATTTCCTTGCCACCTTGCCCGAACTGGGCAAGGAACTTTGGCGTATTGTCATGGTGAACGGCGGTGTAAAGCTCGCTGTGAAGGATAGCCCCGTCATTGAGGAGCTGAAGAAGCTTGAAGCTTCCGGCGTTTCCATTCTGGTGTGCGGCACCTGCCTTGATTTCTTCGGCATTCTGGATGCAAAAGCTGTTGGCCAGACGACCAATATGCTGGATGTAGTCACCAGCATGCAACTTGCTACCAAAGTGCTCCGCCCTTAACCCGTCCAAATCATCAGGAATCTCATGTCCAGAAATAGTGACAAGCCTGCCGGTGCCAGAAAGAATTACCGCGACCAAGAGAGCGGCGACAGGCGTGCCCGCCGCGATGGCGAGGGCTCAGGCAGCTCCCGCCAGACGCAGGATGGACCCTCTCAGTCGCGCAGAAATGCACGGACTGATTCGCGCCCCGATTCGCGTTCAGATTCGCCCGACCCACGTTTTGGAAAAGCCGAAAGGCCTCCACGCGGTTCCGGCGGTGACAACCGGGGCGGTCAGTGGAACGACAAGCCAAGGCAACACCAGCCGCCTCAGTCGCAGGAAGCCGCCTATGCTGACCCTGCAGAGCCTGTGCGCCTCAACAAGGCACTTGCTCTTGCAGGTATATGTTCCCGCCGTGCGGCAGACGAACTGATTGCACAGGGCGCAGTCGGAGTAAACGGCCAGACTGTGACCACCGCAGGGGTAAAGGTCGTCCTGAACAAGGACGTGGTGACTGTGAACGGTGTTACCGTGAACCTGAACATGTCGCGCCAAACCTATACCTATGTCATGGCGAACAAACCCGTGCGCGTAGTTACCACCGTGAAAGACCCGCAGGGGCGTACCACCATTCTGGACCTTCTTCCCCCTGAAATGAAGAAGGCTCGTCTTTTTCCTGTCGGGCGGCTGGACTTCTTTTCAGAGGGCTTGATCCTTCTTACGGATGACGGCGATCTCACCTACCGCCTTACGCATCCCAAGTGGCATCTGCCCAAGGTCTACCGTGTACGCATCCGTGGCGCGGTTGCTGATTCCGCACTCCGCACCATGCGTTCAGGCATGACCCTCGCGGAAGGAGAGGAACTGGCTCCCGTCAAGGTGAACGTACTGCGAGAAGAAAACGGTGTCACCACGCTGGAAATGCACCTCATGCAGGGAATAAACAGACAGATTCGCCGCATGTGCCGCGATCTTGATCTGACCATTCTTTCCCTCAAGCGGTTCCGGCATGGTCCTCTGGATCTCGGCAATCTGGACAAGGGCAAGGCCCGATTCCTTGATGAAAACGAGGTATCCCTGCTCCGCCGTGCCACCGGACTTGAATGATCTCTTTGATCCCTGTTAATCCCTGAATACGAAAAAGCCCCTGAAGATCATGTCTTCAGGGGCTTTTCTTTTGCTGGGATTATTGAGAACCCTGCCCTGCCCGGAGCTATTCCTTGATACCCTGTTCGGGCACGCTCTGGGTTCTGTCTTCCACATCCACACCCTTGGGCGGCGTGAATTCGAAGAAGCTGTCTTCAAGCGGCTTGTCAAAGGCCATGCCGTTGAAACGGATCTCGTTCTCGTTGCCGTAGAAGTCCACAGTAAGAATGCGCGCCACCTCATATTCCGGGGTGATCCACAGTGTGGCTTCTGTCAGGTCGGTGGAAGGTTCTTTGGCAAAAAGATGCAGCACGGTCATTCCGTCCTGCGGAGCCTGCTTTTCAATGTAGAAATCGTCTTCAAGGTTGGCCTTGCCGGTGATGAACCGCAGGGCCGTCTTGGTTTCATGCACCAGCGATGCCGGATACTTGTAGGCTACTTCTTCGTCCTTGAAATAGTTCCACACGGCTTCGGGGTTTACTACCAGCAGTTCCGGAGAGGGCTTTTCCGTTACCCAGCGGATACGCTCGGGGGCTTTGAAAAACAGAGAGCCGGAACGGTTTTCAACAGCCCCGCTCTCCTTGTGCCGCAGCACTTGAGTGAACTGGGCGGTCATGGTCTTGGCCGCTCTGTAGCGTTTTTGAATGCCGTCCGTCACCTCGCTTGCGTGGGACTGTGCCGCAAGAAGCAGGCAAAGTGCCAGAACAAGCGAAACAGAGTAACACGTGGAGCGAAACATGGAACGAATATGGCGCATTGTGCGTAAAACTCCGAGTCTGATTGTTTATGACATTAAATAGCTGGATCAAAAATCGTCACGTCCGGCGGGACCGCCGATGACCGTGCGCGGCTTGCTGCCATCCGCCGCTCCGATGATACCGTCCTGCTCCATCTGTTCAACATAGCGGGCTGCCCTGTTGAAGCCGATGCGGAAGCGGCGCTGAATGAGCGAAATGGAAGCTTTGCCCTGCTGCATGACAAAGGCAACACACTCATTATACATGGGATCGTCAGATACGGCCCCCATGGGGCCGCCGTTGCCGTCCATGCCTCCGAAATCGCCTGTACCTTCGTTACCCCACTCGGCAAAGTCCACCTTGTAGGAAGGAGGTAGCTGTGTCTTCCAGAAATTGACCACGGAGACAACATCATCGTCACTGACAAATGCGCCGTGCATGCGCTGCAGCCTGCCGCCGCCTGCCTTGAAGAGCATGTCGCCCTTGCCCAGCAGGTGCTCTGCGCCAACCGTATCCAGAATGGTTCTGGAGTCGTGCTTTGCGGTAACCTGAAAGGATATGCGGCACGGAAAGTTGGCCTTGATAAGACCTGTTACAACGTCCACGCTGGGGCGCTGGGTCGCCAGAATGAGGTGAATGCCCGCAGCACGGGCAAGCTGTGCCAGTCGTACAATGCTGGTTTCCACTTCCTTGGCAGCCGTGAGCATCAGGTCGGCAAGTTCGTCAATAATGATGACTAGATATGGCATAGGTTCAAGAGCGGCATACTCTTCAGGCCGTTCTTCACCCAATCCTTTAAGTTTATCGTTGTACCCTATTATGTTGCGCACGCCGAGAATGGCCATGGCCTCGTAACGCTTGTCCATTTCATGCACGGCCCAGTCGAGGGCATTCTTGGCCTGCGACATGTCTGTCACAACCGGGTGCACAAGGTGCGGCATGTCCGCATACACGGCAAGTTCGATACGCTTGGGGTCAATGAGCAGCAGTTTCAGCTCATCCGGCGTGGTGCGATACAGCAGGCTCATGAGCACGGAGTTGATGAACACGCTCTTGCCCTGCCCCGTTGCACCGGCCACCAGCAAATGGGGCATCTTGGCAAGGTCGGTGGCAAAGGGAACGCCCGAAATATCCTTGCCCACAGCCAGAGTAAGCGGCAGGTCGGACTTGCGGAAGACCTCGGCTCCGATGAGTTCGCGAAGGCACACTATTTCCCTGTGCTCGTTGGGGATTTCTATACCTACGCTGTCTTTGCCCGGAATGGGGGCCTGAATGCGCACGGAAATGGCCCTGAGCGCCATGGCCAGATCATCGGAGAGATTGGCAATACGGCTGACCTTGACCCCGGGGGCGGGCTTGATCTCGAACATGGTCACCACAGGCCCGGGAGTAATGCGCTGCAATTCGCCCTGCAGACCGAAATCTGCCAAGGTTTCAATCAACATGCGCCCCTTGGCTTCAAGAACATCTTTGGGCGTGCGATGCATGTCCGAGGCGTGATCGGAGAGCAGGTCCAGCTTGGGCAATTGCACCTTCCCCTTCACTGGGGCCGGAGCCACGGCCTTTTGGGCTGCCTTTGGCTTGGTTTCAGTTACCGGACCGGTGGGGAACGGGGCAAGCAGCTCGCCTGCCGGTGCTTCCGGCCGTTCATCTATGATGATGGATGAAGCAGATTCAGCTGCAGGCTGGGGAGCAGAAATTTCACGCGTACGTTCTGCGGCGGACACGCGTTTAGCGACAACCGGTTCCGGTTCAGGGCGGGTGTCAATGATGCCGGAATTGTCTGTTTCACCGGCCAGCATGAGCGCTCTGGACTCACTCTTTTTCTTGGGCCGGAAAAGCCTGCGGATTCTTTTTACGGTTGATTCACCGTGTTCATGATCGAGTTCGGTGGCATTCTCCTTGAGGACACTGCGCCGATTGTGACGTTCCAGAAACTTGAGGATGCGATCCAGCGTAAGTCCCTGAAACCGCTTGAGCAGGTCGGACCACGTGCTGCCGAAGGTCAGCTGCAGGGAGCACAGAAACAGGAATAGCCACAGAAGAATTGCACCCGTGGGGCGCAGGAAGTACCAGCTTACAGTATACAGACTGGTACCCAGAAAACCACCGCCCCGCATATCTCCCATGTTCATGGAAACAGCAGAGGCAAAGGTACTGAAACATATGCCGAATATGGTTATGCCGAACCAGCGCCACCACATGGCGGTGAGCCCGGGAACAAAATTGCGGCCACCGGCGAAAATGAAGCCGAAAGCCCACAAATACGATGCGATGCCGAAAAAATCCACAAGCATACCGGCGAGGTGTGCTCCGAAAAGACCAACGGCGTTGTTGATGGAAGCAGGCGAACTGACGATATGGTTCAGGCTGGGGTCGGCCTGGCTGTAGGTCGCAAGACTCAGCAGCAACAGCAGCCCCCAGAAAACGAGAAACATGGCGAACAGTTCACGGGCCACGCGATTGCCGTCCGTAGCGCTATCCTCCGTAAAAGCAATAAAGAAAAAAAGGGATACGGCCTGTTACAGCCATATCCCTTACCGTATTACAGGGCATCCGTCCACACGGCGCAGCAGTTGTTCCTGCTGGGCGCGCAAGGGGAACGGAAGACTAGTTCTCGCGGCTCAGGTATTCGCGGGTTTCGGTGTTCACCTTAACGCGGTTGCCGATGTTGATGAACAGGGGCACGTTGATGGTGATGCCGGTTTCCAGCGTTGCGGGCTTGGTCACGTTGGAAACAGTGTCGCCCTTTGCGCCGGGTTCAGTGTGGGTCACTTCCAGCACGAGGGACGCAGGCAGTTCAAGGTCGAGCGGTTCACCATTGAACAGCATGATTTTAACGTGCTGACCGTCCTTGAGAAAACCTTCCTTTCCGTCGGTGTTTTCCTTGGACATGTAGTACTGCTCGTAGGATTCCATATCCATCAGAACCAGATTGGTGTCTTCGATGTATAAGAACTGCATTTCGCGATGTTCGATGTTGGGCCTGCCCACCTTTTCGCCGGAGCGGAAGGTCTTGTCCACAACACGGGCGTTGAGCAGATTGCGCAGTTTTGTGCGAATCATTGCGCCGCCCTTACCGGGCTTGAAATGCTGAAATTCGATAATTTCGTACGGCGTATCATCCATCAGGATTTTGAGGCCGCGCTTGAAATCGGTAGTGGAATACATCGGATCCTCCAAAAAATCGGCATGTTGCCGAAAGCGTTGTTCTGATTTTTATGGGTTCCCCGTATCGGGAAGCGGCACATTACTCTTTTTCATGGTGCTGCACAAGTGCCTGCAAGGCCAGTGCATAACTCATCATGCCAAAGCCGGCCACAACGCCGATGACATGGCGGCCGATGTAGCTTTTCTGGCGCAGAGGTTCCGAGCGTGCAAGCACATTGCTCAGGTGAACCTCCACGCAGGGAACGCCTATCCATGCAAGGCAATCTGCCAGAGCAAGGCTGGTATGGGTGTAGGCTCCGGCATTCAGGGCAACGCCTTGCACACCCTGCTCCCGCGCCTGCTCCAGACGATCGATGAGCGCACCTTCGCTGTTCGACTGATAATACTCAAGCTCGATATCATCGGCGCGATCGCCGAGTACCTTGCGGATAAGAGGGGGCAGCGCATCCATACCGCTCGTTCCGTAAATCTCCGGCTGCCTTTTGCCCAGCGCGCCGAGATTGGGGCCATTGAGGATCAAAAACCTGTAGCGGGCCATTCGCATTCCCCTTTGTGTTTATGCCATCCATTTGATAGCATTGTCTCAGCATGTCGCTTCATGATCGTATCATGGATTGAAACAAGGCATATTTTACAAACAGACTCTTTCTGTCAAGCCGGTCTCCCGGCCCTCCTCCATCATCGGATATATAATGCAACCGCAACTCATTCTCGAAGATACCATATATACGCTTGAGCAGCTTCAAAACGTGCAGGCGCCGCAAATTGCTCTTGCCGGACGTTCCAACGTGGGCAAGTCCTCTCTCATCAATGCCCTTGCAGGCCGGAAGAAACTGGCCCGCATAAGCGCCACTCCCGGCAAGACGCAGAGCATAAACTATTACCGTGTGGAGCCATGGGGGTTTTATCTCGTGGACCTGCCCGGCTATGGCTATGCAAAGGCCTCGAAAAGCGACCGGGAAAAATGGGCGAAGCTGATCAATGCCTATCTTGTTGGCACCTCCTCGCTCAAGGCGTTGGCTGTGCTTCTTGATTGTCGCATTCCTCCCCAGAAGCTGGATATTGATCTGACAGCCTATGCCCGATCCATCAAGATTCCTCTGCTTCCCGTTCTCACAAAGGCCGACAAATGCAAGCAGAAAGAGCGGTCTGCCAAGCAGGCAGAATGGGCACGGCTGCTGGAAGGGGTTAAGCCGATAATTTCCTCTTCGTCTTCCGGCCTGGGAATCAATGCCCTTTGGGATGCAATGAAGCTCTATGCTCTTGGCCCGCAGGCTGAAGACGAAGCAGAAACACACTCTTCCGCCGAATAAACTCAGAGCCGCATGCCGCATCGGTGTGTGACCACGCTCTACCCTGACGAGCCGATCTGATTTTATTATTCCTTCCCTCTCAATCAAGCGCGCAAAAAAGGGGCGGTCCCGTATGGGAACCGCCCCTTTGAATTTTCGTCGTCAGCTGCTTTTTGCTAGAGCCACTCGAAGTAATCCTTCCATGACCCTTCGCGGCGTTCGCGACGCTCTGTAGCTTCCTGCTGCTGGCTTTTCAGGTAAGACACCTTGGCTTTTTCGCGGGCGTATTCCTGATATTCTTCCACATCGGAGTACTGTTCCACCACGGTGTTATAGCGCTTGTAGGCGGCCATGTACCGTTCCGTACGCCAGTAGAAATCAGCGACGTAGATTTCGTGTTCTGCCATGTACTTGCGGCAGGTATAGAGATATTCCTGAGCCTTTACCGCATACTCCGAGCCCGGATACGCTTCCTGCAGGCGCTGGAAGTATTCGTAGGCTTCGGCAATGTTGGTCTGTGGCCGGTCAATGGAAATGAAGCTGTTCAGGTTGGCATTACCTATCTGGAACAGCACATAGGGAATTGCTTCATGACGCGGATGGAGCGTTTCGAATTCCTTGTAGGTATCCGCAGCGAGCGGGTACTCTTCGTCAAGGAAATAGGCGTCTCCCAGAGACAGTTCCGCTTCAATCGTATAGGGGCTGAAGGGATATTTGTCTTTGAGCGTGTTGAAGTATTCGATGGCGGATGCGTAATTTTTTTCACGCATTGCATCGTTTCCGGCCTCAAAAAGTTCCTGAGCGGTGTCTTCCGGCGGCGGCAGATAGAAATAATCTATGAAGCCACAACCGTTCAGCACAAACAGGACTGGCAGCAGCGCTAAAAAGCGAATGACAGTTCTACGCATTAATTCGTTTCCAGATAGTGGAATGCGGAGTTGGCAGCAGTTGCACCGTCTCCTACCGCAGTGGCGACCTGGCGGCAGTTTTTGGACCGGCAATCACCCGCGGCAAAGATGCCGGGCATGTTGGTGACCATTTCCGTATCGGTGATGATAAAGCCGGAGTTATCCGTCTTGAGGCCCGCCGGATAGAATTCCTTGACGGGCTCGTACCCCACAAAGATGAACAATCCGTCAAGTGCAAGAAAGTTCTCGTCTCCGGTTTTGGTGTTCTTGACGGTAACGCCGGTGAGGTTGTCATCTCCATGAATCGCGGTCACCACAGAACTGCGGATGATGTCGATATCGGGGATGATGCAAACCTTTTCCTGAACGCACTTGGTGGCACGGAAGTCATCGCGGCGATGAATGAGATGCAGCTTCTTTACCAGCTTGGAGAGGTAGAGAGATTCCTCAAGTGCGGAGTTGCCTCCGCCCACTACGCCGACAGTCTGCCCGCGGAAGAAGTTGCCGTCGCACAGGGCGCAGTAAGAAATACCGCGTCCGATGAGGCGCTCTTCATTAGGCAGGCCGAGCTTCTTGTATTTGGCACCGGAGCAGATGATGATGGTTCTGGCAAGAACCCACTCGTCACCGATGAGCACTTTGTTTCCCTTGGGGCTGTGCTCAATGGTTTTCACGGTGTCCATGTACTTGTCGTAATGGTAGCCTTCAAGATGCGCCGCGAGCAGATCGGCAAGTTCATAGCCTTTGATGCCCTTGGGAAAACCGGGATAGTTCTCGATTTCCTCGGTCATCAGCAGTTGCCCGCCGGGAGACAGCATTTCCGTGAACGCCACGGTCATACCGGAACGCAAAAGATAAAGGGCGGCCGTGACACCTGCCGGCCCCCCCCCTATCACCAAGGAATCATATTCTTTCATTAGCCGAGAGCCTTCTGGGAGATCATGTCCTTAATGCTGCTCTTGGATACAGCGCCGGTAATCTGCTCCACAACTTCACCGTTCTTGAACAGAATGATGGTGGGGATAGCGCGGATACCGTACTTGCTGGGGGTAGCGGGGTTTTCGTCAACGTTCATCTTGGCGATGCGAACCTTGCCTTCAAATTCGGCGGCCAGTTCGTCAATGACCGGACCCATTGCACGGCAGGGGCCACACCAGGGCGCCCAGAAATCAACAAGAGCGGGAATATTGGACTTGAGAATTTCAGCTTCGAAATTGCTGTCGGTTACCTGAACTGCCATAGTTCGCTCCTTTGCAGGTTTTGACCGATGCTTCGGCCTCGTCATTCATTCTGGGGACGCAGGCAACACATGGATGCCACACGTCGATATCAAATACAAATATTAGGGGTTTCATACCGTGTCAAGGGAAGCTCATGATTTATGAGCGCCCTCTTGCAGGTCAATGCACTTCCCTCAGATAGTCATCAGGAATCTTTTGTCCACGGGGAATGGCATCCAGATCAAGTCCGTGATGCATTCCCTTTGCTGCGAGCAATTCTCCCGCATACGCCACCATGGCACCGTTATCAGTGCATAGAAAGAGCGAAGGCAGCGAAAGGCGTATGCCGAAACGCTTTGCCACGCCATCCATGGCCTCGCGCACTCTGCTGTTGGCCGCAACACCGCCGGCGACAATGAGCGATCTGGGGGCCTCTCCTCTGGCTTTCATGTGGCCGATAGCCCGCTCAACCTTGATGCGCAGCGTTTCCGAAACAGTATGGTTGAATGAAGCACACAGGTGAGCAAGGCCCGATACGTCCATGCTTTCGTCAAAAAGGCGGGAAGCCATGTCCTGCGAAGCAAGTATGAGGTGAGGATTCTTCTGAATATACAGCCCCACAGCCGTCTTCAGGCCGCTGAAGCTGAAATCGAGATTGTCGTTGTCCAGATAGGGTCTGGTGAACAGAGAAGATTCCGGTTCCGCCATCCTGCCCAGCCGGTCGATGTACCGGCCGCCTGGATACGGCATGTTCAGCATCTTCGCAACCTTATCAAAGGCTTCACCTGCGGCATCATCAAGGGTTCTGCCCAGCAGGGAGAAATTATCCGGCCCCTCTATGCGGTAGATATGCGTGTGACCGCCGGATACGAGCAGCCCGGCAGCGGGAAAGATCAGGTCCTCTTCAAGGCCGGGGGCAAGCAGGTGGGCGTGCAGATGGTTTATGCCCACAAGCCGGGCATTGCCTGCAGCGACAAGCCCTTTTGCAAAGCCCAGTCCCACAAGCAGACTGCCGAGAAGGCCCGGACCTCTGGAAACAGCCACAACGTCAATGTCTGCCGTTGTCACACCCGATTTTTCAAGCAACTCGTCATACAGGCGACCTATGAGCCTGTAATGCTCGCGGGAGGCCAGTTCAGGCACTACGCCACCGAAGAGAGCATGGATATCTATCTGGGTGGACATGACGCTATGCAGCAGCTTGCCGTCGCGCACAAGAGCCAGTGCCGTTTCGTCACAGGAAGTTTCGATGCCGAGAGTAAGCATATATATCTCTGGGAAAGGCCCTGCCGTATACGGATAAAGCAGTCACGTTCAAGGACGGGCCGGTGTTAAAACAAGGAAGCGGGACCATGGCCCCGCTTCCACAATAACGGACATGCCGGGGCTACTGCCCTGCTTCTTCGTACATCTTGGCCACGTGTTCTACATCTTTTGCCGATCCGATAAAGAGCGGCACACGTTCGTGCAGTTCGCCGGGCTTTATTTCAAGAATGCGGCGTTTGCCATCCGTGGCCGCACCGCCTGCCTGCTCTGCCACAAAGGCGAGGGGTGAGGCTTCGCACATGAGGCGCAGTTTGCCCTGCGGCTTGTGCGGTATGCGATGGTCGACAGGATACATGAAAATACCGCCGTTGAGCAGGTTGCGATGAAAGTCCGCCACAAGGGAGCCAACGTAGCGCAACGAATAGGGAGCGCCGCGTTCGTTATCCTTGCTCTTGAAGTATTCAATGATCTTGCGGGTGGGTTCATCCCAGTAGTGATAGTACGATTCATTGACCGAGTAGACCTTGCCGCGCTCTGGAATGCGGATATCCGGATGCGAAAGCAGAAATTCGCCCACGGTGGGATCAAGAGTGAAGCCGTGAACGCCCTCGCCGGACGTGTATACGAGCATCGTGGAGGGACCGTACAGGAAATAACCTGCGGCCACCTGCTCCGTACCGCTCTGCAGAATATCGGCCAGAGTCACGTCCTCGTCGTTGGGTGAGGTGCGCTTGAGTATGGAGAATATGGTACCGACGTTGATGTTCACATCAATGTTCGAGGAGCCGTCAAGCGGGTCGAAAATAAGAATGTATTCTCCGCGTTTAAAGCGCTCGGGAACCTTGATGATATCGGCGTTTTCTTCCGAGGCCATGGCGCACAGAACACCGGTGCGTTCCATGCGGTGGATGAGGGTCCGGTTGGCGTATTCGTCCAGCTTCTGGACCTGTTCACCCTGCACGTTGGTTTCGCCGGTGGCGCCGAGAATATCCAGCAGACCAGCCTTGTTGACGCTGCGGGCGATCATCTTGGCAGACAGGATGAGGTCATACAGCAAAGTCGTGAATTTACCAGAAGCCGCAGGAGACTTTGTCTGATGCAGCAAGACATGTTCGGTTACAGTAACCTGACGCATTTCGCCCTCCGTAAATGCGATTTGCCTAACGGCATTCTTTTCTACGCTCAATCACTCCGGCATCAAGAACACCCATGGTGTACTCGATCCCTTCAGCATTCTTGGCAAAGTTGCGAAGTTCCTTGAACGCGGCAACCTTGTCAGGCGAATCAAAAATTTCCACCACGTGCCACAGCTGGCCCTGCTTGTCATAGAGCTGCATCATGCAGGGAGAAAAACCGCGCTCGGTAACGAGCTTTGCACGCTCTTCCGCATACTGCGGGTTGTGGAAGGCACCAACCTGCACGGAATAGACAGCATTTCTGGTCGGAGCGGCAGGTCCGGGGCTATCATTCAGGGTCGGCTGAACCATTCCGGCTTCAAGGACCGGTGCAGCAGCAACCTCGCCTGCCTGATCTGCCGATGCCTCCGAAGCAGCGTTTTCCTGAGCTTCGTTGGTCGGTACGGGCATGACCGTAGGAACCTCGACAACAGGTTCAGGACGCGCAAGCGCGTTTAGCTGGCTGGGGTCGATGGGGAATTCGCTGGATGTGGCGGCAAAAACCAGAGGCATATTGCCGATATACTTGGATACCCAGAGGAATTCACCCAGCTCGTTCGAGACGGTATCCGTGGAGTCGGACTCCACGGCCTTCTTCCAGTCGACCTTGGCCAACGGGGTAGTGTCGTAAATGTAGTGTCCGGACCAGAGAACACCTTCCGGTGCAATGATCACGAGACGCGCCGGATCCGGGCATACGGAAAGAAGGCTGCGCGGGTCAAAGTGGCCGACGACCATGCCCTTGAACTCGTTGTTCACGAAGAAGGGGGTGCCCACATACACTTCCGGCCCCATGGGGTTGTTTTCGGCATAGGCACGCATTTCACGGACACCGCTCTTTTCGTCTTCAGCGAACAGTGGTGCGAAATTCAGGGCCTTCATGCTCACTTCAGGCTTCTGCATGAACACGGTACCATCAGGAGATGCCACGGCAATACCGTTCAACCACGGATAACGGGTCATCATCTGCTGTACCCATTCTTCAGTCGGGAACTGATCCTGATTTTCCATGTCTCTGCGGAATGACTCAAGTGCCAGTCCGACCGGGGTGTACACCGAGGCGAGACGATCTTCCACGGGTTCAGCGTCTGCAGGCTCGAAATCAAGCGTGGCAGGCGTGTTAAGGTATTCCCGGTAATATTTCTTGGTGTCCTTCCAGACATTCTTCGCAGCTTGCTTGCAACCGGCGAGCACGGTGATGCATAGAGCCAACATGATGGCTACAGTCACAAAACGACGCACGTATACGCTCCTGATATGGACTTGGTTGGGAACAGACGACAGATCAGATCTCCGGACATGAAAACGCAGCCGTTATCGGGCTGCGCGTGCTTCAAGCCTTTCTGCCAGCATTTCCAACGTATTGATTAGCTTGGTTTTGCCCTGCAGCGGCTGGGCATCTTCCTTTGTCTGAGAGGTTTGGCCTGCGTTTTTGGCAGTGCCAGTCATGGAATCTCGAAAATCCTGTATTCTGCGACGCTCATTTTCCGACTGAGCAGCGGCATCCAGTTCGTCGCAAATGTCAAGAGCCCCCTTGATATCACCCTGCTCTGCCAGCACATGGGCCATGGTCAGAGTGCGCAGGGAAAAGGGTTCATCTTCATGCTCGTCGGCATCATCATACGCTTCGGGCAGATTTCTGGGTATCCCCGTATATGCTGCGGCTTCTGCCTCGGTAAACTGCGCATGGCTTTTGCGGAGGGGAACTTCAGGTTCTTCCGGTTCCACCTCTTCATCTTCCTCTGTTACCGCAGAGACAGCAGCGGGGGCGGAAATCGGCGTCTGGACTACAGCAGCCTGAGCGGCAGCGGGCATTGCCGCAGGGTTGCCATGCAGCACACTGCGCAGGCCCTGCTCGATGATGGAAGACCATGAAATGCTGGAATTGCTGAACGTGGCGGAGAGAAAGGAAAGGGCAAGTGCCGCATCTTTACCGTCCGGAGAAGCTGCCTGTTCCGAAGCCCAGTTTTTCCAGAAGGAAGGATATTTGGACAAAACCAGTCCGACAGAAGCAATTTCTTCGGCAAGCTTGTCTTTGGCGCCTATTCTGCCAAGGCAGTCAATAAGCAGCATGCGGGCTTCAAAATGTTCAGGGTGACGCTCCAGCCCCTGTTTGAGGGTTGCCACTGCTTCGGAGTATTGGTCGTTGTCAGCGAACAGTCTGGCAAGGGGGAAGAAAACCTTGGAACTGGGTTCAAGCTCGAGTACTTCCTGATACCACTTAATCTTTGCCTTCATCCTGCGCGGCTCCTGCTGTACCCACTTTTGTTGCATCCGGAAAAATATACAGAATTTCGTTGTCCTTAACGAAATTAAGGCGCTGCCGTATCACTCTTTCAATGTAGTCGGCATCAGACTGGAGCAGGCGTATTTCCTGGCTCAGTTCCAGATTCTTCTGCTGCACTTCCGCCAGCTGTGCCTCAAGAGTGATATAGTCAGACTTGAGCTCTCTGTATGAGAAAAAGCCCTGGTCGCTGACCAGCATGCGAACAAAAAGGAAAATGTTCAGGGTGATAAGGCACCCGAGAATTACGCGTTTCCAGAACATGATTAGTGCAGGAACCGCCTGGCGACACTGCGTTCGCGCAGGTTCGACAAGGGTCCTTTAAGTTCCTCAAGAAAGTTAGCTGTCGCTGTTTCTATACGACGGACGTCTTCTTCCTGCAGATCAACATCCTCCAGCTTTTCCATAAAGGATTTAAGCAGGTCGAATTCCTTCATGAGATCCTGCCCAAGTTCCAGACCTTCAAGTTCAGGCTCTAGCTCGAGGATTGTTTGCAGGCAGTTTCGCAGTCTGCTTTGCAGTTCTTCATACTCTTGCATGGTCAAACTCCTTGAGGAGTACAACCCGACCTGAAAAAGCGGAAGTCGGAGCTGTGTTCAGGCGTGTTCGTCGCGCCCAGGACATGCGGCACCGGCAGTACCTTCACTACCCTTTGGCGGTTTCCCGCAACCAGTTTCCGTAAAAACCGTACAGGTAGTTTCCACCAGAAAATACAGTGAGAACAAGAGCGATGTAAAGAAGAATCTCTCCAATGGGTTGCATGGGAATGCCGAACAACGGATCGTGAAGGATGAGCGGCGCGCAGGCAAACATCTGAAGGATGGTCTTTATCTTGCCGTACCTGTCTGCGGCAATGACAATACCTTCATCGGCAGCCATGGCGCGAAGCCCCGTCACGATAAGCTCTCTGCAGATAATGACGATGGTTATCCATGCAGGAACCCACTCATGGTAGGTCAGCATGATAAGGACGGAGCTGATAAGCAGTTTGTCCGCAAGCGGATCAAGGAACTTGCCAAAACTGGTTACCTGCCCTTCCCTTCTGGCTATGAAGCCGTCGAGCATGTCGGTTGCCGAGGCCACAAAGAAGAGGAAAAAAGCAATCAGACCGGTAATCTTGCCGGGAAAATACATCAGCAGAACAATGAAGGGAACTATAAGAATGCGGGCTATTGTAATCTTATTTGCTAGGTTGAACATTCTGTCTGACCTTTGATCGGTTGTACCGGTATCGTTTCAGCACCTTGGTAACATACTTCCTTGTTTCCGCAAAGGGAGGGATGCCACCGTATTTTTCCACAGTTAAAGGACCGGCATTGTATGCGGCCAGAGCCAGCCGCACATCTTTAAAGCGGTCAAGCATCATGCGCAGATAGCGCACACCGGCTTCCACATTCTCCACCGGGTCGAAAGGATTGTCCAGCCCTAGATCCTTCTGGGTTTCAGGCATTATCTGCATGAGCCCCTGTGCACCTGCTGAAGAGACAACCTTCGGATTGTAGTCCGACTCCACCTCTATGACAGCCTTTACGAGGCTGGCATCTACCTTGTGCCTTTTTCCGAACAAATCTGCCAGCCTGTCTATCTGCCTCTTGGAGAGAGACTTGTATGACGACTGCCTGCGGGCAGATTCCTTTTTTACTCTCGGCACAAAGCCTTTGGGTGGTGACTTGTAAAAGTGATATATGCCCGAAGGGTCTTTCCAGTAATAGATTGTCTCCGCTTTGGAAACAGTAAAAGCCGCAACCTGCAGGGCTGCACTGACCACGAAGACCGCCAGGGTCTTTCGCGCTAACGAGCTCCTGCCGTGGTTGCGGCTTTGCATGTACTTGTTCCGCTAGGCGTTGGAACTGGAAATTGCTTCCAGACTGCTATCCAGCGCGGCTATGATGTTGTCTGCAAGGTTAAGGAAACCGGCCTTGGCGTGCGACTCTTCTTCAAGCATGACAACAGGCACGCCCTTGTCGGCGGCCACAACGGTCGCAGGGTCCAGCGGCACGCTGCCGAGAAACTCAAGCCCGTACCGTTCAGCAAGTTCCTTGCCTCCACCCTTCTTGAACAGCGTAATCTCGCCGCCACAGTGGGGACAGGCAAGTCCGCTCATGTTCTCAACCACACCGAGAACGTTTGCGTTTGCATACTGCAGGAAGTTGATGGCTTTGCGCACGTCGGCCAGCGAAATCTCCTGCGGGGTGGTTACGACCACACACAGGGCTTCAGGAATGGTCTTGAGCACGGTCATGTGCTCATCGCCGGTGCCGGGAGGGGAATCGATGAGCAGAAAGTCAAGCTCACCCCAGTTCACGTCGGAAACAAACTGGCGGATGGCAGCGGTTTTCTTGGGGCCGCGCCACAAAACGGCTGTGTCCTTGTCTTTGAGCAGGGAGTCCATGGAAACAACCCACAGATTTTCGTTCACCTGCGCAGGGTTGAGCAGGCCGCCGCGGTCCGCTTCAAGTCCGAGCTGGGTTGCGCCAAGCAGGTTCGGTACGCTGGGGCCGTGGATGTCCACATCAAGGATACCAACCTTGTAGCCTTTGGCGGCCAAGGCTGCAGCAGTATTGACGGTTACTGAGCTTTTGCCCACCCCGCCCTTGCCACTCATGATGAAAAGCTTGTAGCGAATCTTGTCCAGCGTTGAAGAAATCAGGGCATCCTGAATATTCTGCTTGGCACTTGCCTTTATTTCTGCACCGGGCTGAATGCCGCCCGATGATGAACACCCACTGCATGAAGACATACCGTACTCCTTTTGTCGAAAGCGATCCCGCATGCCGCTTCGCGGCTGTAACGGATGGTGCTGTCCGAAGATGTAATCAACAATGTGCCGCCGTCAAGTATGCTGCACACAGCTGCACCGGTTCTTATCAGGCCCGTCCCGAGCCTCTGCTACAGATACCGTATGACCACGAAACCGGCTATGCCGAGAATGAGGGTGGCCAGCAGCACCAGATCAAAGCGTTTTTCAAGAAAATAGCGGGCCTGTTCACCAAACATGTATATCAGTCCGGCTATGGCAAAAAAACGCACCCCGCGGCTGATGGTAGAGGCAATGATGAACACCCAGAAATCTATTTTGAAGGCACCGGCAGTAAGCGTGCACAGCTTGTATGGAATGGGGGTCAACCCTGCTGCAGCTACCGCCCATGCGCTGTATGTATCGTACCATTCCTTGATGACAAGATATTTGTCATCAAGACCATAGAAGTGGATGATGGGCATGCCCACCACATCCATGAAAAAGTAGCCTATTCCATACCCCAGAATACCGCCGAGCAGTGAGGTGAAAAGGCATATGGCCGCAAGTCGGAAGGCCTGCTTTCTCTTGGCCAGAGCCATGGGAATCAGCAGCAGGTCCGGCGGAAGCGGAAAAAAAATTGATTCGGTGAATGAAACTGCGGCGAGCACACGAAGCGCACCCTGCGATTCGGAAACCCGCCATAACTTATCCAGATATTTTTGCATTATGCCCAAAGGCGTTACCATCCATGGGTTCCAACCAGATCTACAAATTGAACGCCGCACAGACGTTCAAGGGTTACATCACCGTCCTGCTTGCGAATGCGGACAAGTTGCTGCATGCGCTTGTTCTTGCCCACGGGAATGAGCAACATGCCCGGATCAGCAAGCTGGTGCACGAGCGGTTCGGGAATAGTCGGTCCGCCAGCCGTTACTATGATGCGGTCAAACGGGCCCATTTCAGGCCACCCCATAGTGCCGTCATCCAGCTTGAGTCGTATATGATAGTACTTGAGTTCGCGCAGAAGCTTCTGAGTGGCGAAGTGCAGCTCGCGCAGGCGTTCGACGGAATAGACATCCAGCCCCATCTCCGCGAGAACGGTTGCCTGATACCCTGAGCCGGTACCGATTTCCAGCACGCTCATGCCCGGTGCGGTTTCCAGCTGCTCAGACATATAGGCGACGATATACGGCTGCGAAATGGTCTGTCCGTAGCCAATGGGCAACGGATGATCTTCATACGCCTGCAGCCGCAGCGCTTCCTGCACATACAGGTGCCGAGGAATCTTGCGCATGGCAGAAAGCACCCGTGGATCAGTTATGCCACGGGCCTCAAGCTGTTCGCGTATCATTCTCTCGCGGTTACGCCGCATATCAACAATCAAACCGCCGATCCTCTTTCCTTTCAATATGCTGACAGCCCCGGGAACTTTGAACGTCTTTCCCGCGTATGTCAAAATAAACGTGCTCGGTTTGAGAAGCAGATTTTTCCTTCCAAGTCAACCAAATGGAGTCCCTTGACATACGCGCTGAGTATGCGAAGATTGATCCCGTACAATTTAAACTCGGGAGCGACACCAATGCTGTACGTCAGCGATCTCATGTCAACCAACCTGTTCACACTGAAGCAGACGGATTCGCTCAAGACTGCCCGTTCACTCATGAGCCTTGCCCGTATACGGCATATCCCGATAGTGGACGAGTCCGGCTTCTTTCTGGGATTGTTGACCCACAGAGATCTGCTCTCCTCCACTGTATCCCGTTTTGCGGATGTGGGGCAGGATGTGCAGGATGAAATTGATGCCGGAATACCGGTGAGCGAGATAATGCGTACGGATGTACTTACCGTTACTCCGGACACACGGTTACGCAGCGCTGCGGAAATATTGTTCAACCATAAATACGGCTGTCTGCCGGTTGTGGAAAAAGATCGTCTTGTCGGCATTCTTACCGAAGCCGATTTTCTCAAGCTGACCATTACCCTTATGGACGCTGTTGAAGCATTGTAAAGGGATACCTTCATACGGCTATGATCCCAGCCATCCGCAAGGGTGGCTTTTCTCTTACCCACCAACCGCATCATAAAGATGCATGACGAGTTATTTAGTAAGGAACCATAATGTCCAAGCCCAAAAGTATCGCACTGACCCTGTTCTTGATCATATTGCTAGGCGCCGTAGGTGGTGGGGGCTACCTTCTGCTCAAGGACCAGCAGGCTCCTCTTATTACCGTAACGCCGGGGGACGGACGCCTGAGCAAGAATTCCTCTCTGGAAATATCTCTTGCCGATCAGGCTTCCGGCCTGAAGAACCTTACTGTTCTCATCAGAAAGAACACCACGACAACCATCATCTACCAGCAGGATTGGATGGATCGTCTGCCCGAACGCAAGGAAGTGATCAACCTCTCTTCCATTGACCTTAAAGAAGGTGCCTTCGAGCTTATCGTGAAAGCTTCTGACGGCTCCTACGCCGCCTTCGGCAAGGGCAATACCGCTACCCGCGAGTATTCCTACCGGCTGGATACAACCCCGCCCCGCGTTTCCGTCATCACCATGCCGCCTTATGTGCGACGTGGCGGCGTGGGCGTTATCGCCTATTCCGTATCCGAGGAAACCTCCTCCACCGGTGTTCAGGTCGGAGATACCTTCTTCCCCGGTTACCAGCAGAGCTCCGGCAACTACCTCTGCTTCTTCGCATTCCCTTATTATCTGACCGTGGACGAATACAAGCCGCGTCTCATTGCCAAGGATATGGCAGGCAACGCGTATGATCGCCCCGCTGCCGTGTATCCGCTTGATCGCGAATTCACTTCCGACCGCATCAACCTGAGCGAATCCTTCCTTTCCACCAAGATGCCTGAGTTTGAGCAGGAATTCCCCGGTGAGATGACGCACCTTGAGCGCTTCCTGAAGGTCAACCGTGACATGCGCGTTGCAAACCGTGCATCGCTTATCTCCATCGGTCTGCAGACCTCTCCTGAAATGCTCTGGAAGGGCCCCTTCCTGCGTCTTCCCAACGCTGCCAACCGCGCCCGCTTCGCGGAAAAGCGCACCTATGTGTACAACGGCGTGGAAGTTGACCAGCAGTTCCACCTTGGTCATGACCTCGCTTCTACCCGCCATGCTCCCGTGCCTGCGGCAAACGACGGCAAGGTCGTATTCGCCGACACCATGGGCATTTACGGTCAGGTTGTCATCGTTGACCACGGCCTTGGCCTGCAGACCTTGTATGCTCACCTTTCCGAATTTGCCGTGCAGCCCGGCCAGAACGTGCTCAAGGGTGACATTGTAGGCAAAACCGGTATCACCGGCATGGCCGGCGGAGACCATCTCCACTACGGTGTTCTTGCTTCCGGCATTCCTGTCACTCCTCTGGAGTGGTTCGACTCCCACTGGATTCAGGACAACATCAATGGCCGCCTGAATTAGTACTACAACAAAACGATTCAAGGGCAGTCACCTCGGTGGCTGCCCTTTCTTATGGTCTTCAGCGTACAGCCTACGAAGCAGCCCTGCCCCCACACATCCTTAAGAATTGCAGTCATGCCAAGGCAGGTATGCTTGCTCAGCGTGAAACAACTGTGTTCTGCCAGTGCTGCCAGGTTCCATACGAGCAGCCCGGACCCTGCGTCAGAAACTTAAAGTAGAACAGTGGAAACTTAAGAGCAGACTGATATTACAAACAAAAAAACGGGACAGTCCAAAGACTGCCCCGTTGATATATCAGATCAGATGTCTGCTACCACTTGGTTTCGCGCTGTGCGGCAAGAGCCTTGGCCTGCTCGTCGAAGTTGGCAAAACCGGCCTGATGCAGAGCGTCTTCCACGGTCTGGCTCCAATCCCATCCTGCGTAGATAACAGGCTTGTGGAAGGTTGCACGGAACTGTTCCAGCTCCTGACGATAGAACTTCTCCTTGGGAGTTTCTATGGAGTCACGGAGCTGTTCATGCAGGCGGGAAAGTTCGCCTTCATACCAGTCCATCACATCCTTGGCGGTCTTGTATTTCTTGAGGATATGGCCGTAGCCGTTATTCTCAAGCAGAGTGCGAACCTTGTTGAGGAACTGGGTTCCGAGCCATTCTCCCAGCTTGCTGGTAGGAATGTTCTCGTTTTCCACTGCAGCCATGTCGATCTTGGTGCGGTAGTAGGTATCCGGCACAACAGAGGCGGAAACGATGCCCGCAATGGCCACAAGGCCGCGCAGGATAACGCTGTTGGAAACGCCCTGTCCGCAGAAACCTACCTTCTTGCCAAATTTCTGACCGGTGAAGATGGTGCTCAGAATCGCCCAGACAACAGCAGGATCTTCTTCATCGTAGATGTGAGAAAGGCTTGCGTTGTCACGGTCGGTGGCAAGAACCATCTGAGTCATGTCGTTGGAACCGATGGAGAATCCGTCGAATTCCTTGATGAATTCCTTGGCAAGAATGGCGTTGCTGGGAATTTCGGACATCAGGATGACCTTGAGTCCGTCCACACCGCTCTTGAGCTTGTGTACCTGCTCCAGATAGCGGCGCATGGAGCGGCCTTCTTCCAGCGTGCGCACGAAGGGAAGCATGATCTGCAGGTTGATGCCACCGAACACGCCGCGTGCCAGCTTGAACGCTTCCAGTTCCCAGTCATGCAGGTTACGGGAAACACCGCGGTAGCCAAGCATGGGGTTGTCTTCAAAGTGTTCGAAGAGCGAACCGCCGAGCAGGTTGCGGTATTCGTTGGATTTGAAGTCAGTGGTACGGTAGATGATATCCTTTCCGTAGAAGGCCATGGCGAACAGAGCCAGGCCCTGCGCCAGCGTCTGCACATAGTGCTCCTTGCCGGAACGGAAGCCGCGGGCACGGATGATTTCGCGAATCTTCTCGGGAATGCCGCGAATATCGTCGATTTCCTTCTTCATACCGGTGGTCAGAGCCACATCATCGCGCAGGGTCTTGATCTTCTTGATCATCTCTGCCACTGCGGGGATTTTGGAAGCTTCTTCCACACGGCCCTTCACAATGGCATCAATTTCGGCAAGACGGCGCTTGGTTTCAGGATCGTTACCCTTGAGTATGGTAACTTCGTCCTTGAAGCCCATGACGCAGAGCACGTGCTCATACAGATCGGCAGAGGTCTTCAGCACATCAAGACGGCGGGTGGCAAAGGCCACGTAGTCGTCCAGCTTGTGATCAAGTTCGCGCATCTTGCGGTGCACGGCCAGCACCTCGTCGGTGCCGCGCAGGTTTTCCTGCTCGGTGAGGCGGGCAATTTCCTGTGCCAGACCGGTGAGGTGGCCGACATATTCACGCAGCTTCATATCCACGCCGACAATACCGGCAGCGAGCTGTTCGCGCAGAACCTTGGTCAGCTTGGCGTCCAGTTCCTTGACCTTGGCGTTGACCACATGCTCCAGCTCGCCGTTGTCATAGGCTTCCAGCGCACGGGGGTGCACACCCACGTTACCGAGCATGAACTCGGCACGCAGCAGACCCACTTCAAAGTCTTCCACACTGCGCAGACGGGAGAGGAACAGAGCCTGTCCCACGTCGGCGAGAATGAGGCCGACCTTGGTCTTGGTGGCGGGCAGCTGGGAAAGATCCATTTCGCCGCCCACAACGTTCAGGGGCAGCAGGCCGCGGTATACCTTGCCGCGGGTGCCGTCTACAGTCACATCCTGACCGTCGAGGGCGCGCAGGGCTTCCGGACGCTGAATACCGATGATGGCGGGAATGCCCAGTTCGCGGGAAGTAATGGCCGCGTGGCTGGTGTCGCCGCCCACATCCGCGAGAATGGCGGCGGCAATACGCATGCCGGGCACCATGTCGGGGTCGGTACGTTCTGCGGCGAGAATGTCGCCCTTGTTGATCTTGTTGAGTTCAAGAGCGGAGCGCAGGAACTTGACGTTGCCCTGCCCTGCACCACGGGAAGCGCCGTTGCCTTCCACAATGACTTCGGCTGCAGCGGCTGCCTTGGCATCCACTTCCAGACGACGCATGAAAATGGTGTGGGGATGCAGTTCCAGTTCTTCGTTCCAGCGGGTTTCAGGACGGGCCTGCACGAACCACAGACGGTCGGCGCTGTCGATGCAGAACTCGGTGTCCATGATCATGCTGCCATACGCGGTGGAGATGTTACGCACACCCTTGGCCACTTCTTCGGCCTGCGCAAGAGACAGGGACCAACGATAGGCTTCGTTGTCCGGCACCTTGACCATCTTGGTGCCGCCCTTTTCGTCATAAACGATCTTCTTGTCCTTGCAGCCCATCTGGCGGATGACCACTTCCTGCTGGTCGTCGCGCTTGAACACGTAAAATTTGTCGGGGGTGACCATGCCGCCCACAACAGCCTCGCCGAGGCCGTAGCTTGCGTCGATGGAAACGAGGTCCTTGCGATCCGTGCCGCGGCAACCCGTAGCGGTGTCCGCAGAGAATGCGGTACCGGAAATGACGGGGTTGATCATGCGCATAATGCACACGGAGAGCGAGGTATTTTCAATGGCCCACTCTTCCTTGGCCTTGATGGCGATGGACTCGTCACCGGTCTCTTCTGCCTTGGCCATGGCGTCGAGAATGGCTTCGCGACGGTAGGTCATGGAACGCAGGTTGTAGGCGGATGCGCAATCCCAGTGATAGGCTTCAACGCACATGTTCTCGCCCACGATGTTCAGGTAGGTATCCTGCAGACCGGCAAAGGCCTTCTTGCGGGAGTCTTCACCCGCAGCAGAAGAACGTACGGCTACGGGAACATCTTCCCCGCCGGCTTCCTTGCAGATGTCGTTATACGCCTGACGCACGCATTCGTTGACATCCTTGGGGATTTCAACGGACAGAATGCCAGCCTGCACAAGCACGGAACGCTTGCGGAGCTGGTCGATACCTTCGGGAGAAGTGGCGAAACCTTCGACCACGTTGTTGACGAACGTGCGGGTCTTGAGCTGGTTGGTTACGCCGGTTGCCTGAACTTCTGCACGAATCTCCTTGGCGAGATTGCGTACAAACTTCTGCAGAAAATCGGAATCTTTATTTATTTCAGGATCATTCCAGTCGATACGATTGTATTCCTTATCAACAATGGAACGAACGAGAGAGGCGTTTACCTTGGTTTCATCCAACACCTTATGGAAGGCGATGGAGGAAATGGCGCGAAACTGTGGTGCACGGATTCCGGGCACCTGACTGATTATGGCGGTGTTGTAGTTCTTGCCGCCGACCCAGAGTTCGGCTTCTTCACCTATCGTGACAATGTCGGAGCCGGTAAGAACCAGCTTCTTCTTGATCTCTTCTACATTCACTGCCACGGGGGCCTTGGTGGCCTTGGCCTCTTCAGCCTTGGTTTTGGCCATATAAGTTACTCCTTCGGAGAAAGGCGAATGCGCCTTTCGTTGAGAACCGGAAACGTTGACTTCTCGGGGACCCGATGCCCCATCCATTAACAGTCTGAATCTGGTTAGGAATTAACTGTCACGTATAGGCATTGTCCTATGTATCTCTGATGGTTAGTCGCGTCAATGAGATCATTGGCACGAAACTCCTCTTCAACGCTTATACCGCCCGCCGGCTTGAACCGGCGGGCGGTTTTATCCAATTACGCTTCCAGTTTCACACCGCAGAAGGGGCAGAAACCACCGCCTTCAATGGTCAGAGGACGCTGGCACGCCTCGTTGGGACAGCGGCGGGGTACAGGGCCAAGTTCCACAAGCAGCTCCCCTTCCTTGACGGGAACCATGACCTTGTTTTCCTTGAAGTCCGCTGTCTTGAGCACTCTTACCACCATGCCGTCGGCAGGAGCCAGTACAGCCTTTTCCTGCTTCATGATGGAGATGTTGAAGAGTTCTTCACCCTTCTTCACCAGGTCGCCGGGGTGAACATACATGACCCAGAGGTCGCCGTTGGAGGGGGCGGCCACATGGTTGGTGTTATTCTTATCGGCCTTTTCGTAACCGATGCCCTCTTCTTCCTGCGGCAGCGCGACCTGAACGTCGTAGCTGAGGATTTCGGAATCGAGCACGTAACGCACAACACTCTTACCGGATTTGTCCGGAGACGTCTTGTGCAGAATGGTCATGGTGTGGGGCTTCTTGTTGCTGTCCACAAACTGCAGTTCGCGGCCAAGCTCAAGTCCCTCAAACCATACATCCAGCGGCACCTGATTGGGGTTGCCGAACTCGTTACGGAACTGCACGGTCTTGAGCGCATCCGCGGGATGGTTGAGATACATGACGAACTCTTCATCCGTGGGCTTGCGCTTCATGTGCTCAATATAGCTCTTCTCTTCGGAAACGAGGTCGATATCCTTGAGTGTTTCCAGCGGAGACTGTTCTGTGCGGGAAGCAATGGCCTGCTTCCATTCATCGCCAAACGCACTCTGGTAGACCCAGTCGGGCGGGAAACCGAGCGGCAGTTTGCCGAACTTGCCGAGCAGCAGATCGCGGAATGCATCGTTGCTGTCCTGATACAGAGCAAGACGTGCTTCTGCAAGCTCAGCCTGACAATCCTGACAGGCATCCATCTTGTTCACTTCGTCCAGCACACTCAGAAGGTACTTCACCTCGTTCTCGCCACCGCGCTTGTAGGCGCTGGAAACCGCGAGAAATGCCGTGTTCCAGGTAATCTGTGAGCCGGGGGTAACATCGTGGTAGCGCACGATCTTGCGGGTTCCGGCAAGGAACTTGAGCATGTAGGGCAGCAGGTGGATATACCCCTGCTTCATGGCACCTTCCTGCGAAGAGGAGGTAGCGCCGCCGGGCATGCCGTGTTCCACCACATCGTGGTCAATGCCCTGGAAGAAGGGCGTGGTGTAACGGTCGTAGTACGGCATGATCTGCTTGAGCACGAAGTTGCACTCGCGGATCATGTCCTTGTTGAGATTGGTCTTGAGACCGAGTTCGTCTTCAATATATGCGGCAGTGGAAAGCACTTCGCCCTGACCGTACCAGCGGACAGCCGCGCCGATGCCGGTATCCACGATATGCGCGCCAGCCTTGGCAGCCGCACCCACGGAAGGAACGAACAGGCCGTCGGTGTAATGCCTGTGGTAATGCAGAACCAGCCTGGGCCACTTCGTGCGCAGTGCGGCAACAAGAGCGGAGATAAAGCGGGGCGGGCATACGCCTGCCATGTCCTTGAGGCCGAGAATGATGAGTTCGCTGGCCTTGCTCTCCCCTACTCCGGCAACTTCACCCACCATGCGCAGGATGGCGGAGGTCACGCCAATGTAGTGGTCCACGTCGAAGCCCTTGGCCCACGAAAGAGAAATGGCGGGTTCAAACACCACTTCCTTTCTGCTCAGAGCCACTTCGGCAAAGGGACGCATGTTGTCCACGTGGTTCAGGAAGTCGAAACAGCGGATGATCTGGTAATGATCACAGATCATTTCACCGGTCAGGCGCATGAGATTACGCGGCTGGGGCTTGTAGCCCAGTACGTTGGTGGAGCGGATGAGAATCTGCTTCAACGTCTTGGGGGCGACCCTGTTCCACTGCTCCGCTTCGTTGAAGGGATAGGTCATGTTGGCCATCATGGCCACGTGGAAGTGCGCTCCGCCGCCGTTTTCAATGGAGAAGAATCCGCAGTTGTCAAGATGCGGGGCAATGAGCATGTCTTCTGCCAGACGGAAACGATTACCGGAGTTGGACTGCGTGATGTCGCGCGGCGTGGTGTCGCAGAAGTGCACGTAGTCGGAATCACGCACGAAATCCAGCAGGGCTTTGCGGTCGCCGCGGGGATAAGGCGGTTCGCTCTTCAGCAGCTTTGAGGGCACGGCGGGCAGAACAGGATCGAACCTGCCGTTGCCTACGCGCGGGTTCTCCGGCGTACGGTATTCGCCCAGCAGAACGTGCGGGTTGTACCCCTTTGCGCTGATACCGGCGATGAGCCGGGAAAGACGCACGGCTTCCGGTGCCACGTCGGTGTAGCAGAGAAGCTCGGGGGTCTTGGCAATGAAGTTGGTATCATAGGAAGCATCACGGAACTTGGGATGCTTTATGACCTGCTTGAAGAAGGGAATAGTCGTCTTCACGCCGCCGATAGCGTATTCGTTCAGCGCACGTTCAATGGTACCCAGCACCTTGTTCCAGCCGCGACCATAAGCGATGAGCAGCGCTCCTGCCGAGTCGTAGTTGGAAGGAAACTCATACCCTGCGGAAAGGTTGGAGTCGATGCGGATACCGGGGCCGCCGGGCGATACGTAACGGGAGATCACGCCACAGTTGGGCGAGAAGCTGGCCTGCGGGTCTTCGCAGTTAATGCGAAGCTGCATGGCCCACTGAGCGGGCGGGCAGCCTTCTTCAGTAAGACGCAGTTCCGCGCCAAAGGCAACGGCGATCTGCTCTTCCACAAGATCGATGCCATAGCGGCATTCCGTAATGCCGTGTTCCACCTGCAGGCGGGTGTTTACTTCAATAAGATAGGGGGTGCCGTCAGCGGTAACGAGAAATTCAACCGTCGCCAGGGAATCATAGCCCACTTCAAGCACCAGCTTGCGGGAATATTCCTTGAGCTGTGCACGCAGTTCGGGCGTGATGAGCGGCGAGGGAGAAGGCGTGATTTCAACCAGCTTCTGGTGGTTACGCTGCACGGTGCAGTCGCGTTCGTCAAAGGCGAACACGTTGCCGTATTTGTCGGCAATGACCTGAATTTCGATATGACGGACGGAGGCCAGATACTTTTCGACATACACGCGGGGGTTGCCAAAAGATGCCTGAGCCATGGTGGAAGCCTTGGTGAAGGCAGATTCCAGTTCGTCCTGATTCTGCACGAGGAAGATGCCGCGACCGCCCCCGCCACCCTCAGCCTTGAGCATGATGGGGAAGCCGATCTCTTCTGCAAGCTGACGGGCAAGAGGTACGTCCACAGCTCCTTCAGAGCCGGGAACCACGGGAACGCCGATCTTCTTGGCGATCTTGCGGACCTGTACCTTGTTGCCGAGCAGGTTCATGGCCTCGGCGGAAGAACCTATGAAGATGATGCCTTCTTCAGCACAGCGCTTGGGGAAGGCGTCGTCTTCGGAGGCAAAGCCCCAGCCAGGATGAATAGCAACAACACCGCGCTTCTTGGCGAGGTCGATTATCCGGTCTATGTCCAGATACCCTCTGGGATCTTTGCCGAGGAGCATGAGCTCCTGCGCGGCAGAGGCGGCCGGAGACGTTTTATCGACGTCAGTCGCAGTCATGATGGCGATTCCATCGAACCGCTCACGAATGGAACGACAGATGCGGCGTGCGGGAATACCGCGGTTGGCAACCAGAATAGGCTTGCCCTTCACTTCGTCCAATACTTGATGAAACGTCTTATTGGCCATTCAATCCTCGTATACCAATATCCGGAGACAGCAAGTCACCGGGTTAAAGGGCGAGCCGAAACATCAAATGGGAAGGTCTGTATGCGACGAGAGGGCAATGCTGCCGGAATGGACAGCAATTTCTTGACCGGACAGGAGAAGACGGAGCGCTCCGTTTTCGTTGACACCCAAAAGCCTGCCCGGACGATACTCCTCATCTCCGCCGTGAATGATGATTTCACGGCCCACCCAGGCAAGATGTAATTGCACGCGTCTTGTCAACTCTTCTCTGTTGCAGCGAACAACCTGCGTCTCATAACAAAAACGTACTCGATTCACAAGCGTTTGCCACAAGGTCATTACGGAAAGCTTACAGCCTTCCGCCCTCAGGTTCGTGGCAGGCACAGCCCAGCCATCCCTCAGTTCCGACACCGGCGGGCTTGAAACCACGTTGATGCCTATTCCGGCAAACAACGCACCGCCAAAGTCCTCCAAAAGGACTCCACCCGTCTTCCTGTTTTCCAGCAACAAATCGTTCGGCCATTTCAAGGCAACGCGCACACCCTGCGCGTTCAGCGCTTCTGCCAGCAGATAGCCCACTGTGAGCGAAGCGATGTCATCCAGATGCGGAGCACCATAAGGAAGCCTTATTGCTGAATAAATATTTCCGGACGGAGAGCTCCACGGCCTGCGCAGCTGACCTCGTCCTGAAGATTGCGAAAGCGCCAGCACAGAATCCCATTCATGCAGCAATCCTTCACGCGCAAGAATGCGCACCACATCCAGACTGGAGGTGCAAGTGCCACATATGAAGACGGATCCGGCTGCTTCACCTGCTCCCTCTGCCCCGCTGCAACAGGCGCAGGAGGAGACCCAGAACCGAATGCCGTTTTTTTCGCATTCGGTCCAGCGTGCATTGCGTATTTCATCACCCCATGCCGGATCGGAACCCGCCAGTTCGTCCGGAGAAAGAGGTGACGCCACGCCGGAAAGACCGTCTTTAAGGATATACAACATTACGCCACACCTGATAGGATGCCGTCATCAGACTTCAAATGAAAATGCCAACGGAACTGATTCAATGCATACTACCGGAATGGAAGAATATTTAGTGGGCGGAGCTGTCAGGGATCTGCTGCTCGGGCGCACTCCGCACGAATTCGATTATGCCTTCGCGGACACCGTCGAAGGCTTTATATGCCGCAATCCTTCTGCACGCAAGGCAGGAAATGATTTTTCAATATGCATACTCAATGGCCTTGAGCATGCCCCTTTACGGGGAAATAACATCCACGAAGACCTTCAATTGCGCGATTTTACCATCAATGCCGTAGCCCTTGACCAGAACGGCAGATTGTATGCTCATCCGCAGGCATTTGCGGATTTGCGCAACCGAACATTGCGGCCCACAAATGCAACCTCGCTGAAGAATGATCCCATACGAGCCTTCAGAGCCGCACGTTTTGCAGCAGATTTTACTGATTTCACACTGCATCCGGAACTTCTTGTGCAAATGCAGGAGATAGCTTCTTCCGGTGTGCTCGGCCTTATGACACCGGAACGAGTGGCCGGCGAGCTCATCAAAGCCATGCGCACCCCTCAGCCCGGTCGCTTCCTCCGCGAACTGCATCGTGGCGGATGCCTTGGTCCATGGTTCAGGGAACTGGAGAATGCAGACAATATTCCTGCCGGCCCCCTGCCCTATCATCGGGAAAGTGTTCTTGAACACACTGCACAAGTTATGGACAAATGTGCAGGGGACCCTACTGCCGTATATATGGCGCTGTGTCACGACCTTGGCAAGACTCTGACCCCCGAAGACGTTTTGCCGCATCATTACAAGCATGAACACCGGGGTGAAGAACTGGCCCGGGTGCTCGGGATGCGACTCAAGCTCTCTAACCGGCTCATGCGTGCAGGTATGGTTGCCGCACGGCAGCACATGAAGGGCGGCACCTATCTTTCCCTGCGTGCAGGCACACGCGTTGATCTGCTCATGGAGATCAACAAGCACAGCCTGCTGGAACCCTTCTGCCGACTCGTCCTCGCAGACAGCGGCATTGATCTGCTTGAAAGAATGCGCGAAGACCGCGATACCATTCTGCGTGTGGTTCTGCCGGACGAATTGCGAAACAGAGGGCCGGAATCCGGCATCCGGCTCAGGGAAATGCGCTGCGCAGCCCTTGCCGGACATCAGGCGTAACTGGCATTTCTTCAAATGGAATTAAAAAAGGCCCGGTGCATTGCACCGGGCCTTGGCATTTCATGCAAGAGGCTGTTTGATTAGCCCTTGAAAGCCTTTTCGAAGTTAGGAACAACCTGCTTCTTGCGGCTCATGACGCCGTCGAGCCATACGCTCTTGCCGGCAACTTCAACGCCGAAAGCCTTCTTCACAACGGAAGGATCGTCGGAAACGATCAGCATTTCGGAACCTTCCTTCATGATGTCGGTCAGGAGCAGGAATACGGAGTGACGGCCACCGGCCTTCACCTTCTGGATTTCTGCAAACAGGCCTTCCTTAACGGCGTCCAGCATGGACAGATCGATCACTTCGAGCTGGCCGATACCGACCTTGTTGCCGTTCATGTCGAAGTCCTTGTAGTCACGGAATACGAGGGATTCCATGGAAGCGCCGTCAACAGCGGACTTCACCTTGAACATGTCCATGCCCACGGTGGTGGTGTCGGCTACACCGGCGATGGCTGCCAGTTCGGCAACAGCCTTCTTGTCAGCGGGGGTGGTGGTAACGGACTTGAACATAACGGTGTCGGACAGGATGGCACAGAGCAGGCCGCCTGCGATGCCCTTGGGCACTTCGATACCGTAGAAGTCGTACATGGCCTTGATAACGGTGCCGCAGCAGCCTACGGGCCATACCCACATTTCGAGGGGGTTGGAGGTGGTTACGTCGCCCAGCTTGTGGTGGTCGGTAACGCCCACAACTTCAGCTTCCTTGATGTCTGCGGGCAGCTGAGCACCGTCGGTGGTGTCAACGAGCCACAGCTTCTGGCCGGCAACAGAAGTAACAACTTCAGGAGCGGTCAGGCCGAACTTGCCAAGAACAAAAGCGGACTCGGGGGTCACTTCGCCCTGTGCAACAGCCTTTGCTTCCATGCCGCGCTTGCTGAGCAGGTCGGCAACGGCAATGGCGGAAATGATAGAGTCGGTATCGGGGTTCATATGACCCATCACGAGAATTGCCATGGTAAAACTCCTCCAAATTGGGTTTGACTATGCGATTGGCTCGCCTTCTTCCGAAAATAGTTTGTGCCAAATAGCACAAAGCTGAAAGCCTGCCAAGTGGGTCTAGAGGGTCGGCATGATTTTTTTTGAAAAAACAGACGATCAGGCGCTCCCGATGAGCACGACGCAGACGAGACACAGCAGAAAAACCACATAGGAACGTCGCACACGAAGGGACATAACGCCGCCGATACCGGCCGCGAACCACAAATGCATCCACCCTAATCCGCTAATGGCCGGCAGGTGGCCAAGATACCACGACAATCCCCTGATCGTGAGAATAAGCACAAGCTGGCAAACGCAGAAGAAAAGAATATGCATGATAAAGCTCTGTGCCAGAGACTGCATGAGCACCCTGCCCGGCACGCTGTCTTCAGCATCCTTTCTGCCCCAATGGATAATGCGGTTATACCCGGCATTCTGCAACTTGCGCTGCCAGTACTCAATACGGGAAGCTAACAGCGCAGCGGGCATGCTGACCAGAATGGGTAAGGCCAGCATGGTTGCATCCTGAATGTTGAAATAGCTGGAAACACCGAGTGTCAGCAGCATGGGGGCCACGGCATTGGGAGGGATGTAGGTACCGGCAGGAAAGAGATCGAGCCAGATAAGCTCAAAGAATATGGACACGTGAATGGCCAGCGTCCACTCTCCTGTGACTATGCCCCAGATGAAGCCAGCTGCAAGAGGACGCTCAAAAAAGCCCAGATTCAGCGCAAAGCGCAGTACTGAAGAGAAGGCAAAAAAAAAGCGAGAGGAGCCATCCAGATTACGGTATTGAACAGATTATCCATCCTACCACCCCTTTATCTGGACCGGATCATTGGGGACACAGCGGAAATCAAGTTCAACGCTGCGTTTGCTGAAATAACGAAGACACACCTCATCTTCTTCGGTAACGGCAACATGCGCACACAGCTGCTTCTTTCCCGGGGAATAGTGCAGGTTTCCGATGTTCAGCACGGTAAAGGAAAAGCCGTTATCCAGAATACGGCGCGCATCACTGCAGTTGGCAACCAGAACAAGAGTATCCTGCATGTCGCCTGCATGCTTGCGTGCATACTCTGCCAGAGCATTCACATGAATGAAATCAGCATGAATACGCCCCGGTACGGCCAGAGAAGCAATCTGCTGCTGCAGATCGTCCGCTGCCATTTCGTCGTTGACGACGAGCAGGCGTTTTGCGCGGGTGTAGGGCAACCAGGTTTCGATGACTTGCCCGTGTATGAGCCTGTTGTCTATGCGAACCCACTGCATGCCGAGTTACCCGTTTTTGACTTTCCGGCGAAGAACCGCGCCCGCAACGACAATACCTTTGTCGCCCGAGGCTTTGGCTTCGTCCGCAAGAGTGTGCAGATCCATTTTTCGACAACCGAAAACCTTGAGCAGCATGGGCAGATTCACGCCCGTGACCACTTCTACGTTTCCGGCACTGAGAAGGGAAAGGCTCAGGTTGGTCGGCGTTCCGCCGAACATGTCGGTGAGAATGAGAACTCCCCTGCCCTTATCCACACGGGCGACCGTTTCTTTGAGTCTGGCAACCGTTTCGGCAACTTCTGAAGTCCCGTCCACGCTGACAGTGCCGCAGTCGTCCTGCGAACCAAGTATGACTTCCGCTGCACGCAGCAAGGCGGAACCGTAATCGGCGTGGGTTACTATCACCACGCCAACAGGAGCAACGTCTGTAATGGGTTCAGTCATTAGGGTACTATTCTCCACCGGCGGAAATATAAATCTGCGAAGAGTGCAATCTTTTGAAGCTAAACCAGCTCCATATGCCGGTGTTCAATAGATACAGCAAAATCAAAGTTTTTCAAAGCCTCAAATAGCGCCTCGGCTGCGGCGACCGATCTGTGCCTGCCGCCCGTGCATCCTATGGCGACCGTGGCGCGATAACGCCCTTCACCCTCCATCTGGGTGAGTGTGAAGTGCAGAAATTCGGTCAGCCTTTCCAGATACTCTTTCCCGACGCCTGCCCCGAGCACGTACTGCGAAATGGCCGGGTCCTTACCCGACAGCGGGCGCAGTTCAGGCTCGTGATACGGGTTGGGAAGAAAGCGCAGGTCAAACACCATGTCCGCTTCGGCAGGTGTGCCGTACTTGAAGCCGAAGGTCAGCAGATGCACGCGCATGCTGCGCCTGTTGCCTTCCAGAATGGTCCATTTCTGCTGGATGATGCGCCGGATGTCATGAATGGAATAGTCGGACGTGTCTATGACAAGGTCTGCCATTGCACGCACAGGCTCCAACAACCTGCGCTCCGTCTCCATAGCCTGTTCAAGCCCAAGGCCTCCGCTTTCGAGCGGATGGGGGCGGCGGGTTTCCTTGTAGCGCCGCACGATGACATCGGGCCGCGCTTCCATGAAAATGATCGCCGGGGCAAGCCCCTTTTCGCGCATGGCCTGCAGAATGGCATCAAAACCACTGTCGAACTCAATGTGACGCAGGTCCATGCCGAGCACCAGCCCGCGATACTTGGCGAGGCTCCGCTCATCAAGAATGGAAACCATCTGCAGCGCAAGCGTAACGGGAAGACCGTCGATGGTGTAATATCGAAGATCCTCGAACACTCTGAGCACGGTACTCTTGCCACCGCCGGATAAACCGGTGACCACAAGAATGGGAAATGAGGGAGCTACAGGAGAGTCCATGTTTGACAGGCTCTATCAGGCGTTGCCAAGCAACTGCCAGAGTTCTTCGGTACCGGAAGCGGTAAGGATGGCGCTTCTGAATTCCTTGTCCTTTAACAGACGGGATATCTGCGCCAGAATGCGCAGATGTACACCTGCAACCTGTTCGGGAGCAAGGACCAGAAAAAAGATGTTACAGAGCTTGAAGTCCAGAGCCTCGAAGTCTACGCCCTTTATGCTGCGGCCCGCAACAAGGATAATGCGGTCGAGAGAGTCCAGCTTGCCATGAGGAATGGCAATTCCGTCTCCGATGCCCGTGGTGCCGAGGCTTTCACGTTCTTTCAAAACAGACAGAACTCGTTCCCTATCCAGAGAAGGATAAACCTCAACAACACGCTCAACGAGCTCCGCCAGCACCTCTTCCTTGGTGCTGGCGGTAAGCTCGGGCAGAATCATTTCTTTATCCAGGTAATCACCCAGTTTCATTTTTCAGCGTCCTAGATGGTAGGATCGATGAGACCGAAGTCTCCGTTTTCGCGGCGGTAGATGACATTGACGCGCTCGGTTTCCGCGTTCAGAAACACAAGGAACTCGAAATTAAGCGAGTCAAGCTGCAGTGCAGCCTCGTCAATTCCCATCGGCTTGGGCGTGAAGTGGTCGGTCCCGACGATGGTGCGCTCGCGGCCGGCAGCAGTGTCCGCATAGCTGAACACGTCTTCGCGCAGAGCCAGTTCCGCACCTCTGCGATGGTCCTTGTTCTTTTCGGAATGCTTCTTCACCTGCGAAGCAAGCTTGTCGAACACAAGGTCAACAGTGGCGTACATGTCCTCGGACTTTTCATTGGCAGACAGATTCAGACCGTCCGCAACCAGCGTCACATCAATCTTGTGACGGTAGTTATCCACGCTCATTCCAACCTGCATTTCGGACTTGCCGTGTGCAGTCAGGAACTTGCCAAGCTTTTCAAAACGACGGCGGGCATACTTCTTGAGATGGTCGGAAGGCTCGAAGTTCTTGAATGTGAATGCGATGTTCATATATGCCTCCTTGGAGTGTTCAGGAGACTGCATGTGCAGTCATGCCTCTGGCGTCTGTGGTTTGCATCCTGACCGCCCATGGCGTTGCAGGAAGCCCCCCTCCGTTAAAAAGCGGACTTCCGCTTGGACGATGAGGGGATGTCCATAGCTGTACGATACTTCGCAACGGTTCTGCGGGCAATATTCAATTGTAATTTTTCTTTGAGAATTTCACCGATTCGCTCATCACTCAGGGGACGCTTGGAATTTTCCTCGCTGATCAGCTGCTTGATGAGCGCTTTGACGCTCTCCGAGCCCACAGAACTGCCATCATCCATGCCGATGGCACTGTTAAAGAAGAACTTGAGTTCAAAAATACCATGAGGGGTTGCCACGTACTTGCTGGTGGTAATTCGGCTCACCGTGGACTCGTGCATACCGATATCGTCTGCAATGTCCTTGAGAATCAGAGGCTTTAAAGCCGTGACACCCTCTTCAAAAAATCCGCGCTGATATTTTACGATACTCTCCATAACCTTGTAGAGTGTGCGCTGCCTCTGATGCAGGCTCTTTATGAGCCAGGACGCAGAACGCATTTTCTCCTGGAAGTAGTCCTTGTCAGGTCCGGAAACCTGAGGAAGGGTATCAATAATATCACTCAGCTGAAGACTGGGCAACCCGTCGTCGTTTAAAATGATGACAAATTCGCCGTCATACTTGTGCACGAACACGTCCGGAGCCACATAATGCGGTTCACTGGTGCCGAAACTGGCACCCGGCATGGGGTCCAGCGTCTGGATAAGCTCAAGATATTCCCTGAGGTCATCCATATTGATCCGGAACTTGCGGCACAGGGGCTTATAGCGGCGTTTCTCCAGATCTTCCAGATGATCACGTACCAATTCGACAAGCACGGGGTCACGATCGTAGCCAAGCACCTCTATCTGAACGAGCAGACATTCCTGAGGAGAACGGGCGGCCACACCGACAGGGTCGAAACGCTGAACCCTGTGCAGCATCTCTTCCACCTCTTCCACCTCGGCACCGGCCATTTCAGCCATTTCCTGCACTGAAGCATGCAGATAACCGTTGGAACCTATGTTGCCGATAATGATTTCGCCGATGCCCTGCTGGCGTTCGGTCACCCGGGAAAGGGTCAATTGCCAGAAGAGGTGGCCGTCAAGTGAAGGGCGTGAAGATAAGCGGGCTTCGAAGGAAGAACCTTCTTCAGGGATTTCGGTTTCGCGGGAGGCAACTTGTTTGGTGGTGCTTGAAAAATCGCCGAGATAGTCTTCCCAGTCGGCATTGGAGGCCAGTTCCTTGTCATATCCTTCCTGAGCCTCGGATCGAAGTTCAGCCTTTTCCGTAGCATCTGCCGGAACCAGCGATTCAGGGGATTCTTCAAGAAACGGATTCTCGAGCAGTTCCTGCTGAACAGTCTCCATGAGTTCAAGACGGGACAATTGCAGCAGTTTGATTGCCTGCTGCAATTGGGGAGTCATGACCAATTGCTGAGAGAGCTTTAGTTGCTGACGGAGTTCAAGTGCCATACGTGATGCTATCCGGAGAAGTTACCCCGCGCAGGAACCTGCGGCAGGTAAGATCGGTTTGCGTTATGAAAAGCCACCCCTATCAAGAAGCATTCCAAAATTTCTATATACGAGTCCTTTTTGCCATACAAGCAAGAACCATGCAACAAAGAAAAGCCCGAAAATCGGGCTTTTGCGGCATAGAAGAATCTCTTCTCGATATTTTTTAGAGAGTTGCCAGAGAAAAGCATCAACCTTACAAAGAGAAACCTTCTCCCAGATAGACGCGTCGCGCTTTGGGATCGTTAACAATCTGAGCCGGTGTTCCGTTGAGGATGATCTGCCCTTCGAAGACAAGGTACGCCCTGTCGCAGATATTGAGTGTTTCCCTGACGTTGTGGTCAGAAATGAGTACGCCGATACCCCTGTCGCTCAGGCCGCGGATAATGGCCTGAATATCATCCACTGCCAGCGGATCGATGCCGGCAAAGGGCTCATCAAGCAGGATAAAGCGGGGCTTGCGGATGAGGGCGCGGGCAATTTCGAGACGGCGGCGTTCACCACCGGAAAGGTGCATGGCCATGGAATCGGCAATATGCGTGATGCGAAATTCTTCGAGCAAGGTGTCGGCACGCTTGTTCTGCTGAGCCTTGGACATGTCCGTGTGCTCAAGAATGAGTTCGAGATTCTGGCGCACGGTCAGCTTGCGGAACACCGAGCTTTCCTGGGGAAGGTAGCTCAATCCCACGCGGGCGCGCTCGTGGAGCGGCCAGTCGGTGATCTCGCTGCCGTCATACTTCACGATGCCGCTTGTGGGCTTCACCATGCCGATCAGCATGTAGAAGGTTGTGGTCTTGCCGGCACCGTTGGGCCCGAGAAGTCCCACCACTTCCCCCTGCTTCATACTCAGGGAAATGCCGCGCACTACCTCTCGTTTTCCATACACCTTATGCAGTGTCTCTGCTTCAAGAAACGACATGCTGCCTACTTCTTGGTGCGCTTGGGAGCGGAGAAAAGAGCCTCTACGGGAAGAGCGGAAGAGCCGATCACTTCGCTCTTGTTTTCCTTCACGTAGAAATTGATGATATCACCCTGAATGCTGTTGGGGCCGTCCGTGAGAACCGGAGAACCTTCCATGACCAGAATGCCGGTGCCAAGATTATATGTGGCTTTCTGGCAGTTGCCGGTCTTGCCGTCGGTCATTTTCACGCGCACATCGCCCTCGGCGATGATCTTGTCGATCTGGCCGGGGTCCATGGCGGAATCATCTTCACTCTTTGTTTTTGCCTTGGCGTCGTCTGCCGTAAGCAGAATGACAATTTTCTTGGACCAGAGCTGGGCATCGGGGTGTGTCACATGCACATTCCCCTCAAAAGTAACTTTCTGCCCTGTTGCATCATAAGATAGCTTGTCGGAGGTAACCTTGATGGGAACCATTTCGCCTTCCTGCGCGGTATGCACCACTCCGGCGAAAAGCATTACGAGGCAAAAGGCCATAAGCCAGCGGCTAATGCGAAGCATCCTTGATTTCTCCTTCCGCTAAATCATCCAGGCGTTGACGGACCAGCATTTCGACTGAAACGTCCTTTTCCGCCCGAACGAGGTTTTCGTTAAGATACCAGGTCACGTTGGTTGCGTTGCCAAACAGATCCGGACCGTCAAAATGGGCAACTCCGGGCATGTTAAGAGTGTGACTGGTGCCGTTGTAGATAATCAGGTTGGTACGTATGTAGCCGCCATCGCGTTCAATTTCAACATTTTCCCACAACCGGGCAACTCTGGCCTGCTGATTGACCACTCCGCGTGCGGAACGCACCACCAGTTCCTGTTTGTCCGGCTTCAGAATATAGGTAATCACGGGGTCGGAAACCTGGACCACGCCTTCCTTCTGATCGTACCATGCTCCCTTGGCTTTGAGGCGCCACAGCTCTTCGCCGTGCTCACCCTGCTGAAGCTCTATGCCTTTCAGCGTCAGGTCCACCACGTTTTCCGGGCCGTGCTGTTCCTTTTGCACAACCTGACGGATTTCGTTCACCGCCTTGTCGGTCGCAAAATTTATGACAACCGCCCCGGCAACGCCGATAAGTACCGCACCTATCAAAAAATAGCGCTTGCGCATTCTATACGTTCCAGCGGCTCATGGCCTGTTCAAGCTTGCCCTGCGCCTTGAGAATAAAACGGATAACCTCGCGCACCGCCCCTTCCCCGCCACGCGCCTGCGTCACGAGTAGAGCGATATCCTTGGTTTCCGGCTGCGCATTGGCCACGGCCACGGGCAACCCTACGGCACGCATGGGGCCAAGGTCTACCCAGTCGTCGCCGACGTAGGCCATGTGCTCAAAGGATACGCCGTATTTGGACCGGATAATCTCAAGGCACTCCATCTTGTCGAGGAAGCCTGCAAAATAATCATCAATACCCAGAGAGGCAATGCGGGACTTCACGGCCTCGGAATCCAGACCGGTAATGACGGCCACGGGAATGCCCGCCTTCTGCACAACCTTGATGCCAAGGCCATCCTGCACATTGAACCTTTTGGAGACGTTGCCCTCGGAATCGTAGTACAGGCCGCCGTCAGTGAGCACGCCGTCGCAATCCAGCACGATCACCTTGATATCTTTGGCTACCTGCTCAGCATGCATAATCTATGTTCCATATGGTGGAGAGGTCTTTGAGTAGCGGAGCAAGCTTTTCCAGCGGCCAGCTGTTGGGGCCGTCGCAAAGAGCCTTGTCCGGATCGGGGTGGCATTCGAGGAATACACCATTTACCCCTGCGGCAACGGCAGCGCGGGCCAGCTTGGGAACGTACTGCCTGTCTCCGCCCGAGCAACCGCCCTGCCCGCCCGGCAGCTGAACCGAATGGGTGGCGTCAAAAACAACGGGGACACCGAACGACTGCATGATGGGGAGGGAGCGGAAATCGACAACAAGATTATTATACCCGAACGAGGCTCCCCGTTCTGTCAGCAGGATACAACGGTTGCCCGTGGAGAAAAGCTTGTCCAGTGCGGGCTTCATGTCCCATGGGGCCACGAACTGCCCTTTCTTTACGTTGATTATGCGGCCGGTCTGCGCTGCTGCAAGAAGCAGGCTTGTCTGACGGCAGAGAAAGGCGGGAATCTGCAGAATATCAGCCACTTCAGCAACAGGAGCCGCCTGTTCCGGTTCATGTATGTCGGTTACGACCGGCAGACCTGTTTCTTCCTTGATACGGGCGAGCCACTCAAGCCCCTTGGAAATGCCGGGCCCTCTGAAACTGCTCAGGGAGGTTCTGTTCGCCTTGTCATAAGAGCTTTTGAAAACGGCGGTCAGGCCGCAGGCTGAAGCAGCTTCCTTCACCGCATGGGCGGTTTCCAGAGCCAGTTCGAAGCTTTCAAGTGCGCAGGGGCCTGCGAACACAAAGGGGCCGGAAACGAACGAATCGTACAATGGCTTAGCTAACTGTGCGTACATGCTGAAATTACTATCCTGTTTAGCGTCAAGATCACAAGATCAAATACCTACCGCAATCATGCCTTGAAAGAAAGCACAAAATCGGGGGCACACAAGTGTGAGCCCCCGATCGAACCTCTTAGGAATAGGCAGGAATGTCCACCGGCAGTTTTCCGGTGTCAGGCAGCACCGGCAGTTACGCCTTGTTCTTCTTGGAAGCCTTGATGAACTCGCGAAACAGCGGGTGCGGGTTCATCGGAGTGGACTTGAATTCCGGATGGAACTGGCAGCCGAGGAACCAGGGATGCTCCTTGATTTCCACGATTTCAACCAACTCACCATCGGGAGACAGCCCGGAGAACACCAGTCCGGCCTCTTCAAGGCGCTGGAAGTAGGCCTTGTTGAATTCGAAACGATGACGGTGGCGTTCTTCAATGTTCTCAACATTGTAAGCGCGGATGGCATTGGTTTCGGGCTTGAGCACGCAGGGGTAAGTTCCCAGACGCATGGTGCCACCCTTGTCGCTTCTTTCGTCACGCTTTTCAGTAGCCTGGCGGCGGAAATCGTACCATTCGGTCATCAGGTAGATAACCTTGTCCTTGGCCATTTCATCAAATTCTTCAGAAGTGGCGCCTTCAAGACCCAGCACATTGCGGGAGTACTCGATAACCGCAAGCTGCATACCAAGGCAGATGCCGAAGAAGGGAATCTTGTTTTCACGGGCATGGCGGATGGCGATAATCTTGCCTTCCACACCGCGGAGGCCGAAGCCGCCGGGCACGAGGATGCCGTCGAGATCCTTGAGCATCTTCTTGACGTTGTGGGTGGTTATCTCTTCCGAGTTCACATACTCGAGCTCCACCTTCACCTTGTTGGCAAGGCCGCCGTGCACCAATGCTTCGTGCAGGCTCTTGTACGCTTCCTTGAGGTCCACGTACTTGCCCACAATACCTATGCGCACAGTGCCCACAGGATTGTTAAAGGTATGGATGAGCTTCTGCCATGCGGCAAGATCCGCATTCTTGGCAGGAAGGCGCAGCATGATGGCAACCTTCTGATCCAGCCCTTCTTCATAGAAGCACAGCGGCACTTCATAGATATTCTTTACGTCCTGCGCGGAGAACACGGCATCGTGATCAACATTGCAGAACAGTGCGATCTTGCGCTTCAGGTCGCTGTTGATGGGCTCTTCACAACGGCAGATGATGATGTCGGGCTGAATGCCGATGGAACGCAGTTCCTTTACGCTGTGCTGGGTGGGCTTGGTCTTGTGCTCACCGGCAGCGCGCAGATAGGGCACCAGCGTAAGGTGGATGTACATGCAGTGCTCACGGCCGAGGTCGCTGCGCAGCTGGCGGATTGCTTCAAGGAAGGGTTGCCCTTCAATGTCACCCACGGTGCCGCCGATTTCAACAATGGCTACATCAAGGTCGTCGCTGGCAAGGTCGAGGATGCACTTCTTGATCTCGTCGGTGATGTGCGGGATGACCTGCACGGTGCCGCCGAGGTAGTCGCCACGGCGTTCCTTGGTGATGACCCGGTAGTAAACGGAGCCGGAGGTGCAGTTGTTCTTCTGGCTCATGGGCACATTGAGGAAACGCTCATAATGCCCGAGGTCAAGGTCGGTCTCGGCACCGTCGTCGGTAACGTAAACTTCGCCGTGCTGGAAGGGGTTCATGGTACCGGGGTCAACGTTGATGTACGGGTCCAGCTTCTGAATGGTCACGTTCAGACCACGGGCCTTGAGCAGCACGCCGAGAGATGCAGCGGCTAATCCCTTGCCCAGAGAGGATAGAACCCCGCCGGTAACAAAAATAAACTTGGTCTTCATACACTCCTGCCTAAGGGTATGTGTTTGAAAAAACTGGTGCCAAATCCAAAGAACAATCGGATTTCAACACATCCGCTCAGTAATACACAAAATTTCAACCAACGTCAGCCGTTGACTGTTACCGAGTGTGCAACTATGATCATCGGTCCCTGCACTGCTCTACCGCCTTGTCGCGCGGATCACCCTGTAGGGACGTTTGAGCATTCCAAAAGCGACAGGGTCTAACCGAACCGGTTGAGCAAGTAAAGACCCTTTTTTGCCACACGACAACTTTTCAGGAGACATTGCAGCAATGGCCCAGGCTAAGACTCTGGTTATCACCGGATACGGCACCAATTGTGAAGTGGAATCCGCGCATGCGGCACGCCTTTCCGGAGCGGATGTTGCGGATATTGCCTACTTTTCCGATCTCGTTGCCGGCCGTACCCGCCTTACCGACTACAACTTCCTGATCTTCCCCGGCGGCTTCCTCGACGGGGACGACCTTGGATCCGCACTGGCCGCTGCACAGCGCTGGCGCCACGCCGCCACGGAGCAGAAAGAACCCCTGCTCAACCAGTTGAAGACCTTTTTTGCCAACGGTGGCATCATTCTCGGCATCTGCAACGGTTTTCAGCTTCTGGTGAAGCTGGGTCTGCTTCCCGCCATCGGCGGTGACTACTTCGACCGTCAGGTTTCGCTTTCCCATAACGATTCCGCCAGGTTCGAAGACCGCTGGGTACACCTTAAGGCCAACCCCCAGAGCCCCTGCGTGTTCACCAAGGGCGTAGACATGCTTTACCTTCCCGTACGCCACGGCGAGGGCAAGATCATCTTCCGCGACGAGACCGTCCGCGAAGCCCTGATCAGCCAGAACCTTATTGCTCTGCAGTATGCTGATCCCGAATCAGGAGAGCCTACCGAAGCCTACCCGCTGAACCCCAACGGTTCTCCCATGGGCATCGCAGGGCTCACCGATCCTTCGGGTCGCATTCTCGGCCTCATGCCCCACCCTGAAGCCTACAACCACCCGACCAACCACCCCGGATGGACCGCAGGTGAAACCAGCGAACTGGGCATTATTCTGGTCAAGAACGGCATCAACTACCTGAAGAGCCTTTAGCAAACATGAAATCCCCCTGCGCCTTGGCTCAGGGGGATTTTTCTATCATCTGCACAGGGAGTTTCGCCATGGTCCCCTGCTTCATATGCGGCAAGGATGCTACCGGAGGCTTCATCCACGGATTCGTTCCGGCGCCGGACAGCCAGAAAGTGGGCCTGTGTCCCGAACATAACTCGCTGGAAAACAAGAAAAAGGCCATTCTGCACTGGATTGTCAGCATGAAGGCTGAGGTTGCATCCGGTAACGAACACAAGGCTTACAGAATCAAGGCTCCCCTGCACTATCTGCTCACCATCCGCTATACGGACGGCGGCGTTTCCTCCATTCCCTGCCTGCAATGGGAGGTGACGGACAACAGCACCCTGCAGATCATACGGCCGGACAAGACTCTCACCTTCATTCCTCTGCTTCATATCCGTCAGTTTGACGTGTCGGAAGAGATGTCCCCCAAGGCGTAAAACCCCTAGCCGTCTGATCCCGGGGCATCCTGCTGCAACCGGCGCTCCAGTCGCCGCAGAATGATGCGCGTGCGCAACTTCACCACTCTTGACTGCGAGGTGGGCGTCCATTTGAGGGGATTGGGCAGCACGGCCGCCAGAGAGGCAGCCTCTCGGGGCGTAAGCGCAGAAGGTGATTTGCCGTAATAATGGTGCGATGCGGCACCAATGCCGAAGATGCCGTCTCCCCACTCTATGCAGTTGAGATACAGCTCCAGAATGCGGGTCTTGCTCAGCGCATTTTCCACCCGCCATGTCACCACGGCCTCCCGCAGCTTGCGGGTAAGACTTTTTTCAGGTGAAAAATACAGGTTTTTCACCAACTGCTGTGAAATGGTACTGCCCCCTGCCGCCAACCTGCCTTCTTCCAGATTGCGCAGAAGCGCTTCTTCAATGCCTTCAAGGTCAAACCCTTCGTGCATCCAGAAGCGGTCATCCTCCGCTATGGTGACGGCCTTTACGAGGTTGGGAGAAATGTCGCGCAGACGCACCCATTGGTGACGGACGGTATTCTTTTTGCGCCCCATATTTTCCCACTGTTCCTTGCGGTATTCCATAAAGGCTGTGGTTTCCGGATTGCTCTTCTTCAAGTCTGCCACGTCGGGCCAAATGAAGAAACGGGCAACGTCCAGCACACCCAGCACAAGAAGAAGCAGCAGGATGCGCGGGATGCGACCCGCCCATGTTTTCCATAACGACGCCCACCGGCCGGCGTCAGATTCCACCGGCCGGGAGGGAGTCGGGAGTTTCAGAGTCTTCATACGTTGCCGCATGCACTCCTTCCGGCCGTTCAGACTGGCTGCGGCCGATATGCGACAAAAGGATTATGCCAGCGTAGTGAACACGAGCCAGCCATTGTATCCCACATAGGACAGGAGCAGCAGGCACGCTTCAAAACGATTTATACGGGCATTCTTGCGGCCGCAGAGCCCCATGAATACCAGCGAAAGGGTCAGCCCCAGCATTATGGGCATATCGCGGAACAGCACGGCGTTCTCGACCTCGAGCGGATGGATGCTGCCCGCAATGCCCACAACGGCAAGCGTGTTGAACAGGTTTGAACCGAGCACGTTGCCAAGGGCGATATCATGTTCTTTTTTAAGGGCGGCCGCAACGGAAGAAGCAAGCTCCGGCAGGGAGGTGCCGAGCGCAACAATGGTAAGACCGATGATGAGATCGCTCACGCCCAGAGACTGGGCAATGGTCACGGCACCCCACACCAGCATGCGGGAACTGAGAATAAGCAGTACCAGACCGACAACAAGCCACATGACGGATTTTTTGAGCGGCATGATGGACGATGCCATCTCTACGTCCATTTCCTTGCTGAAGGCATCGGTACGGGCACGCATGCCCTGCATGATGGACCAGCCCATGATGCAGGCGAACATGATCAGCAGAATGGCCGAGTCGAGACGGGAAAGGCTGCCATCCCACAACAGGAGTATGGATACAGCGGAAATACCGAGCAGAAGCGGCAGTTCGCGGCGAAGAACCTGAGAATGGACGATGATGGGGCTGATGAGAGCTGCTGCACCGAGAATAAGGGCGATGTTCGCGATATTGGAACCATACGCGTTTCCGAGCGCCAATCCAGGATTGCCCTGCATGGCGGAAAGTGCCGAAACCAGCATTTCGGGTACCGAAGTACCGAATCCCACAATGACCATGCCGATAAGCAACGGGGGCATGCCGAAATGGCGGGCGGTGGAAGCTGCGCCGTCCACAAAACGGTCGGCACTCCATACGAGCAGAACAAGTCCGATGATGATACTTGCAATGGCGTAAAGCATGAATGAATAGATCCTGTTGGTTACGTCGCGCGCGGGCCGGCACCATGCTGGCCACGCAGCCTGAGTTACGTCTGAAATAGATGGGGGATCGTAAAAACGACCCCCGCCAATGGTTCGCTTCAAAGAGAAGACAAGGATGGAATGTCGGCGTGTTGCGACACCGTCTTATTTGCGCACGAAATTCACTCCGAGGCGTTTGAGCACGGCTTCAGCAAGAGGCAGCGAGGATGCGGGATTCTGCCCTGTCAGCAGCAGACCATCTTCAACAACATGGGGCTGCCATTCAGGGCCGCATTCATACCGGCCCCCTTTTTCTTTCAGGGCATCTTCCAGAAGGAAGGGAACGACCTCATGCAGGGCCACGGCGATCTCTTCCGTATTGGAAAAGCCGGTCACCTTTTTTCCCGCAACAACGGGATTGTCATTGCCGTCTTTTGCAGCCAGCAGGGCTGCAGGTCCATGACACACGGCGGCAACAGGCTTCTTTTCCAGAATGAAATCCGTAATCAGCTCAGACACGGATTCGTCCACGGCAAGGTCGAACATGGGGCCATGGCCGCCGGGGAAGAACAGCACGTCATAGTCCTCGGCACGCACCATATCAACGGGAATAGTGTCATTCACAGCTTCCTGCGCTTCCTTGCTCTGCATGAACCGGCGGGTCCATTCGTTCTGAGCCTGCTCCTCGACGCTGCGGGGATCGAGGGGGGCCTTGCCTCCCTGCGGAGAAGCTACAGTCACCTCCAGTCCCGCATCACGGAACAGCAGATACGGCGCAGCCATTTCTTCCAGCCACCATCCTGTCGGATGACCGCTGTCTCCCAGACTGTCATGAGAAGTAAGCACCATAAGAACGGTTTTGGACATCAGTTCGCTCCTTGTGAACATTTATCGCCATTGTATACATTGGAGGCGGCCTGTAAAGGCTATTGACAATATAATATTCGCACCAAAAGCAAACGGCCGCTCAGGGCGGCCGTTTCTTTTCTAATCCTTCTGGGAAAGATGCTTGCGTATCGCAAGGCGCAGACACCATGTGGCCCCGCCCCATGTTACGCCAAAACCGACGATCATCATGATGATGGCTGAAGTTGTCATATGCACCTCCTAATGATGGCTGGTCAGAAAGGCGGGAGATGCCTGCTTGTTGCGCAGGTACACGCCCATCATGAGAACAAAGGGAATAAGGGCCCAGCCGAGAACGATGAGTTCCTCGGTTGCGTAACCGCCGTAGGGAGTAGCAATGTCTCCCTGGAAGTTGCGAAGCGTTGCATAGCCAAGCACGGCAATGGTCACGAACTTGAGGCAGGTCTTCCACAGCTTTCCGACGGCAAAGTCGGAGGTGGCGTTCACATGCTTGCGAATATCATCAAGCCCGACAACCCAGCTGATGAGCACTATTTCGAGCAGCGCTACAGGCAGCAGGCACAGGTTGTTGATGAAGTGGTCCACTATATCGAGAATCAGCAGGCCGCCGCCCGTGGCGTACACAGACGTAAGTGCGAAACCGCCGACACAGTATACGGTAACAGTCGCCTTGCGGGACCAGCCGAACTTGTCGATGAAGGATGCGCATACAGCTTCCACGATGGAAATGAGGGAGCTGAGGCCCGCCATTACGAGGCAGAGGAAGAACAGCACACCGAAGAAGGTGGGCATGGGCATGGTGTTGATGGCCTTGGGAATGATCACGAAGGCAAGGCCAACGCCTGCACCGGCCACGTCGGTAACGGTTTTACCGGTTTCATGGGCCATGTTGCCAAGTACGCTGAAGATCATCACCCCTGCCAGCAGGGAGAAACCGCAGTTGATGAACACGGTCATTGCCGCGTTGTTGGCGGTGTCGGATTCCTTGGGCAGATAGCTTGAATAGGCCAGCATAATGGAGAAGCCCACGGAAAGAGAATAGAAGATTTGTCCGTATGCGTCAGTCCATACGCTGAAATCGGCGATTTTGGAGAAATCGGGCTTGAAGAGATATTCAAGGCCGGTCATGGCACCGTCAAGCGTTACAACGCGGGAAATGAGCACCAGCACCAGCAGGAAAAGTAAGGGAATGAGAACTTTGCAGGCGCGCTCAATACCCTTGCGGACGCCGGAGGTACAGGCAGCCCAGGTTACGAGCCATGCGAATGCACAGGCTGCAAGTATGTTCCAGCGAATGCCGCCCAGATTCAGAGGAGAATCGGTTACGCCGAGATAATCTCCGAAGAAGAAAGCCTTGGGATCTGCGCCCCAGCTCTGATCAAAGGCAAAAACGGTGTAGTTGAGGGTCCAGCCCACAACGGCAATATAGTAGATGGAAATGACAAAAGCGACCATGACCTGCGCCCAGCCAATCCATTCCCATTTGGGATTGAGCATGGCAAAAACCTTGGGAGCAGAGCCGCGATATTTCTGTCCAAGCCCGAATTCCAGAATCATGAAGGGAATACCGGCCGTCAGCAGCGCAAAGATGTAAGGAATAAGGAACGCCCCGCCGCCGTTTTCATAGGCCATGTACGGGAAACGCCAGATGTTACCGAGGCCGATGGCAGAACCGACGGCTGCCAGAATGAATCCCAGCCGCGAGCCCCACTGTTCACGTGATTTCATGTAAATACCGTCCTGAACGTCTTGGATGCCGTTTTTCAATTTTGCAAACCGCCCGGGCCACACACATTGCGGCAGTGCGGGGAAGGCATCCGGTGTCTTCTACGGGGCGATTGAGAAGCAAATCAATCAGTCCAACCCCATACCCTACGCCCTGAATTGCGGACTCCGGTTCAACTTTTTCACACCGATGCTAACGGCACGAAATACTTGAATCTCCAGAAAATCCACCTACCCTGATCGGGCATTCAAGGACGTTTGAATTACTTTCGTATCGTTCAGTTGTCCACAATTTTGTTGAATGAAAATTCATTATTTTGTCATTTTTTAATGAGAACAAACGCAACCACATAAAATTATAACTATTCGACATGCACTGGGCGCAGTCCCATGTCAGAAAACGCAAGCAGCGTTCTCGGCCTCTTGGTATCCGGAATCGAAAACCTTTCTTCCAATACCCGCAATAGCTGCCGGACTATCCGTTTCAATACAGGATTGTCAGATTCGGCCGGTGTGTGAAAACTCTGCCTCAAGCTACCACTGCAGCCTTTCGTCCATCGCATTGACAGAGAACGCTGCCCGTGAGAAAGCACCCACTTACCTGACAAAATAATACCGCCACATCACCCACACGCGTGGCATGATCAAGGAGATTCGCATGTTTGCCGAAAATGCCGAACAGGAACTGAATGCACTGCTTGAGCAGTGGACCGACAATGACACCAGAACCCGCGCAGCTTTTATCGAATTCAAGGATCACCTTGCCGCAATGGAAGGCGTAACCCTGCAGTTCAAGGGGCGCCCCGGCGTCAGCTATTCCCTGCGGGCAACCCATGCCGCTCAGACCAGCCGTACTCTTTTTGTTCTCGTTGATGTGGTGGATGATGATCCCGAAGCTCGCTGGCTTTCCGTCTGCTTCTATGCCGACATGATTCAGGACCCTGACGAGCTTGGCGACTGGGTTCCCGGCGGCCTTCTCGGCGAAGATGCCTGCTGTCTGAACCTTGAAGAAGACGACGAGGAAATGCGCACCTACATCAAGGCCCGCCTGTCGGAAGCCTGCGCAAGCGCCAAGGCGTAGCAGCCACCAATACAAGAAAAGCCCCCGCAGCATTCTGCTCGGGGGCTTTTGTTTTTTATTGCCTCTTACCCCCAGTGACAGCTATGTATCCACGTGATACTAGTTTCTACAGACAAATCAGTATACATGTAGTCCTGCAATATAATTAAAGATACTCAATCTATCCACAGCGTCATGTTCGGAGATGGCATGCCAACATATTACGACAAAATCAATAAACGCTTGGTGCAATGCAACACTAATGCAACATCTGCATTTTGGGACAAGCACTGGGAAAATATACCACTCAATACCAAAAAACCTGGCAAAGGCGATTTTGTCTTAGGTGTCACTTCAAAATACTTAAAACAATCAAGTACAATATTTGAAGGCGGGTGCGGCCCATGCAACATTGTTCACAATTTATACCTAAGCGAATACAATGTTATTGGCCTTGATTATGCGCAAAACACACTACATAGAGTAAAGAATAAGGCAAACTATTTGCAATTAATTTGTGGAGATGTATTTGACCTGCCTCTATCGAGCAACACCATAGATGGATATTGGTCGCTTGGAGTTATTGAGCACTTCTACAATGGATATGATGACATATTAAAAGAAGCACAAAGAGTGATAGCAAGTAATGGATATTTGTTTATAACATTCCCAACCTTTTCATTACTACGCAGGATCAAATCGAAGCTTAATAGATTTGAATTGCTACCAAAAACCTTTTCTCATTTAGATAGTGGATTTTATCAATTCATGCTTGATGCTGGTGAAGTTTCAAAAAAACTTAATGATTATGGTTTCACTATCATAAAAGAATCAAAATTTGACGCTGCAAAGGGCTTAAAAGACGAGATCCCCATACTTCACCCGCTATTATCAAAAGTTTATACTAAACAAGGATGCTTTGCTAAAATCATCCGTTTCACAATCAACAAACTTTTTTCTCCAATCGCCGGGCACATGTCATTGATCGTAGCACAAAAAAGATAACAAAAGCCCCCGCAGCATTCTGCTCGGGGGCTTTTGTTATTTCAATTCTTCAAGTGCTACATGAAGTCAGGATCTATGGCTGCCCTGCCGTTGGCAAGCATCGTCCTCATGAAACGGAGGGTTTTTTCATCCACCGGAACAATGGGAAAATGCTGCGCACAGGCATCGCACTGCGCCATGGAGGGCTGGGTGGGCGTCAGCAGCGGAACATTGTGGCCGCAATGGGGACAAGGATAGAAAAAAATCATCTCCAGCCCTGCGGGTTTTACAGGCGCCAAAGGCTTGTTGCTCTTCTGTGACATCGGAATTGTCCCTTATGCCGCCGGTTTTACCAGCAGGGTTTCTCCGGTCATTGCGGCCGGTTTTTCCACTCCCCACATATCCAGAATGGTGGGAGCAATATCGCCGAGCTTTCCTTCGCGCAGGGTAACGGCTGTTCCCTTTTCCACAAGCACAAACGGCACCCTGTTCATGGTATGCGCAGTGTGCGGGTTGCCTGCGGGGTCCAGCATTTCTTCCGCGTTACCATGGTCGGCGGTCACAAATGCACGGCCGCCGGAAGCAACTACGGCATCCAGAATCCTTTTCACGCAGGAATCCACCGCTTCGCAAGCGGCACGGGCCGCAGGCATTATTCCTGTATGCCCCACCATGTCCAGATTGGCGAGATTGCAGACAACAAGAGAGTACTTGCCGGAATTCCACTCGGCAAGCAGCTTTTCAGTTACCTCAAAAACGCTCATTTCCGGCTTGAGATCGTAGGTGGCCACCTCACGGGGGGAATTGACCAGAATACGGTCTTCGCCTTCCAGAGGCTCTTCCCTGCCGCCGTTGAAGAAATAGGTCACATGTGCGTACTTCTCTGTTTCCGCAATGCGCAGCTGACGCAGTCCGAGCGAGGAGACGACTTCACCCAGTGTATCTGCTCCCTTTTCCTTTACAAATGCCACATCCATGGGGAACGTGGAATCATAGGCCGTCATTGTTGCAAACCCTGCCAGCACGGGCTGCCGAACCCTGTCGAAGTCGTCAAAGGATTCGTCGAAAAGCGCGCGGGAAAGCTCACGGGCGCGGTCGGCGCGGAAGTTGAAAAAGAACACGCCGTCGTTGTCGGCAATGCAGGTCACAGGCTCTGTGCCACCAGCTTCAACGATGTTGCAGGGCATGATGAACTCATCCGTCTTGCCTGCATCATAGGCCGCCTGAACGGCTGCCACGGGATCGGACGCACGTTCGCCCTGCCCCAGCACAAGACAATCCCAGGCAACCTTCACTCGATCCCAGCGCTTATCACGATCCATGGCATAAAAGCGGCCGGAAACAGTGGCGACCTTGCCAGCCCCGATACGGTCGCAGGCAGCGACCAGCTGTTCCATATATCCCTTGCCACTCGTGGGGGCCGTGTCACGGCCGTCCATGAAGGCATGGATAAGCACCTCAACATCGTGTGCCTTGGCAAGCTCCAGCAGGGCATAGAGATGCAGCAGGTGACTGTGCACACCGCCGTCGGAAAAAAGGCCCATCAGGTGCAGTCTTCCGCCCTTGGCCTTCGTATCAGCAATGAGCTTCAGGATAGCAGGATTGACAGCCATCTCGCCTTGTTCGATGGCGATGTCTATGCGCGTCATATCCTGATAAATCACACGACCGGCGCCGATGTTCATGTGGCCGACTTCGGAGTTGCCCATGAATCCGTCGGGCAGCCCCACAGAACGGCCGGAACATGCCAGAGCAGTGTGGGGATGATGAGCAGTCAGAGCATCGAGCGAGGGGGTGCAGGCGCAGGAAATGGCATTGCCGGGACCTTCCGGCGCAATGCCCCAGCCGTCCAGAATCAGCAGCAGGGTCGGAGTGAGGTTGCTCATGTTATATCTAGTTTGCTTCGTCCTGATGGAGAACGGTTGCATCAGCCCAGAGGCTTTCGAGATTGAAGAGCTTGCGCACGTCATCCTGGAAGACGTTCACGACCACGTCGTTCAGGTCCACCAGAACCCACTGACCGGAGTCCTTGCCTTCAACGCGCAGGTATTCGTAGTTGGATTCCTTGGCCATGGCGTACACGTGCTCGGCAATGGCCTGAGCCTGACGCACCGACTTGGCAGATGCGATGATTACCGCGTCGGTAAAGGAGTTCACGCGCTCAAGGCTGAGCGCAACAACGTCCGAAGCGTGCTTTTCTTCAAGCCACTTGATAATATTTTCAACCTTTTCCGTTACCGGAACAACGGCGAACTTCTTGTTGGTAGGTACTGTCATAAAAATAATCCGATGGTAAAAAATTATGCGTGGCGAGCCACGATGAGGTCCTCAAGACTGCGCTTAGGCACATGGTGAACGCTCGCGGCGTCACGCCAATACTTGATATTTCCGTCCTCGCCAAGTGGTTCAATTACCACTTTCTCCGCAGGATGCCCCAGCGCAAGCACGAGCAGTACGCGCAGAGACTGCGGCAATTCCAGCGTGGCGTGTATCTTATCCTTGTTGATGGCCCCGAGCATGCAACCGCCCAGTCCCATGGAGGCTGCGCCGAGCATGATGGTCTGGCTGGCTATGCCAAGGTCCACCTGTGTTTCCGTGCTTATGGCGTCATCGCCGAGCACTACGATATAGGCTGTCGGACGTTCGCCCTCGGCAGGTCCCTTCCACTCGGGAAGATAACCGGCCCAGCCCAGCGCGGGGAAGATGTCTTCGCACATGTCCTGCGAGGTCACAAGAACATACTTCAAGGGCTGACGGTTCGCGCCGCAAGGCGTGTGTCGTGCAAGGTCGACCAGAGCTTCCAGTTCCTGCAGGGTAATTTTCTTCTGCCCGTCAAACCGGCGGTAGCTGCGGTTTTGCAGAACCAGTTTCCTGAAATCCATCTCGCGCCTCCTGACATGTAGAGTGAAAGCACAATCATGCGCCCGATACTTCTACAATACTCTCGAACGGTAAGCAAATCTTCATGTCCGCCGCATCTAGGCGGATTCCCCTGCCCTGCCCTGCGGTTGAATGACGGTTTTGCTGAGCAGCTTGAACAACGTGGGGCCAAGAAGGCAGGTGAGCATGGCCAGCAAAATGATGGCATCCTGCTGCGCCGGAGTCACAAATCCTCGCGATACGCCAAGTTCTGCCGCGGCAACAATAAGGCTCAACCGGGAAGACAGAAGCACCCCCGCCCGCAGCGAATCACGCAGTTTCATGCCTCGCAGTCCGAAAAGGAAAGCCGGGATCACTTTAACCAGAAACGCGAAGACCAGCAGCAGGGCCGTAAGAATCAGCATATCCGGACGCAACACATTGGAAAGGTCGAACTGCATGCCCACATTGATAAAGAACACCGGCACGAGAAAACCGAAACCAAGTGCGGAAAGCTTGCCCTCGAGCGTTTCCTTGGCCCGGAATACATAGGAAAGCACACACCCGCCCATGAACGCGCCAAGTACCGGCTCAAGATGCACCAGCTCGGAAAAGGCCACGAACAGGAACAGCAAGGCAAGCGAAAACCGCACTCCCATTTCAAGATTGCCTTCGGAATCAAGCAGTTTTCGGACCTTGTCGGGATTCCACCATGCCCACAGCCGTCCCATGCGAAGCAGCAGTCCAAAGCCTATAAACAAGGGTAAGGGCGAAATGAGCTGTAAAGAAAGCCCGTGCTCATCCCACAGCATGAAGAGCGTAATGGCCAGCAGGGTCAGAAAATCGGCAAGCGTCGAAGCAATGAGCACCCGCTGGCCGAACATGGTTTTCAAAAGTCCTGTCTCCCGCAATGTGGGCATAACCAGCCCCAGCGAAGTGGTGGAAAGCACAAGCGCCATAAAGGGGTGCAGCCCGAGAAACAGCGTTATGGCAAAGGCACCGGCCACCGTACCGCAAAAGACGACGAACTGCAGCAATACCTCTTTCGCGGACTGGCGTGTGAGCACACTGAAATCAATCTCCATACCCGACTGAAACATGAGCATGAGAAAACCGAGTTCCGCCAGAAACGGTAACCATTCACCGGAAAACTGCAGGTGCAGCAGGCTCTTGCCGAGCAATACGCCGAAGAGAATTTCCGCCACAGGGGCAGGAATCCGCAATATGCGGCTTACACCGGGAAGAATAAGTGCCGCTCCGGAAACAAGCAGAAGCGAATATGCCTGATGCACAATCATGGGCACCTCTAAGACGTGATGACCAGCACGGAGCAACTGGCGCTTCTGGTCAGCATTTCGCCAACATGAGGAAAGAACAGATCCTTCTGGTCTGTGGAGCTTCCCACAACGAGCAGGTCATATTCCGCCGATATGGCTGTAATCTCCTTCACCGGATTGCCCTTGCGCACCATGACATTCAGTTTCACCTTGTGAACATGAGCAATTTCCTTGATGCGCTTGCTCATCCCTTCGGATGAGGGGCTCCAGTCTTCGCCGTGCACAAAGTCCTCTTCTTCCACTATGACAACCGAAACTGCCGCCTGCACCTGCTTGGCAAAATCCAGCGCAAGCTCAAGGGTAAGCTCGGCAACGGGGTTGTTATTGAAGGGTACCAGAATTCTGGAATACGGCTCCGACCCTCTGGATATGAGCACCGGACAGCCGAGAGAATGCGCCAGCCCGACCAGCGGTGGCTTGAGCAGACGGTTCCACAGGGCGGTTTCAAACGGCGGCACGACAACACAGCCTATACTGCCCTCTTCCACCTTTTCGCGAACCCTGCGCAGCATGGCGTCCGTATCCATCTCGGGATGCGCCTCATACACATGGGAAAATTCCTTGATACGCTTTTCCACCGAGCACTGGTCCTCGGCGCACACAACATCCATGTGCGAAACCTTGGTGTACCGGGAAAGATAGAGCGCCTCATCCAGCACGGCATTCTGGGATTCGCTGCCGGGAAGAAGAGCCACCAGCACTCCCCGCCCGTAGGCCAGCGGGAAATGGGGAGAATCACATTCCAGCAGGGAGCATACAGGCTGGAAGGAGCCTGCTTCACCCACAATAATCATGCGGTCGCCTGCCTCCACCCTTGTGTCGTATTCCGGAAGAAGGAAACGCCCCTGCCGGAACAGGGCGGCCAGCTTCCAGCCCTCGCCGCGGACAGAAACAGCGGGCTTGCCTATCATCCGGAAAAAGGCCGAGGTATCAACCTCAAGCACCTCTCCTCTTCCCGTGGCAAGCGGAGTGACGGCCACTCTGGGGTCTTCGAGATAATGATAAATATGACGTGCAGGCAGCGAGCCCACGAGCACGACGCGGGCACCAAGCGACTCGAACTCGTCAACGCGTGTCGATGCGTGCACGAGTGCAAGCACTTGCGCCACACCAGCCTCACGAGCCCTGCGCACCACGGCCAGATTCACCTCGTCCCTGTCCGTAAGGGCCAGAACATAGTCCTGACCGGTGAGTCCGGCTTGATCAAGCGTAACAGGACTGGAGGCATCTTCGAACATGGTTTTGACTACCATGTCGCAACCCTGCAGACATAAGCCCGTTTTGGTTTTGTCCTTATCTATGAGCGTAACCTGCCAGTTCTTGCCGAGACGCTTAAGCAGCTCCGCTGCAACCAGACCTGCTCCGCAAATGAGCACCTTCATGGCGTTGATTTCCTCCATCAGGCAATGAAATGAAGGGCCTCATTCCGTTGGGCACGTCTTGACCGTACCCTGGGAATCAGGCACATCTCAGTATTCAGTTTATACTGGTATCCGATACGAACAGCTATCCTTTTTTTCAAGATGCAGGAGAAACGGTATGATTTACGACGTTGACCGCGAGACGCTTCCCCGTGAGGAGCTGGAAGCGCTTCAACTGCGGCGGCTGCAAAACCTTTGCGAGCGCGTGTACGCAAACGTGCCCCACTATCGCAAACGGTTCGACGAGGCGGGGGTAAACCCCTCCGACATCAAATCCCTGAAAGACCTCAAGTATCTACCGTTTACCGAGAAGCAAGACCTACGCAACAACTATCCTTTCGGTCTTTTTGCTGTCCCCAAGGATACCATCGTCCGCCTGCATGCCTCGTCCGGCACTACGGGCAAGGCAACCGTTGTGGGCTATACCCAGCGCGACCTGAACAACTGGGCCGAACTTATGGCCCGCTCCTTCATGTGTGCCGGTGCCTCTCGTCAGGATTTCGTACACAACGCATATGGTTACGGCCTGTTTACGGGCGGCCTTGGAGCGCATTACGGCGCTGAACGGCTTGGCGCGACTGTTATTCCCGTATCGGGCGGCGGAACCAAACGTCAGGTGCAGCTCATGCGCGACTTCGGCGCAACCGTGCTCTGCTCCACGCCTTCCTACGGCCTTGTTCTGCACGAGGCAGCACAGGAAGCGGGCATTGATATCCGCACCCTGCCCCTGCGCATAGGCATCTTCGGTGCCGAACCATGGACAGACGCCATGCGTGCCGACATCGAAGACAAGATGGGCATCACCGCAGTGAACATTTACGGCCTTTCGGAAATCATGGGACCCGGTGTTTCCATGGAATGCGCCGTTGCCAAGGACGGCATGCACATATGGGAAGACCACTTCCTGCCGGAAATCATTGATCCCGTTACCGGCGAGCAGCTGCCCCCCGGCGAGACCGGCGAGCTTGTCATCACCACGCTGAGCAAGGAAGGCATTCCGCTCATCCGCTACCGCACGCGTGATATCACATCGCTGAACTACACTCCCTGCGCCTGCGGCAGAACCCATGTCCGTATGCGCCGCATAACCGGCCGCAGCGACGACATGCTCATCATCCGCGGCGTAAACGTGTTCCCCTCCCAGATCGAGTCCATCATTCTGGAAACAGAAGGCGCATCGCCCCACTACCAGATCATCGTCACCCGCGACGGCAATCTGGACCACATGGAGATTCAGGTGGAAGTGGACGAAACCATGTTCTCCGACGCCATCAAGAACCTGCAGCGCATCGAAGGACGCATCCAGAAAACCATCAAGGAGTTCCTCGGTGTGTCCACCAAGGTGCGCCTTGTGGAACCCAGAACCATCGAACGTTCCGCAGGCAAGGCCAAGCGCGTTTTCGACAACCGCGACGCGTAACCGCATCCCGAAACACAACAAGGGCCGCCCGGCATTCGTCCGGCGGCCCTTGTTCATTTCTTAAAGCAGTTGTTTAAGGTCGCGGATCACAAACGGAAATTCCGCACACCTGTACACCTCTCTGTTAATACACAAGAAATACCTTTATGACCCATACGCCGGTCACAATCTGCATGCATATGAGCAGGCAAAGCAGCAGGTTGTTTACCCCGTGCACCACGTTCAGTACGGTCCGTTTCTTCTTGTACTTATCCATGACAAAGCCGGTAGCATAGGCCGTAACACATAGCGGAGCCACGGCAAAACCGATCATGTAATGAATGTCAGTGACCAGTATGGAACCCCAGCCCATATTGGCAAAAAGCAACCCCAGTCCCAGACCGGCTGTCCAAAGCAGCAGGGCAATCGATCCCCAGCGTACATGCGGCTTCCATGGAAACATGACTTTGTGCTTGAGGTGCGTCATCTGAAACCGCCGGAAGCCCCAGTACATTGCCGCAAAACCGGCAATTGTCGCGATCACCTGAATGATCGGATGAATCCACATGATGATTCGGGTATCCATATTCACCTCTTCAACTGAACTTCAACTGAGTTTCAACTGGATTCCAACCGGGCTTTGACAAAACTGCAACTGCACACTTGAACGGACTATACGGCTGAACATTCCCGTTGCAATTCACAGTCTGCTGCCGCCCCACGACGGAGGCATCAGTAATATGCCGCGAACAGTCTGTCTGCAAGCAGCAGACACATGACAATGGCAAGAGACGCATTTACCCATTGAAACGCCGCACGATGTCCCTTTTTTCCGCCTTTATAGAGAACTGTGCCGGTCAGCAGAAACACCGATACCGCGGTTAAAGTCATTGCCACCCGCATTTGCGGTGTCTGCATGCGGGCAAACAGCGGCAACAGCAGAATGCCTGCCACATAGGCATGAAACCACAGCCTGAGCAACATTCTGTAGCGTTCATGGCCAAAAACGGTAACCGGAATAGGCAATCCGGCCCGGACATATTCACCCGCATCCCGCTCCACTCTCAGCCAGAAATGCGGCACCTGCCACAGATAATAGACGGCAAACACCGCCAGTGCTGCAACATCCGCCACGCTGCCTCCGGCAGCGGCCCACCCCATGACGGGGGGCATGGCGCCGGGAACGGCTCCGACAAGCAGAGCAAAGCCGGTGCGCCTCTTCAGGGGGGTGTATACAGCGTTGTAGGACAGCACAATGCCGCAGGTCATCCACAGCAACGCCGGAACCTTGAGCATGAGAAAGCAGGCCACTGCCGCAGCACCGCACACCAAAGCAATGCACAGTGCCACGGAAACGGATATCTGCCCCATGGGTAAGGGGCGGCCGGCGGTACGGCTGAGCAAGGCATCCGAATCACTTTCCTGTACCTGGTTCAGCACCGAACAGGCAGAAGCGAGCCAGAAGGTTCCCATGCAGGCAAGTCCCAATTCCGTGTCGAAAACCGGACGCACCAGCAGGTACCCGAAGGCAGCCGAAACCGCCACCATGATGGAAACGGGCAGCCGTACAAGCCTTGCCAAAGGACGCATCATCCTACTGCTCTGCCCCCGAAAGGGATTTCATGTACACCAACATCTGCTGCATCTGCTCGGGAGTCAGATGGGGATACGGAGGCATGATAGGATCAAAGCCCTTCACGATCAGTTTTTCCGGAGCAAGGATGGATTCCCGCAGATAAGCTTCATCAGAAGTGACGGTCTTTTCCTTGCCGTTTTCAAGCACCTCCACCTTACGACCCCATATATCCTTGAGCGAGGGGGCCGCCACAAGACTGCCGTCTGTGGAATGACACGATATGCACCCTTCAGCCATCATCAGTTCGCGTCCGGCGTCCAGCGACACCTCGTTACCGTGCATGAACCACTGCAAGATGGTCTTGAGATCTTCATCGGATATGGCGTCCTTGTAGGGCATCATGGCAGGAGTAAATCCTTCCGGCACCTCTGTCTGCGGGTTCAGTATGGCACGCTTCAGATACGGCTCATCCACGACAACCTGCTTCTTCGTACCGTCCGGAAGCTCAACAACCTGCTTTTTGCCATACAGATTGCTGAATGTGGGGCCGGTGTTCTTTGAGCCGTCCGTGGAATGGCAGCTAAGGCAGCCGTAGTTCTCCAGCAGGGCCAGAGCCTTGCCCGCCCCCGCGGATTTACTTTTGCCGTTGTACCATTTGTTGAATTCGTCCGGAGGCATGACCTCCACCGTGGTGATCATGTTTGCGTGCTTCAGCCCGCAATATTCGGCACAGAAGATGTCGTATGAACCTTCGGCATCGGGATTGAACCATGCATAGGTTTCCATGCGCGGTACAGTATCCATCTTGATGCGATAGGCAGGAATGTACAGGCTGTGAATAACATCGGCCGAGGTCATCAGCAGCTTTACCGGTTTGTCCTTGGGCACATACAGCACGCTGCTGCGTTTGCCGTTGTCATATTCAAACACCCATGACCACATCCGGGCGGTGACCTTCACATTCATGGCATTGTCAGGAACAGTGCGCAATGCCTTGTATCCGGCCCATCCGTAATAGAAGAGTGCCATGACGATAAGGGAGGGAATGACAATCCATACCACTTCTGCCAGCAGATTGCCGGATATGTCTTCCGCCTTGGGGTTTCTGGTGTGGTGATAACGGTACACGAACCAGAGGGCCGTGGCGCTGATGCCTAACAACATCACTATGGAAACACCGAAAATGATGTAGAAAGCAAAATCGACTTCGGCAACTGGATTGAAATTTTGCGGATTCATGGCACCTCCTCAGTACCTGTAGCCAATGTCGAAGAAGGTGAACCCTATGGCTATGGCCAGCAGAAAAAACGTGATGAACACAATGATCTTGAACAGGGGTTTTTCATACTTAAGGTGCATGAAAAACAGAATGACCAGCCCTGCCTTGACCGTGGCAATGGTCAGGGCAACCACAACGTTCAGAAATCCGAAGTCGAACTGTGCCGCGATGACGGTAACTGCGGTAAGGCACAGCAGAATGCCCCATATGATGGTATTGAAGCGGTATGAGACGGTATGATGCTCTTCATGATGTTCTGTCATGGCATCCCCCTAGGCTATCAGGTAGAAAAGCGGGAAAAGGTAGATCCACACAAGGTCCACAAGGTGCCAGTACAGGCCGGCATTTTCGAGAAACACGAAATCTTGAGGCGTAACCTTGCCACGGACAATGAGAACGTAGGCAAAGGTGATCAGTCCGCCACCCAGAATAACGTGCAGCCCATGCAGGCCGGTCATGAGGTAGTAGAGCCCGAAGTACACCACTTCGCCCGCCGGTCTTGCCAGCAACTCGGGAGAATCAGGGAAAATGCCATGGTGAATCTTGGCCGACCATTCGAAGTATTTGATGACAAGAAAGGTCATGGCCATGGCCAGCGTAAGCAACATCAGCTTCTTGCAGTGATCAACCCTGCCCTGCTGCAGGGCGCTGATTGCCAGCGCCATGAACCATGAGCTGGAAATCAGCACTACCGTGTTGGTACCGCCAAGCACAACGTTCAGTTCTTTGCCCGCAAGATGAAACTCAGCTGGGAACTTGTGCAGATAGGCTGCATACAGCAGAAACAGTCCGCCGAAGAGAAGCACTTCCGTGAACAGGAAGAGCCACATACCCAGTTTCGCGCCGGTATAATCCTTAATCGCACTCATCGCGTTCCACCCCTCTGAAGTCGTAGGGTCCACGATCAACCACCGGTTCCGTCACAAAGTTATGATGCGGAGGCGGCGAGGGAATCTGCCATTCGAGGGAAGCGCCCCCCCATGGATTGCTGCCGCATTTCTTGCCCTTGAACGCTCCGCGGATCAGGTTGCCGAACATGAGCAGCAGGCCTGCTATAAGAATCCATGATCCGATGGTCGAGATAAGGTGGCCGAAAGCATATTGCGGCAGATAGTCGTAATATCTGCGCGGCATGCCCTGCATGCCCATGATGAGCATGGGAAAATACAGCACATTAAAGCCGACAAAGATGATCACGCAGGATATCTTGGCCATTCTGGAGTTGTACATCCTGCCGAAAATCTTGGGGAACCAGTAGTGCATGGCAGAGAAAAGACCGAATCCGAGCCCGCCGAAGATGACGTAATGGAAATGCCCCACAACGAAGTAGGTATCGTGCACATGGATGTCGGTACCGGCCGCACCGAGAATGAGTCCGGTAAGTCCGCCTACCGAAAACAGGAAGATGAAGGCAAGTGCGTACCAGAACGGCGGGTCCGTATAAATGGACCCCTTGTAGAGGGTGGAAACCCAGTTGAAGACCTTGATGGCCGAGGGGATGGCCACCACAAAGGTAAGGAAGGAGAAAACAAGCACGGCCGTGTCGCTCATGCCGCTGGTGAACATGTGGTGCGCCCACACCAGCGAACCGGCAAAGGCGATCATGACGCTTGAAAAGGCGATCATCTTGTAGCCGAAAATATCGCGCCGGGCGAATACGGGAATGACGTCGGAGATAACGCCCATTGCCGGAAGGATCATGATATATACGGCAGGATGCGAATAGAGCCAGAAAAGGTGCTGATAAAGGATGGGGTCGCCGCCCTTGGCAGGATCAAAAAGGCCCACCCCAAGCACTCTTTCTGCAAAAATGAGCAGCACCGTTATGCCGAGCACCGGGGTTGCCAGAATCTGAATCCAGCCGGTTGCATACAGCGACCAGCAGAAAAGCGGCATCCTGGTCCATGTCATGCCCGGAGCACGCAGCCGGTGCAGGGTTGTGACAAAATTGAGGCCGGTGAGGATGGATGAAAAACCGAGAATGAACACGGCTATGACGGCCACATTCACGTTGGTTGTGGTCACATTGCTGCTGAAAGGCACATAGAATGTCCAGCCGGTATCCGGCGGCCCGTTACCAGTAAACAGCGAAACCAGCGCAAGCAGTGCGCCTGTCACATACAGCCACCATGAAAAGTTGTTGAGCCGCGGAAAGGATACATCCTCGGCTCCTATCTGAATGGGCAGAAATATGTTGCCGAACGCAGCGGGAATGCTGGGAATGACCACCAGAAAGATCATGATAACCCCGTGCAGGGTGAACATGACGTTGTAGGTCTGCTGGTCCATTATGTCCCGGCCGGGGGCGATAAGCTCAAGCCGGATAAGGAACCCCAGCAACATGCCCACGATGAAGAATCCCATGATCCCCCAAAGGTACATGATACCGATCCGTTTGTGGTCGGTTGAAAAAATCCAGGAGGTAATGCCCCCGGACGTACCGGGCTGCCTGTCGAAAAAACTGAGAGCGGATTGATGCTCCGAAGCCATGACAACCTCTCAATGCTCGAAGGTTCTGGGACAAATCATTTGCGGGGTTTGCGTCCGCCGCGGGAAAGGATGAGGAAAAGAACGCCGACGCCGAACAGAACGACAAAGCCCGCGACGCGCATTATGTCCAGCGCATAGCGTCTTCCCTGCGGGTCATAGGAAAAACAGTAGGAAACGATGCGTTTAAGCGAAATGCCCACCTTGCCCTCTGCCGCTTCTGTCAGGGCCATGGTGGTGTCAAAAGGCAGGAAGTTGTTCCCGTAAAGGTATCTGACTATCTTGCCCTCGGGCGAGGTGACAATGATGGCAACAGGATGCACAAAATCCTTGTCCACACGGGCAAAGCGATAGCCGAGTTCATCCATCAGCCTGTCGATACTCTCCTTGCTGCCGGTCAGGAATCGCCAGCCGGTGGGAGGAAAATCGTTATGCATGGCGGCGATGTAGTTCTTCTTTCTGTGTGCCGCCAGTTCGGGCGTGTCGGTCTCGTCAAAGCTGACCGATATCACGCGGTACTCGGCATCCGGCTTCAGCGACATCTGAGGCAAAACGCGGGCTATGGAGCTTTGCAGAATATTGCAGACGTTCGGGCAGGAGAAATAGACCGGGGCGATGATTGTCGGCTTGTCCATAAGGGTTCGCACGTCAACCATCTGCCCCGTTTCATCTTTGAACATGATACCCTGCGGGATGATGTTGCCCAGCTTTTCATCTATTGACGCAACAGGGGCGGAGGCATCGGGCTCCTTGTGCACATGCCCGCCAAGGCCGGGGGCAGAACCGTCAGGCACCATATGCCCCGCGTCATGCTGCCCTGGTGTTACAACGCCGTGGTTGCCGTTGGCCATATCAGCCGGCATGCTTTCCGTCGGCATGCTGTGGGTCGCATTGGTCGTTCCGTTGCCCATCTGCATATGATCGTGCCCCGCTGTCTGCTCTGCCGTCTGCATGGATGCAGCGTGGCCGGAATGATCAACAGGGGCCGCCTGAAGCGGAGAACTCGACACAACAAGAATAAGCACCCAGAAAGCGACAATAGGCATACGCATGGCAACTCCGCAGGATACACCCTCAGGCTAGTTGAGCTTTAGAACTTGGCAATATGGTCGGCCAGTACCTGGATCTGCGCATCGTCAAAACGCTTCATCAGGTTTTCCATCACGGCTTTCTTGGCATGGCCATAGCTGCCGTCCTTGTAGCCGTGCATCTTCTTGGACAGATCGTCAGCGCTCTGCCCCTTCAAAGGAGCGCCAACACCCATGGCGAGCTTTTCGCCCTGCGCACCATGACAGCCCTGACAGGCCTTGTAGAGGGAAGCGCCGTCCTGAGAAAAGGCGATGAGCGAAGAGCCCATGATCAGAGCTGCGGAAACAGACAGAGCTACGAGCAAACGTTTCATTGTATCCTCCAGATAATGGATTGTTTATAGTTGAAATGCCAGTAATCACTCTACCATGCTCTAACAAAAAAATGCAACATGTTACAGCAACAATTGACTGTATTGAGTGGGAAAGGGCATATTTTTATCATCGGATCCCCCCCCCTCGGCAGTTCCGGAAACGCAAAGAAGACTCCGTTATCCAAGTACGCCATTACATTGGACACGGCTCGACAACAGTGCCCTTACCTCCTTTTCCGCATGGCAAGAAAAAAGCCGCCCCATGGGGCGGCCTTTACATTCGAGACTATGGCTACTTACCGAGCCACTTCTTCACGACTTCAGGATTTTCCTTGATGAACCGCTTGGCGTTTTCATAAGGATCAGCGCCGGATTCCTGATTCCATGCCATGACCATCTGCAGCTGATCGGGAGTATCCCATGCAAAACGGTCGAGGAATGCATACACCTCGGGCATATCCTTTTTCAGACCCTTTCGGACAACAGCGTTGATGGTTTCGGAACCACCGAGAGTGCCCTTGGGATCTTCAAGGTACTTGAGCTGCCAGCGTCCGAACATCCAGTGGGGAGACCAACCGGTCACGACAACCCACTTGTTGTTCTTTACGGCATCGGCAAGAGCGGCAGTCATGGTCGCCCCACTACCTTCCACCAGCTCAAAATTATCAAGGGAATACGCCTTCATGGTGTCCTCGGACATGCGCATCAGTCCGGCACCGGGGTCGATACCTATGATTTTGCCCTCGAACTTGTCGGCATTTGCCTTGAGTTCTTCAATGGAATTGATGGTGACATACTTGGGAACAACCCAGCCGACCTTTGCACCTGTGGACAGCGGGCCAAGGTCTTCAACCTTGTCGCCCACCTTCTTCAGGTAGTCACCGTGGGTTACAGGCAACCATGCGGTTACCATGCCGTCCACATCGCCGGAACCGACTGCCTGCCACATGGCGGCTGCGGCAACGGGCAGTATTTCTACTTCATAGCCCATTTCCTGTTCAAGCACCGCCTTTACCATGTTGGTAGAGGTAGTGGCGCAATCCCACTCCACATATGCAATGCGTACGGGATCCTTTGCAAAGGCAACAACGGAACTCGCAACGACAAGGGCCAGAGCAAGACACAAAGATAGTACACGTTTCATTAAGAACTCCTTACATTACTGTTTACGTTTTCCCGCCTTCTGAAGGACGCGGTCCAGAATTATCGCCACAATAACGATACCTATTCCGGCTTCAAATCCGCGGCCCATCTGAAGGCGCTGAATGGCTTTCCAAACTTCGCCGCCAAGTCCCTTGGCGCCGATCATGGCGGCGATAACCACCATGGAAAGTGCAAGCATGACAGTCTGGTTCACGCCTGCGAGAATGGTCGAACGGGCGAGCGGCAATTCCAGCTTTACAAGCCGCTGCCACCGGCTTGAGCCGAAGGCTTCTGCACACTCAACAAGATCCAGCGGTACCTGCCGTATGCCTAGGCAGGTCATGCGTATGGCAGGCGGCATGGAGAATATGACCGTGGAGAATATGGCCGCCATTTTGCCCAGTCCGAAAAAAGGAATGGCAGGAATCAGATACACAAACGCGGGCATAGTCTGCATTATGTCCAGCGTCGGCATGATAATGCGATAGGCGACCTTGTTCACCGCAGTGAAAATCCCGATGGGTATGCCCAGCATGATGGCAAACAACGTTGCCACAAATACAAGGGCAATGGTGCTCATGGTAGCCGCCCACAACCCCATGTTCCAGATAAGTGCGAGCCCGAGAACCGCGAACAGTCCCAGATTACGCTCGCGGGTCAGCCTCCACACTATCAGCCCGGAAAGCAGGATGAAAATGGGTTCCGGAATGGCCACCATGCCCTTCTCAAGAAAGCGCAGAGAGGCTTCCACAACCACGGAACAGGCTTTGGTGGCAAAGGACAGATGCTCGACCAGAAAGTTGATGCCGGACTCGATAACGTCGCCTACGGGAATTCTGTAACTCATTTAGGCCCCCTTTCTTTCCGCAAGAGCGGCTATGAGGGTGCCTCTGACGATGACTCCCTTCAGACGATTGGAACTGTCCACAACTGCAAGCGGATAGGCCAGATCGTGCATTATGGGAAACAGGTCCTGCGCGGGGGTATCCGGCAACACGGTCTTGAGGTCGGTGCAGATTATGGGCGACAGGTCCGTCTCTCCGATTTCGATGAGGTGCGCCGCCTGATCTGCGGAAACCACCCCCATGAGCGTATGATCCCTGCCAAGAACGAAGAGTGAGGATATGCCGTGGTTTTTCATTTTTCTGAGCGCCGCACGGGGGCCGTCCGTTCCCAGATGAGCAACGGCAAGCACCTTCTGCATGATGGAATCGGCGGTCAAAACGCGGGATATATCCACTTCCTCGACAAACCGTTCCACATACCTGTTGGCAGGCTCCATCAGAATCTCTTCCGGCGTGCCTATCTGCACAATCTTGCCGTCTTTCATCAGGATAATGCGGTCACCCAGTTTAAGGGCCTCATCAAGGTCATGGCTGATGAAGACGATGGTCTTGCGCATCTTCTCCTGCAGGTTGATCAGTTCGTCCTGCATGTCCCTGCGGATAAGAGGATCAAGGGCGCTGAAGGCTTCATCCATCAGCAAAACATCCGGATCAAGTGCAAGGGCCCGGGCAAGGCCGACACGCTGCTGCATACCGCCGGATAGTTGCGAAGGATATACTTCTTCCCATCCTTTCAAGCCCACCAGTTCAAGTGCTTCAAAAGCTTTTTCGCGGCGGATTTCAGCATCTACTCCCTTGATTTCAAGGCCGTAGGCGGCATTTTCGGCAACGGTACGGTGCGGAAACAACGCAAAATTCTGAAATACCATGCCCAGTTTGGATTGGCGAAGCTCGCGCAACTCGTCGGGACTCATGGTGGTTATATCCTGTCCATCAATATGAACAGTACCTTCCGTGGGCTCAATAAGACGATTGAGACACCTTACCAACGTGGACTTTCCGCTTCCGGAAAGGCCCATTATTACT